>NZ_BCTR01000015.1 GCF_002091475.1 Sphingomonas azotifigens NBRC 15497
TCAGGCATTGGATCGTCGGCGGCCATGATCAGTGAGTGCGACCATAGAATGTCGGTGTCGTAGTAGTGGCGGCAGTCCATCGCGCCATCGACTTCCAGCCAGTGGCTGGCCTCGGGGAGCAGTTCGGTCGGCAATGGATGGCGCGGGAATGGGTTGTGAAAGACTTCCAGTTCGGCACACCATGGTTCCCAACCCTGCGGCCAGAGCGCACGATAGTCGTCGGAGAGCACATCGAAGCAGAAGGGAATGCCTTCGAGCGCGCCAGGCTTGCGATCATAAAAGCGCCCGTATCGCACACAGCGGCCAACATGCGATTGCATGCCGCGGGTCAGCGCGACGCGATTGAATTTGCTGAGCGCGCAGGCGTTGGTGAAGATGACCGCTGACAGCTCGGCATGGGCATTATTGCGGAACAGCCCTGCCGGAAATTTCGAGGGACCAAGCAGGCGTTTGACCTCATAGCCAGCGGCGACGCGCTTGCCGTTGATCTCGATCGGTTCAGCTCGACATGCTCGACGCCTTCGAAGCCGATCGCCAGCAGCGCCGGGCCGCCAAGCCCTACTTCGGCCACGCACGCCGCCAATCGCTCGACGCTCGCGACAATGCGGCCTTCAAGGTCGCGGCCATCGACCATGATCTGAGGATCATCATCGATCCGTGATCCGATCGTCGCCTCCAGCTCGATCGCGCCCGGTCGCACGAGTCGCATGCGCCAGCGCGACTCGGCATTGGGCTTGCCGACCCCGCGCGGTACGTCGGCGCTCCACCATTGATCACCATCGGCATCGGTCACGACGCGCGCGTGGACGTCAGGCGCAATGCTCCATCCGTTTGTGGGGCCGTCAAGACAGGTCACACATCCTGGACTCATCGTGGAAACGGATTAGATCTCGGCGTTCACGCCAATGCAGCCGGACCGACAGTCGAGTTTTAACCGGGTGCCAACCATCGCCAAGCTGGCAGGGGCATTGCCGCTCTCTTCAGGGGGAGCTATCACGTCGAGGCATGAAGCCGAGATCTGCGAGCAACGCGACGATCAGGTGGATGCATTGCGACGGCGAACGACCGTTTGGGCATTGGTATATTCAAGTAGCCCTTCCACGCCGCCTTCCACCCCGAGTCCCGATTGCTTCATCCCGCCAAAGGCAGCGAGGGGGCTGAGATGCTGGGTCTCGTTGATCCACACCGTGCCGCTGGCGATCCGCCGTGCCACCGCGAGCGCGGCATCCTCGTCGCTGCCCCAGACCGAGGCGCCCAACCCATAGTCGCTTGCATTGGCGCGGGCGATCACCTCGTCGATATCGCGAAACTTCACTAGCGGCAGCACCGGGCCGAACTGTTCCTCCTGGACGATCCGGCTCGTTTCGGGCGGATTATCGAGGATCGTCACCGGGACGAAATAGCCTGGTCCTTCATGCGGTGCGTCGCCGGTCAGGAAGCGATAGCCCTGCTCGCGCGCATCCGCGATCAGATCGAGCACCCGGCGATATTGCACGGCATTGTTGATCGGCCCCAACTGCGTTCCCTGCTCGGCACCGTCGCCCAACCTCACCGTGCGTGCATAGGCGACCAGCGCGTCCTTCAGGCGATCATAGACCTGCTCGTGCACATACATGCGCTTGGTGGCGATGCAGACCTGCCCGTTATTGGTGAAGGCGGCCCAGAACAGCCGCTCGGCCAGCGCCTCCACATCCGCATCGGCCAGCACGATCGCGGGATCGTTGCCGCCCAGTTCCAGTGTGACGCGCTTGAGCGTCGCCGAGGCGCTCTGCATGACCCGGCGGCCGGTGGCGGTCGAGCCGGTGAAGCTCACCTTATCGATGCCGGGATGTTCGGTCAGCCAAGGGCCGAGCCGGTCGCCGCCGCTGATGGTGTTGAGCACGCCGGCGGGCAGGATCGTCGCCGCCAGTTCGCCGAATTTCAGCGTCGTCAGCGGCGTGAAGGGCGAGGGTTTCAGCACCACGGTGTTGCCCGCCAGCAGCGCCGGGCCCAGCTTGAACATCGCCAGCACCATCGGGAAATTCCACGGCGCGATCGCGCCGACCACGCCGATCGGCACGTGCCGCGTCTCGCTGTAGCGTTCGGCGCTGTCTTCGTTGACGGTGACCGGCAGGTCCAGGGTCGCCGCCCCTTGCAGCCAATAGGCGGAGGCGAGGATCTCGGAACGGGCATCAGCATGGGGCTTGCCCTGCTCCGCGGTCAGGAGGCGGGTGAAGCCGTCGATTTCGGCCATCAGCGCATTGGCCAGTTGCTCCAGCAGCGCGCGGCGCGTCGCGATTGGCGTGTCGGCCCAGCCGGGGAAAGCCGCGCGTGCCGCAGCGACGGCGGCATCCAGTTCGGCGCTTGTGGCGTCGGGGGCCTGCGCGATCGGCGTTTCGGTGGCGGGATTGAGCACGTCGAACCGGTGCTCGCCGGCAACCGCGCGCCCACCGATGGTCATCGAAAACAGCCCGTCAAACTGCATGTCACTCTCCTGTGCGTCGGCGCGATGCCGGGGCCGCGCTCTTGAATGGGGGCGTATCAGATCGCCCGGCGCTTGCCGCCCGCAGCGCAAGAAATGTCAAAAAGCGCGGCAAGTCGGTGCAACGCGCTTGGCGGCGGGCTGGGCTACACCCTCGAGTGGAAGAGGCCGCAACAGAGCCTCATCGAAAAATGGAGAGGCACCATGAAGGCCAGCATCATCGCTGCGCTGCTTGCAGGGGTCGCATCGATACTTCCCGTGTCGGCCTATGCGCAGTCCGCAACGGGCACCGACCCGGCTGCACCCGATCAGACCACGCCGCCGGCGCAGGCGAGCGCGGCGGGCGACGGGGAGATCATCGTCACGGCACAGCGGCGGGCGGAATCGATCCTCACCGTGCCGATCGCCATTTCGGCGATCGGGGGCGACACGCTGGCCAGCAAGGGAATCGTCAACTCCGCCAGCCTGGCGACGGCGGTGCCGAACCTTCAGGTCAGCAGTCCCTATGGATCGACCCAGCCGAACTTCTCGCTGCGCGGCATCAGCGTCGCCAACGAGTACAACTCGAACCAGGCGTCCCCGATCGGCGTCTATGTCGACGATGTCTATCTCGCGAGCCGCACCGCGCACGGCATGGGCCTGTTCGACATGGAACGTGTAGAGGTGCTGCGTGGGCCGCAGGGCACGCTGTTCGGCCGCAACACTACCGGCGGCGCGATCAACTTCATCACCAAGACGCCGACGCTGAGCGGCAACCAGGGCTATGCCGAGGCCGGGTACGGCAATTTCAACACCGTCACTGCCCAGGCCGCGATCGAAGCGACGATGGTGGAAGACGAACTGGGCGTGCGGATCGCCGGGAACTATGTGAAGGGCGACGGCCAGATCCAGAATGTCTATCCCGGTGGCCGCGACGCCAATTCGCAGGACACGCTGCAGGGCCGCGCGACCCTGCGCATCCGGCCGGGCGCTGGGCCGCTCGACATCAAGCTCAAAGTTTATGGGGGCCGCGATCGCGGCAGCCAGGCTGCCGTGCAAGGGCTGCTGCCCTATCGCAGCGGGCTGGATTTCTTCCAGGTCAACGAGAACCGCATCGGCCTGAACAAGACCGAGGCCTATGGCGGATCGGCGACGATCGCCTACACTGTCTCCCCTGCGCTCACCTTCACCTCGATCACCTCGCGGGACGGCGGCAAGCAGAATCTGCAACAGGCTGCCGACGGCTCGCCTCTCGACATTCTCGACATCAACTGGCAGTCGAAGTTCCAGCAGTTCAGCGAGGAAGCGCGCTTCAACTATGCTGCGGGCAAGCTGAAGCTGGTCGGCGGCGGCTTCTACGGCTGGGACGAGACGATCACGGACAACACGTTCAACATCGGCCAGGCGATCGCGCCGACGATCAACGGCGGCTTCTTCCAGCATTATCGCCAGGTCCGCCGCTCCTATGCGGTGTTTGCACAGGGCGATTATGCGCTCACCCCCAAGCTGACCCTCACGCTCGGCGCCCGCTATACCTGGGACCGCAGCCAGTATCGTGACGGCTATGCCTATCTCTTCGCCGGCAATGTCGATGGCGCCCGGACGCCGCTTGCGACGACGGTGCCGTGCCCCACTGTGCCTGGCACCTGTGCCTACAACCCCGCGGCGCGCTACCAGCTGGATGGCCGTAACAATGCGCTCACGGGGCGGGTGTCGCTCAGCTATACCTTCGACAACGGCACGCTCGTCTATGCCAGCTACAATCGCGGCTACCGCTCGGGCGCGTTCAACGGCGGCGGCTATACCTCGTCGGCGGGCATCAACTACATCAATCCCGAGCGGGTCAACGCCTATGAGGTGGGCCTGAAGGGCCGCTATCTCGACAATGCACTGACCCTGTCGATGGCCGGCTTCTACTATGACTATCGCAACCAGCAGGTGCAGGATACGCGGCCGGGACCGGTCTCCTTCCTGGTCAACGCGCCCAAGGCCGAAGTCTATGGGGTGGAGGGTGAGGCGCGGCTTCGCGTGGCGCCGACGCTGACCCTGAACGCTGCCGCCGGCTATCTCCATTCGACCTACAAGGAACTGACCCTTCAGGGCACCAACCTGTCCGGCAACGACCTGCCGTTCGCGCCGCGCTTCACGGCGCAGGCGGGGGCGGACCTGACCCTGTTCCGGCGGGGCACCACCGGCCTGACCCTGTCGCCCAGCGTTGCCTATTTCTCGCGGCAATATTTCTCGCCGTTCAACGCGGTGAACGCCGTGGGCACGGCGCAGCAGAACCGCGAACTGCAGCAGGAAGGCTATGCCAAGGTGAACCTAACCGCCGCACTCACCGTCGACCGCTTCACCTTCAAGGCATTCGCCAACAACCTGCTCAACGCGCGCACCTATGCCTATGGGCTCGATCTTCGCGGTGCCGGCTTTCCCTACAACTTCCTGGTTCCGGCGATGCCGCGAACCTACGGCCTCTCCGCCCGGGTGAGTTTCTGATCATGGCAACATTGCTGCAAACCGACCTGAAGGATCCAGGCCTGTACGAGGCCGGGGTGCCCTGGGACCTCTTCGCGGCGCTGCGCCGCGAAGATCCGGTCCACTGGACGCCGGAAACCGATGGCGCCGGTTTCTGGTCGGTGCTGCGCCACGCCGACATCGTCGAGGTGTCGCGCCAGCCGCAGCTGTTTTCCTCGGCGCACGAAAATGGCGGCCACCGCATCTTCAACGAGAATGAAGTGGGGCTGACCGGCGCAGGGGAATCGGCGATCGGCGTGCCGTTCATCTCGCGCGATCCGCCGGTGCATACCCGCTATCGCAAGTTCGTCATGCCCGCGCTGGCGCCCGGCCGGCTGGGCGATATCGAGACGCGGATCCGCGAGCGGGTGACGCGGCTGGTCGACGCGATCCCGCTCGGCGAGCCGGTCAATCTCGTACCGCTCCTGTCGGCGCCGCTGCCGTTGATGACGCTGGCCGAACTGCTCGGCGTGTCGGGCGATCTGTGGCCGAGCCTCTATGACTGGACCAACGCCTTTGTCGGCGAGGACGATCCCGAGTTCCGCCAGAGTCCCGAGGCGATGGCCGCGACGCTGGCCGAGTTCTTCGCCTTCGCGCAGGAACTGTTCGACGCGCGCCGCGCCCACCCCAGGTCGGACATCGCCTCGCTGCTCGCCAATGCCGAGATCGACGGCGTGCCGGTGCCGTTCCGCGATTTCATCGGCAACCTGATCCTGGTGCTGGTCGGCGGCAACGAGACCACCCGCAATTCGCTGAGCCACAGCGTCGCGGCCTTTTCGGCGAACCCTGATCAGTGGCAGGCGATCCGTGCCGACCGCAGCCTGCTCAAGACCGCGACGGCGGAGATGGTGCGCCATGCCAGCCCGGTGATGCACATGCGCCGCACCGCGATGGAAGACACGGTGATCGGCGGGCAGAAGGTGGCGAAGGGGGACAAGGTGGTCCTCTGGTACATTTCCGGCAATCGAGACGAACAGGTGTTCCCCGATGCCGATCGCTTCCTGGTCGGGCGCAAGGGCGCGCAGCATGTCGGTTTCGGATCGGGACAGCATGTCTGCGTCGGCTCGCGGCTGGCCGAGATGCAGTTGCGTGTCGCCTTCGACATGCTGGCGGATCGTGTTACCTCGTTCGAGGTGCAAGCGCCGCCGCGACGGTTCCGGTCGAATTTCATCAACGGCCTCAAGAACCTCGACGTCATTCTGCGGCCTGCCTGAGGAGAGATGCGATGGCGAACCGGCCGATGAGCAACGAAACCATCATTGCGGATACGATCGGCCGAGCGCCCGATCGCAGCGTGAACATAGGCGCCTGGCAATTCGCCCGCTGGCGCCAGTTCATCGGCAGCTACGAGCTGCCCGCGCTGGTGGATCCGGTGTTCGTCGTCCATGTCGGCGGCAAGCCCGATACCCGGTTGTGGGAAGCCGACCATTGGAGCGCCTCACGCTCGATCCCGGGCTGCGCGACGATCGTGCCCGCGGGGTGCCGCACCGGCTGGCGGATCGACGGGGAGCTGGACGTCGTTACCGTCTCGGTGCCGGTCGCGCAGTTGCAGGACCAGAGCGCCTATAACCAGTTCCGCGAGATGCGCTTCGCCTTTGCCGATCCGCTGGGCATCGCATTGACCCGGCAGATTCTGGGAGAGCTCTACGGCGCGCCCACGCCCGAACGCACCGCCTATATTGGCACGCTGCTCGATGCGCTGAAGGCGCATACCCTGCGCGGAACCACGCCGGGCACCGAGGGCGCGTTCCCCAGCGCCGACTTCTCCGCCTATCGCATCCACCAGATCATGAACGATATTCTGGCGCGACCCGAAGCCGAGCACAGCCTGGAGGCGCTCGCCGCCAAGGCGGGGCTGACGGCGTCGCACTTCTGCCGCGTGTTCAAGCGCGCGACCGGCATGTCGCCGCACCAATATGTGATGAAGGCGCGGCTTGACCGCGCCCGCGATCTGCTGGGGCAATCCGACCTTTCGGTCGCGCAGGTCGCCGACATGACCGGCTTCACCAGCCAGAGCCACTTCACCCGCGCCTTCCGCCAATATGCCGGCCAGACGCCGAGCAGCTGGCGACACCCCTCCCAATAATCCGAGGAAAGCATGCAGACACTCGCCGCCGTTGCCCGTGAACCCCATGGGCCCTTTTCGATCGAGACGGTGGCGGTGGAAGCGCCGCGCGCCGGCGAGGTGCTCGTGCGCATCGTCGGGGTCGGCCTGTGCCACACGGATCTGGTGTTCCGCGACCAATTCGCGCCTTATCCGCTGCCGGCGGTGCTAGGCCATGAGGGCGCGGGGATCGTCGAGGCGGTGGGCGAAGGGGTGGCGGACCTGGCGCCCGGCGACCGCGTGGTGCTTGGCTTTTCGAGCTGCGGCCATTGCCCGCGCTGCGACGAGGGGTTGCCCAGCTATTGCCGTGAATTCCCGCCGCTCAACTATGCGGGGATGCGGCTGGACGACGGTTCCAAGGCCTATGCCAACGGCGACGAGGCGATCGCCTCGCACTTCTTCGGCCAGTCGAGCTTTGCGGGCCATGCGGTGGTGCGCGCGCGGAACGTGGTGAAGATCGAGGACCCGGAGGCGCCGCTCGAAATCCTCGGGCCGCTCGGCTGCGGGTTTCAGACCGGGGCGGGCGGGGTGATGCGCTCGATGGCGTGCCCCGCGGGGTCGAGCATCGCGATCGTCGGCGGCGGGCCGGTTGGCCTCGCCGCGGTTATGGGCGCCGTGATCCAGGGCTGTTCGACGATCGTGCTTATCGAGCCGGTTGCCGCGCGGCGCCAGCTTGCGCTCGACTTGGGGGCGACGCAGGTGATCGATCCCGCCGCCGGCGACGTGACCGAGGCATTGCGCGCCTTGCTGCCGGACGGCGTCGACTTCGCCTTCGATACCAGCGGCCGGGTGGAGGCGATCCAGGCTGTGCTCGGCGCCCTGACGTCGCGCGGGATGCTCGGGCTGGTCGGCGTGCCGCCGCGCGCCGAGGATGCGCTGACGATCAATCTCGCCGGCATGATCACCTATGGCCAGCGGGTGGTGGGAATCATGGAAGGTGACAGCGATCCGCAGCACTTCATTCCCGAACTGGTCGCGGCGCATCGCGCCGGACGTTTCCCGTTCGACCGGTTGGTGAAGACCTTCCCGCTCTCCGCGATCAACGAGGCGATCGACGCCCAGAAGCGCGGCGAGTGCGTGAAGGTGGTGCTGATCCCCTGAATCGCGAAGCCCCCCGTCAGACGGCGGGGGGCAGGTAGCGCTCGCGCAGCAGCCGCTTGAACAGCTTGCCGGTGGGTTCGCGCGGCAGGGCGTCGGTGAAGTCGATCCGGCGCGGCGTCTTGACCGGGCCGAGTTCCTGCCGGGCGAAGGCGCGCAGTTCCTCAGCCAGCGCGGCGTCGGCGATCGCCACGGGGGCGGGCTGCACCACCGCCAGCACCATCTCGCCCATTTCCTCGCACGGCACTCCGATCACCGCCACATCGGCGACGGCGGGATGCGTCACGAGCAGATTCTCGATTTCCTGGGGGTAGATGTTCACGCCCCCCGAGATGATCATGAAGCTCTTGCGATCGGACAGGAACAGATACCCGTCGGCATCGACATGGCCGATATCGCCCAGCGTCGCCCAGCCGCGCGCGTCATGCGCTTCCGCCGTTTTCGCCGGATCGTTCAGATACTCGAATGCAGGGCCGTCGCTGAAGAAGATCGCGCCGGTCTCGCCCGGGGGCAGCTCGCGGCCCTCCTCGTCCAGGACATGCAGGGTGCCGAGCACCGCACGCCCGACAGACCCCGGCCTTTCAAGCCATTCCGCGCAAGATAGCGCGGTGATACCGCAGCATTCGGTGCCCGAATAATATTCGTGGACGATTGGCCCGATCCAGTCGATCATCGCCTGCTTGACCGGCACGGGGCAGGGCGCTGCGGCGTGGACCACCGCGCGGAGCGACGAGAGGTCGTACGCCGATCGTACGGCCTCCGGCAGCTTCAGCATCCGTACGAAATGGGTCGGCACGAAGGTGGCGTGGGTGATCCGGTGGCGCGCGATCAGGCGCAGCGTTTCCTCCGCATCAAACCGCGCCATCACCACCACCGTGCCGCCGAGCTGCTGCACCGCCATCGCCCAGCGTAGCGGCGCGGCATGATAAAGCGGGGAGGTGGAGAGATAGATGGTGTCCTCACCCATGCCGTAGAGGGTCGCGCCCATCCGCATCAGGGGCGTTTCGGCGCCGATCGGGCCGGTGGGCAGCATGGGCTTCACGCCCTTGGGGCGGCCCGTGGTGCCCGAGGAATAGAGCAGGTCGGTGCCGGCGCTTTCGTCGGCGATGGGAGATTGCGGGTGCAGCGATGCCGCCACCTGCCAGTCGCCCAGCCGGTCGTCGCTGCCGGTCCAGCGATAGGCGACGAGTTCCGGCAGCTCGGCAAGCGCGGTGCGGGCGAGCTCGGCATGCTCCGGGGAGGCGAGCAGCAGCTTCGCGCCGCAATCGCGCAGGATATAGGCGATGTCGCGCGGGCTCAGCTTGTTCGAGATCGCCGTCTGGTACAGCCCGGAACGTTGTGCCGCCCAACCGAACACGAAGACTTCGGGCACATTGGCGAATAGCGTCGCAACCACGTCGCCGCGCCGCAGCCCCAGCGCGCGCAACTGCCACGCGCTCTGGTTTGACAGCGCGTCCAGGGTGCCGAAGCTGATCGTCTCGCCGGTTTCGGCCAGCACTAGGGCGGGCCTGTGCGGATGGCGCGCGGCATGATCGGCCGGGTGCATCGTTCCTCTCCTTCACTGTTCTGCGGGCGAGGAACCACGCGCATGGTCGGGGCAGCAACGGGCGCGCAAGAAATGTCAAAATCCGCGCATCGCCCGGGCAAAGCCCAAAGGACCACCGTCCGCTATTCCGGTTCCAGCGGCAATCCGGCCAACGGATGCCGGTGGAGAGGCGATGTGATTCTCACCGAAGACCAGCGACAGATCCGCGACTCCGTCCGCGCATTCGCGCAGGAACGCATTCGCCCGGACAGCGGAATGTTCGAGGCCGAGGGCGGCTTCCCGCCCGCATTGTTCCGCGACCTGGGGGCGATGGGCCTCATGGGCATGACCGCGCCGGCCGAGTGGGGTGGAGCGGGAGCCGATAGCGTCGCCTATGCGCTGGCGCTGATCGAGCTCGCCGCGGCCGATGGCGCGCTTTCGACCATCGTCTCGATCCAGAACTCGATCCTGGTGAACGGGCTGCTGCAGCATGGATCGGCGGCGCAGCAGGCACGCTGGCTGCCGGCCCTGATCGCGGGGGAAGCGATCGGCGCCTTCGCGCTTACCGAAAGCGAAGCAGGCTCGGATGCCGCCGCGATCCGTACTCGTGCCACCCGCGTCGATGGCGGCTGGCGGATCGACGGCGCCAAGCAGTTCATCACCTCGGGGCGGATCGCCTCGGTTGCGATTGTCATAGCGGTCACCGATCCGGCACTGGGGCGCAAGGGCATCTCCGCCTTCCTCGTGCCGACCGACACGCCCGGGTTTTCGGTCGACAAGGTCGAACACAAGCTGGGGCAGGGCGCATCGGACACCTGCGCGCTCCGGTTCGATGCCTGTGTGGTGCCGGACGATGCGCTGTTCGGCGCCGAAGGCCGGGGCTATGCGCTGGCGCTGGCCAATCTGGAAGCCGGGCGGATCGGCATCGCCGCGCAGGCGGTGGGCATGGCGCAGGCCGCCCTCGACATCGCCGTCGCCTATGCGCGTGAGCGGCGCAGCTTCGGCAAGCCGATCCTCGAGCACCAGGCAGTGGGCTTTCGTCTTGCAGATCTCGCCACCCGGCTGGAGGCGGCGCGGCAGCTCGTGTTGCACGCCGCCGCGCTGAAGGATGCCGGTGCGCCGGCGCTGGAAGCCGCGTCGATGGCCAAGCTGTTCGCCTCGGAGACCGCCGAGGCGGTGGTCTCGGGCGCCCTCCAGACGCTGGGCGGCTATGGCTATCTGGAGGAATTCGGCATCGCCCGCATCTATCGCGACGTCCGGGTCTGCCAGATCTACGAGGGTACGTCGGACATCCAGCGCATGGTGATCGCCCGTGGCCTCTGAACGCGACGCAATTGTGGTGGCGGGCCATGCCCGCACGCCGATGGGTGGGTTTCAGGGTGCCTTCGCGCCGCTCGGCGCGGTCGATCTCGGCGCGGCGGCCGTGCGCGCTGCAGTCGCCCGAGCAGGTGTCGCCGATACGGCAGTCGAGCGCATCTATATGGGCTGCGTGCTGCCGGCCGGGCTCGGTCAGGCGCCGGCGCGCCAGGCAGCGCGCAAGGCCTGTCTGCCGGATACGGTCGAGGCGACGACGCTCAACAAGATGTGCGGATCGGGCATGCAGGCGGTGATCCTCGCTGCCGAGACGCTGGCCGCCGGTGCCGCCGACTGCATCGTCGCGGGCGGCATGGAGAGCATGACCAACGCGCCCTATCTGCTGCCCCGGCATCGCGCCGGCGCGCGGATCGGGCATGACCGGGTGCTCGATTCGATGATGCTCGACGGACTGGAGGACGCCTACGCCCCCGGCAAGCCGATGGGCGCCTTCGCCGAGGAGGCTGCGCGCCATTATGGCTTTGGGAGGGAAGCGCAGGATGCCTTCGCGCTCGAAAGCCTCGACCGCGCCCAGCGCGCCGTCGCGTCGGGTGCCTTTGCCGGAGAGATCGTGACAGTCCCCGTTCCGGGCCGCAAGGGGACGATCGAGGTCGCAACCGACGAACAGCCCGGCAATGCCCGGCCCGACAAGGTCCCGTTGCTGCGCCCGGCCTTTTCGCAGGGAGGCACGATCACCGCCGCGAGTTCGGCGTCGATTTCCGATGGTGCGGCGGCGTTGGTGCTGACGCGCGTGGACAAAGCGGATCGGCTTGGCCTCGTGCCGCAAGCCCGCATTGTCGCGACCGCGGCGCATGCCCATGCGCCCGAATGGTTCACCACCGCCCCGGTGTTCGCGGTCCGCAAGGCGCTCGATCGCGCCGGCTGGACCGCTGCCGAGGTGGACCTGTTCGAGGTGAACGAGGCGTTCGCGGTCGTCGCCATGATCGCGATGCGCGAGCTCGGCATCGATCGCGAGCGTATGAACGTGAACGGTGGCGCGACGGCGCTCGGCCACCCGATCGGCGCCAGCGGCGCGCGCATCCTGGTCACCCTGATCGCGGCGCTGCGCGCGCGCGGCGGCCGGCGCGGCATCGCTTCGCTGTGCATCGGCGGCGGCGAGGCGACGGCGGTCGCGATCGAACTGATCTGATATCGAGGAGGAATCGACAGCATGGACATCAACGGCGTTCCCGCCATCGTCACCGGCGGTGCATCGGGACTTGGCGGTGGCACCGCCCGCAGGCTTGCCGCTAGCGGCGCGAAGGTCGCGATCTTCGATCTCAACGCCGATCTTGGCACGGCGTTGGCGGCGGAACTCGGCGGCCACTTCGTGCACGTCGACGTGACCGACGCGCAGGCCGTGGCCAACGCCATCGCGGAGGCGGAGGCGGTGAACGGCAAGGCGCGCATCCTGGTCAATTGCGCCGGCATCGGCCCGCCCGCCAAGGTGATCGACCGTGATGGCAATGCCCTGCCGCTCGCGTCCTTCTCGAAGATTGTGACGGTCAATCTGGTCGGCAGCTTCAACGTGCTGTCGAAGTTCGCCGCCGCCCTGCACGCTGCGGACCCGATCGGTGAGGAGCGGGGCGTGATCATCAACACGGCCTCGGTCGCGGCCTATGACGGGCAGATCGGCCAGGCCGCCTATGCGGCCTCCAAGGGCGGCGTGGTCGGCATGACGCTGCCGATCGCGCGCGAATTTGCGCGCTACGGCATCCGCGTGATGACCATTGCGCCTGGCATCTTCTGGACGCCGCTGCTCGAAACGCTGCCGGCCGAAGCGCAGGCAAGCCTGGGCGCACAGGTGCCGTTCCCGTCGCGGCTGGGCCAGCCCGACGAATATGCCCGGCTGGTCGAGGCGATCGTGACGAACCCGATGCTCAACGGCGAGACGATCCGGATCGACGGTGCGATCCGCATGGCGCCGCGATGAACCCGCCGACGCCGCGCGCGGCCGAGATCGGCGCCCGCGTTGAAGTGTTCGTGCGCGAGCTGGTCGTGCCCTATGAGCGCGATCCTCGTCGCGACGCCCACGGCCCCAGCGATGCGATGGTCGCCGAGCTGCGCCAGCTGGCCCGCGCGGCGGGCGTGCTGACGCCGCATATCCTCGCGGACGGCACCCATCTCACCCAGCGCGAGACCGCATACGTGCTGTGCCTGTCTGGCCTGTCGCCGCTGGGGCCGGCGGCGCTCAACACCGCCGCGCCCGACGAAGGCAATATGTACCTGCTCGGTAAGGTGGGCAGCGCCGAGCAGAAGCGCCGCTTTCTCGATCCGATGGTGCGCGGCGAGGTCCGCTCGGCTTTCTTCATGACCGAGCCGGCGGAGGAAGGCGGCGCCGGATCCGACCCGTCGATGATGCAGACCACTGCGGTGCTCGACGGCAACCATTGGGTGGTGAACGGGCGCAAGGCGTTCATCACCGGCGCGCAAGGTGCGGGGCTGGGCATCGTCATGGCCAAATCCGCCGATGGCGCCTGTATGTTCCTGATCGACCTGCCCGATCCGGCGATCACGATCGAACGCGTGCTCGACACGATCGACAGTTCGATGCCGGGCGGCCATGCGGTGGTGCGGATCGACCATCTGCGCGTGCCTGCCGATCAGATGCTCGGGCATAGCGGCGAAGGTTTTCGCTATGCCCAGGTGCGCCTGGCGCCGGCGCGGCTGTCACACTGCATGCGCTGGCTGGGCGCGTGCATCCGCGCGCACGAGATCGCCACCGACTATGCCTGCCGCCGCCGGGCGTTCGGCAAGCTGCTGATCGACCATGAGGGCGTCGGGTTTCAGCTCGCCGACAACCTGATCGACCTCAAACAGGCCGAGCGGATGATCGACTGGTGCGCCGGCGTGCTCGACGCGGGTGAAGCCGGCGGCATCGAAAGCTCGATGACGAAGGTGGCGGTATCCGAGGCGCTGATGCGCGTCGTGGATCGCTGCGTGCAGGTGATGGGCGGCACCGGGGTGACCGGCGACACCATCGTCGAACAGGTGTTCCGCGAGATCCGGGCTTTCCGGATCTATGACGGCCCCAGCGAAGTGCATCGCTGGAGCCTTGCCAAGCACATCAAGCGCACATGGAAGGAGCGCGCATGACCGCGTCCAGCATCACCGTCGAACGCGACGGTCCGCTTACCATCGTCACGCTCGCGCGACCGGAGGCGCACAATGCACTCCATGCTGCGGCGCACGAGGAATTGGCGGGGGTGTTCGACGCCTTCGCCGCCGACCCCGATCAATGGGTGGCGATCATCACCGGCACCGGCGAGAAGGCGTTCTGCGCCGGCCATGACCTGAAGCAGCAGGCGGCGGGCGGCGGCCTCAAGACGCCGCCCAGCGGCTTTGCCGGGCTCACTGCGCGGTTCGGCATGACCAAGCCGGTGATCGCGGCGGTGAATGGCGTGGCGATGGGCGGCGGCTTCGAGATCGCGCTCGCCTGCGACATCGTCGTCGCGCACGCCCGGGCGGTGTTCGCGCTGCCCGAGCCGCGCGTCGGGCTGGCGGCGCTTGCCGGGGGCATGCAGCGGCTGCCCCGCGCGATCGGCCTCAAACAGGCGATGGGAATGATGCTCACCGGCCGGCGGGTCTCGGCCGAAGAGGGGATGCGGCTGGGCTTCGTCAATGCGGTGACCGAGGGTGATGTGCTGGCGCTCGCCCGGCAATGGGCCGCGGACATCCTGGCCTGCAGCCCGATGGCAGTGCGCGCTACCAAGGATGCAGTGCTGCGCGGGCTGGAGACGCCGGTAGAACGGGCGATGGCCGAGCAATGGTCCTATCCCGCGCTCGCGGCGATGCTGGCATCGCAGGATGCGGTGGAAGGCCCTGCCGCCTTCGCCGAGAAGCGTCCGCCGGCCTGGAAGGGGTGCTGACCATGGCGACCCCGCTCGATCAGGCGAGCAATGCCGGCACCACGCCGGTGCGCGAGGGGCACCGCTTCGACGAGGCCGCGCTCGCGCGCTGGATGGCTGCGGAAGTGGAGGGCTTTGCCGGGCCGCTCGTCGTCGAGCAGTTCAAGGGCGGCCAGTCTAACCCCACCTATCGGCTCTCCACGCCGAAGCGCCGCTATGTGCTGCGGCGCAAGCCACCGGGCCCGCTGCTGAAGGGCGCGCACGACGTGCTGCGCGAGGCGCGCGTGCTCCGCGCGCTCGCGGGATCGAACGTTCCCGTCGCGGCGGTCGTCGGTATCTGCGCCGACGAGGCGGTGATCGGCTCGCCCTTCTATGTGATGGACCTCGTGGAGGGCCGCATCTTTTGGGACGCGACCTTCTCCGATGTGCCGGTTATGGAGCGCTCCGCCTATTTCGATGCGATGAACGCGACCATCGCCACGCTGCACCAACTCGACCCGGCGGTGATCGGGCTGGCCGATTACGGCAAGCCGGGCAATTACTTCGCACGCCAGATCGGCCGCTGGACCCGGCAATATCTCGAAGACATCGACGCCGGCCGCGATGCGGACATGGACGCGCTCGTCGCGTGGCTGCCCGCGCACATCCCCGAAGGTGACGAGACCCGGCTGGTGCATGGGGATTTCCGTTGCGACAATCTGATCTTCCATCCCAGCGAGCCGCGCATCGTCGCGGTGCTCGACTGGGAGTTGTCGACACTCGGCCATCCGCTCGCCGATTTCGCCTATCACGCGCTGATGTACCGGATGCCGCCGGATATCGTCGCGGGGCTGGGCGGGGCGGACATCGCCGGGCTGGGGATCCCGGACGAGCAGGCCTATGTCGCCGCCTATTGCGCGCGCACAGGCCGCGCCGGGCTGCCCGACTATGACTTCTACGTCGCGTTCAACTTCTTCCGGCTGGCCGCGATCTTCCACGGTATCAAGGGGCGGGTGATCCGCGGCACGGCGGCCTCTGCCCATGCCCGCGAACGCGCTGCCAGCTTTCCCCGGCTCGCCCGCCTCGCGCGCGCGGCGATGGAGGCGTGCCAATGAGGCCGATCCTGCTCGAACGCGATGGTCCGGTGGCGCAGATCCGGCTCCATCGGCCCGAGGCGGGCAACGCAATCAACCTCGCGCTTGCCGAGGCGCTGGCCGAGGCTGCGGCCGAGGTGGCGGCCGATGCGACGATACGCTGCGTGGTGCTGACCGGTACCGGCCGCATCTTCTGCGCCGGGGGCGACGTCGCGGCGATGGCGACCGCGGGGGCCGAGGCGCCACGCCTGCTGCGCGGGCTGATCGATCCGCTCAACCGCGCGATCCTGACGCTGATGACGATGCCCAAGCCGCTGCTGGGCGTGGTCAATGGCGCGGCGGCGGGCGCCGGGCTCAGTCTCGCGTTGATCGGCGATGTCGTCATCGCCGCGCGCTCGGCCCATTTCACCGCTGCCTATACCGGTGTGGGCCTCACCCCTGACGGCGGCATGAGCTGGTTCCTGCCGCGCCTGATCGGCCTGCGCCGCGCCCAGGCGATGATTCTCACCAACCAGCGGCTCGATGCCGAGGCGGCGGAGCGATCGGGCCTCGTCACTGCCACCGTCGACGATGCAGCGCTGGCGGAGGAGGCGGCGGCTTGCGTCGCCCGGCTGGTCGCCGCGCCCGCCGCGGCACTGGGGGCAGCGCGCGGACTGTTGCTGGAGGGCGGGGCGGCATCGCTGCGCGACCATCTCGAAAGCGAGGCCGTCACCATCGAACGCAGCGGCGCACAGGCGGAGGCCCGGGAGGGGTTCGCCGCCTTCGCCGCCCGCCGCAAACCGAATTTCCAGGGAGTCTGAGCATGGCCGAAGCCTATATCGTCGAAGCCGTTCGCACCGCCGGCGGCCGCCGCAACGGTCGCCTTGCCGGGGTACACCCCGCCGATCTCGCCGCCACCGTGCTTAACGCGCTGATCGATCGCAGCGGGATCGATCCGGCGGCGGTGGACGACGTGATCCTCGGCTGCGTCACCCAGGCGGGCGAGCAGGCATTTGCCTTTGCCCGCAACGCGGTGCTTGCCTCGAAGCTGCCGGCCAGCGTGCCGGCGGTGACGATCGACCGGCAGTGCGGCTCGTCGCAACAGGCGGTCCACTTCGCGGCGCAGGCGGTGATGTCCGGCACGCAGGACGTGGTGATCGCGGCGGGCGCCGAAAGCATGACGCGAGTGCCGATGTTCTCCAACCTGTCGTTCCACCAGCGTGAGGGGATCGGCATCGGCCCGGTCAGCCCCAGCATCGCCGCGCGCTTCGGCGTGCGCGAGTTCAGCCAGTTTCAGGGCGCGGAAGCGATCGCGCGCAAGCATGGCTTCGATCGCGAGACGCTCGATCGCTATGCGCTCGAAAGCCACCGCCGCGCCGCCGCCGCCACCGATGGCGGCGCCTTTGCCGACGAGATCGTGCCGGTGCCGGTCGAAGGCGGCCTGCATGTTCGAGACGAGGGCATTCGCTACGATGCGACGCTGGAAGGCATCGGTGGCGTCAAGCTGTTGCAGGAAGGCGGCGTCATCTCCGCTGCCAATGCGAGCCAGATCTGCGATGGGGCGAGCGGCGTGCTGGTGGTGAGCGAACGTGCGCTGAAGGCGCACGGGCTGACGCCGATCGCCCGGATCGTCGACATGACCGTTACCGCCGGCGATCCGGTGATCATGCTCGAAGAGCCGCTGTTCGCCACCGATCGTGCACTTGCCAAGGCGGGGCTGTCGATCGACGATATCGACCTGTACGAAGTCAACGAGGCGTTCGCGCCGGTGCCGCTCGCCTGGCTGGGCCATGTCGGCGGCGATCCCGCGCGGCTGAATGTGAACGGGGGGGCGATCGCACTCGGCCATCCGCTCGGCGCCAGCGGCACCAAGCTGATGGCGACGCTGATCCACGCGCTGCGCGCGCGCGGCAAGCGCTATGGCCTGCAAACCATGTGCGAAGGTGGCGGCATCGCCAACGTCACCATCGTCGAGGCGCTGTGATGGCCCTCCGCACGCGAATTACCGAGCTGCTCGGCATCGAGCACCCGATCGTGCAGGGCGGCATGATGTGGGTGGGGCGGGCGGAGCTTGCCGCTGCCGTGTCGAACGCCGGCGGCTTGGGGATGCTCACCGCGCTGACCCAGCCGACGCCCGATGACCTTCGTCGCGAGATCGATCGTTGCCGCGCGATGACCGATAGGCCGTTCGGGGTGAATTTGACGATCCTGCCCGCGGTCTCGCCGCCGCCCTATGCCGAGTATCGGGAGGCGATCATCGACAGCGGCGTCACCATCGTCGAGACTGCCGGCCATCGCCCGCAGGAACATGTCGAGGCGTTCAAGGCGCGCGGCATCACCGTGATCCACAAATGCACCGCCGTCCGCCATGCCCTTTCGGCCGAGCGGATGGGTGTGGACGCGATCTCGATCGACGGGTTCGAATGCGCCGGCCATCCCGGCGAAGACGATGTGCCTGGTCTGGTCCTGATCCCGGCCGCTGCCGATCGGGTGCGGGTGCCGATGCTTGCGAGCGGCGGCTTTGCCGATGGGCGCGGGCTGGTCGCAGCGCTGGCGCTGGGAGCGGAGGGCATCAATATGGGCACGCGCTTCTGCGCGACCGTGGAAGCGCCGATCCACGATGCGGTCAAGCGCTTCCTTGTCGACAATGACGAGCGCGCGACCAACCTTATCTTCCGCCGTTTCGGCAACACTGGACGGGTGGCGAAGAACAGCGTGTCGGATGCGGTGGTCGCGCGTTCCGGCGCGCCGGACACGGTGTTCGAAGATATCCGCCCGCTGGTTTCCGGCGCGCGGGGACGGACAGCGCTGGAAACAGGCGATCTCGATGCCGGACTCATCTGGGCGGGGCAGGTCCAGGGGCTGATCCATGACGTGCCGACCTGCCGCGACCTGATCAGTCGGATTGTCGCCGAGGCGGAAGCCCTGATCGCTGGCCGGCTGGCCGCATGTGCAACCGTGGAACATGGGGTGGAAATCACATGATCCGCCAGTTCACCGTTATCGGCCGCGACGGAGCGCCATGAGCGCTCCCTCTCAGGTACCAGCACCTCATCCTCCCCAAGCAACTCGCCAGGGATGACGGCCAATCGGTAGGCACCCTCCACCCCAACTGCGCTATCAAAAGGCCGAGCGAGCACGGCGAACCGATCGGCGGGGGCCGGCGCGTCGCGAGCATGGTCGATGACCGCGCGAACGACGCCGCGAAAATCCGCCCAGCTTTCCGAACGCCGAATCCACGTCCTCGACATGGCCGACCATCCAGGACGGTGTACTATGTTCCCGATAGACGAGAGCCTGGATGATGAGCTCGCCACCTCCCTCGTGCTCACCGCGATCGGGTTCGGTGGTTTGGACGACGGACAGTTTCCAGGATTCCCTTGATCAGAATGCGTCAGTGTTTTCTCGGCGGTGGTCATTTCGGTCTGAAAAAGCGTTAGCGAAACACTTTTGCAAAGTACCAAATGGTTTCGGGCGAGGGTTTGTGTCCGGGTTTCGGACCAGATTTTTTGGCGGGCCACGAAGGGGCCACGGATCGCGGGCTCCGCCAAAACCCACGCTTTTCTGCGGGCTACAGCTCCAGATGTGAGTCCTGTAAGCCCAAAGCATCTAACAAGCCATCGCCTCAGGAAAAGGCAGGATAGTCGCCCCGTTGCGCAGGCTATCCAGCAGGTCCGACCACCACTGTGCCATGGCCACGCGTTCCTTCCAGTGTCTGCCGCGATGGTAAGCCGCGCGGACCCTGTCGCTGTCGCCGTGCGCCAACGCGCGTTCGATGGCGTCGTAGGACCATTTGCCGGACTCGTTCAGCAGGGTGCTTGCCATTGCCCGGAAGCCATGTGCCGTCATCTCGTCGCTGGAATATCCCAGGCGGCGAAGTGCAGCGTTGAGCGTGTTGTCCGACATCGGTCGCGTGCGCGACCGCATTGACGGGAACACATAGCCATTCGGCCCCGTGATCGAGCGGATCTCAAGCAGGATGGCAATCGACTGAATCGAGAGTGGGACATGATGTGGCTTGCGCATCTTCATCTTCTCGGCCGGAATGGTCCACACGGCTGTGTCCAGGTCGATCTCGTCCCACCGGGCATGGCGCAGTTCCCCAGGGCGGACGAACACGTGGGGCGCTAGCTGCAGTGCCCATTTGGTCATTCCTTGGCCTTCGTAGCTGTCAATGGCGCGCAGCAGTTTGCCGACATCCTTCGCTTCGGTAACTGCGCCATAATGTGTGACGGTCGGCGTCAACAGCGCGCCACGCAGGTCCCGTGTCGGATCGGACTTCAATCGGGCAGTGGCGATCGCGTAGCGGAACACGGCGCTCGCCAGCTGGAGGGTTCGCCGCGCGCTCTCCAGTTTGCCGCGCTTCTCGATCTTCCGGATCGCAGCGAGCGCGTCGATCGGCTCGATCTCATGGATCGGCATCTTGCCGATCGAGCTGTCGAGCAGGCTGAGGAGATATTCGCTACGCGACGCGGTCACAGGAGCCCATGCCCGGTCACCGTCCCGCCGCCTCTTTGAGCAGTATTCATTGGCGACTCGGGTGAAGGTAATATCCGCAAGCGCTTCCCTCCGGAGTTTCTCGCGATGTCGCTCCAGGGCGGGGTCTTTGCCTTCTGCGAGGAGTCCTCGGGCGTCGTCGCGCAGATTGCGAGCATCGCGCAGGCCAACCTCAGGGTAGGAGCCGAGACTGAGCTTTTTTTCGACGCCGTGGCGCTTGTACTTCATGCGCCAAAGACGGGAGCCGGACGGCGAGACGAGCAGAAACAGGCCTAGCTCGTCGTACAGTTTGTAGGGCTTGTCGCGAGTCTTGGCCTTCCGAATTGCGATGTCGCTGAGAGCCATGGTTGGGGCCTTTCGTAGCGAGGGCCCGAACGGGTGGGGCCTCTTGCCAAATTTGAGGCCCGCAATCCTGCAAAAAAGGCCCCACTTGGCATTGCGCTTTGATGGAACCAGACGAGCGATCACGAACCGGACGGCCAAAAAATACCGCAGATTTCTGCGGTTTACAAAGCCGTATGGGATTTCCTGAGATCGAAAAATGGTGCCGGTTGCAGGAATCGAACCCGCGACCTTCGGTTTACAAAACCGCTGCTCTACCAGCTGAGCTAAACCGGCCCTGGCTTGCTGCGAAGCGAGGCTGGCCACGCATCTGCGCGGTTTGCGGCAGCGGGTCAAGCGGGAAGCGCCGCTTGACCCTGCCTGCAAAAAGTCGCCCGCCGGCAGGTGCTGGCGGACGACTTTTGGTACTCTCGATGGCTACGCTCCCGGGCGGAACCCGGAAGCCCGCATCGCTTACAGGCGGAAGCTGACGCTGCCCGCGAAGGTTCGGCCGTTCTTGTAGAAGGCGGTCGGCGCGCGGCGGTCGCCGCTATACTGATAGTAGGTCTCGTCGAGCAGGTTCTGCGCGTTGACGCTGATCGAGATCTGCGGCGTCAGCTGGTAGCTCGCCGAGAAATCGAGCTGGCTGTAGGGCGCGACCATGTCGAGCGAGTTCAGGCGGCCGATCGTCCGGAAGTAGGACGAACGATAGTTGTAGCTCAGCCGGGCCTGGATCGGTCCCTTCTCGTAATAGGGGATCACGTTGACCGTGTGGCGCGACAGATAGGGCATGTTGAGGCCGTTGTCGGTCGAGGCATCGGCATAGCTGTAGTTGGCCTGCAAGCCGAACCCGCCCCAGATTTCCGCCTGCCCGGCAACCAGCACGCCGTTGACCTTGGCGCTGCCGCCGTTGATCGGACGCGAAACGCCATAAGGAAGGAACTTCTGCTGCAGGCTGTTGAACAGCTGCACGCCTTCCTGGCGGGTGTTGATGATGTACGAACCGATCTCACGCCGGAACAATTCGAGCGAGAGCACGGCGCCCGGACGCGGATAATATTCGGCCGAGAGCTCGTAGTTGGTCGACTCGTACGGCTTCAGGTCCGGGTTGCCGCCGCCGGCGTCGAAGGTGACATCATTCTGGCTGAACGAGCCTGCCAGATCGCTGAAGCGCGGGCGTGCGATGACCTTGGCGACCGCGCCGCGCACCAGCACGTCCGGACGCACCGAATAGGCGATGTTGAACGACGGCAGGAACTTCACATAGTCGTGCGAGACCGAGCTCGGCACGAAGATCGGGGTACCGCCCTGGTTCACCTGGCTGGTCGAGTTCGAGATCTGCTGGGTGTAGACCAGCCGGCCGCCCAGGTTGCCGCGGACGCCGCCCTGTTCGAAGTCGAGCTGGACATAGCCGGCCGCGGTGCTCTCCGAGACGTAATAGGTCGAGGTCGGCTTCGCGACGGGGATGTTGATCGAGTTGTTGAGGATGTCGATCACCGACTGACGCGGAATGTTGAGGAACACATTGCCGTTGCCGGTCAGGTTCAGGCCGTTGAACACGTTGTCCGGCGTCACCGTCGTCGGCACGCCGAGATCGGCGACCGTGTACGGGTTCGCGCGATAGGTGTTGCTGCCGCCGGCATCCTGGCGATTGATGTGGTGGACATATTTCAGGCCGCCGCGGAGCTTGGAGAAGAAGGCGATGTCGACCGGGAATTCCATGTCGATATTGCCGTACATGTCTTCATCGGTGGTCTTGCTGATGTCGATGCCGCCGCTGCGGGCTGCCACCAGCTGCTTGCCGTTGACGATGATCGGCACGCCGTCGATCGTCTGTGCTTCCACGCCGTTGCTGTTGAAATAGTTGGCAGGGTTCTTGAGGTCGCCGGTGAAATCCAGCTTCGCGCTGTTGCCGGTGAACGCATAGCTGTAGGGCAGGCCGATCTGGGTATCGAACAGATACTCCGGGGTCTTGCCGCCGGTCGCCTTGCTCCAGCCGCCGCCGACGGTGATCTTACCGCCGTCGGGCGCGGTCCATTCGAACACGCCGTTGTAATTGTCGGTCTTCAGCTTGGTGCTGCGGACCAGCGTATCGAGCTGGGCATTCTGGGTGACGTTGCGGTCGGCCGCGCCGAAGCTGCCGGCGGTGACCAGGCCGCGATCGATCGTCAGCGACTGCGCGAGCGCGCCCGACCACGCACCCGGGATCACGTACAGCGACTGGCTGTAGTTGTTGTAGTTGCCGTCGATGTGCAGGCCGTTGATCGTGATGCGGGTGCTCGGGCTCGGCTTGTACTCGACCGCGCCAAACAGGCTGGTGCGCTCGCGCTCCTGCTGGAAGAAGGCCTGGTTGATGCCGAACGGGTAGCGCGCGTTCAGCAGATCCTGACGGCTGCCGCCGGTGATCGTCGCGTTCGGGTTCTTCAGCAGCGGCTGGCCGCTCGCGTCGTTCAGGACGTTGCCGTTCGTGTCGGTCTGGAAGAAGTCCTTGCCCGGCGAATAGCCGAAGAACTCGACGCCGCCGCGGACGAGGTTCTGCTTGTCATAGGTGCCGGCAACGAGGATGCCGAAGGTCTGGGAATCGTTCTTCCAGCTGTACAGGCCCGAGCCGCGGACGCTGCCCTTCTCGGCGCGATCATTGTACGAATAGCCGGCCGAGCCGAACAGCGTGTTGGCCTTGAGGTCGAGCGGTCGACGCGTGCGGACGATGACACTGCCGCCGATGCTGCCTTCCTCGAGGCGCGCTTCCGGCGACTTGTAGACTTCGAGGCGCTCGACCAGTTCGGGCGCGAGCAGCGAATAGTTGAAGGTGCGGCTGCTGGGATCGTTGTCGTTGCCGCCCCAATCGGCCGACGCGACGCCGTGGCCATCGAGCAGCATGCGGTTCAGCGCCGGATCGGTCCCGTGGATCGCGACCTTCTCACCCTCGCCGAAGCGGCGATCGATGCTGACGCCCGGAATGTGCGAAAGCGATTCCGCCACGTTGCGGTCCGGGAACTTGCCGATGTCTTCGGACGAAATCACGTCGACGACGGCGTTGGCGTTGCGCTTCACGTCGATCGCGCGACGCAGACTGCCGCGGATGCCGGTAACGACGATCTCGTCGCCGCCGGTGCTGGCGCTGTCGGCATCGCTCTGCGCCGGCTGCGGCGCGGCGTCCTGCGCGAACGCAGGCGCTGCCAGCGCTGCGACGAGCAGCGCTGCCGCGCAGGAGGAAGTCTTCAACGTGAACGACGTGGTACGCATGGTGCTGGGCATTCCTTCTTGATACTTCAAAGATTATTGCCTGCGGCGGGCCGCAGGCTTTGCGCCGGCAGGACACTGGTCTTCCCGGCGAGATCGGTAACCGCATAGGTAAATCCCGGCTGCAGCGCATAGGCGCCGACGCGGCCGTTGCGATCGATGGCGAGGAACGCGACCTGCGCGTCCTTCACGGCATCACCGCGCAATTTTGCGATGTGCAGCACGGCTTCGCGGCACGCTTCCATCGGGTGCATGCCGGCCCGCATCGACGACACGACGCGCGCCGATCCGGCGATCCGCGTCACTTCCTCGCCCACGCCGGTGGAGGTCGCGGCGCCGACATCGGGCTCCACCATCAGGCCGCAGCCGGCCTGGGGGGAATCGCCCAGGCGCCCGCGCAGCTTGAACGCCATGCCCGAGGTGGTGCAGGCACCGGCCAGTCGGCCATCGGCATCACAGGCGACGATACCAATCGTGTCGTGATCGAGCGCCGAACCGCGCTGGTTCTCGATATTGGCGATCGGCTTGTACTTGGCAGTCTTCAGCCAGGCGCGCCACGCCGCTTCGGCTTCCGGAGTCAGCAGCCGCGTCTTGGGGAAGCCCTGTTCGAGCGCGAACTGGCGCGCGCCTTCGCCCACCAGGAAGGTGTGCGGGGTCTTTTCCATCACCCGGCGCGCGACCGAAATCGGGTGGAGGATGTCCTCCAGCGCACCCACCGCGCCCAGATTGCCGCGATCGTCCATGATGATCGCATCGAGCGTGACATGGCCGTCGCGATCAGGATAGCCGCCAAGGCCGACCGAATGGTTTTCCGGGTCGGCTTCGGGCACCCAGGCGGCGGCTTCCACTGCGTCGAGCAGCGAGCCGCTCTTCTTCCACTGGGCATAGCCGGCCGCGTTGGCCGCAGCACCGAAATCCCAGGTGGAGACGATCAGGGCACGCGGGGCTTGTCCCTGCGCGAATGTCGTTCCTGCCGGCAGCGCTGCCGCGCCGGCCAGTCCCCACTTCAATGCCTCGCGCCGATCCAGTCCCATCGATGCACCCCTCTGCAACGCCGTTGCGCCGCGCTCCCTAGCTCAGGCGGGACGTCATCAGACTGTCACCGCTCGGAAGGGATGCTGTCATAGGTTCTATCGGCGTACAATACCAAATAAAGAAATTGGTTTTATATATGAGACGACATGGTCTCATTCGTTACGTTTTGCGCGGGGTTGTTGCTCAAACGCCACGGGCCGGGCGGGTCACGGCCCGCCCGGTGCATGGTGGTCGCTGCCGCCAGGGAGCGGGTCAGCGTGGCGCGGTGAACCCGCCGATTTCCGCGATCGCAAGCTTCGGCTGGGGCAGCGCGGGTTCGGCGAAGCGGAGCCGCAGATAGCGGGCCGGGCGCGCCTGTGCGAAGGCGATGCGCTGCGTCGAGAGCGCATAGGCGATGTTGCTGAACTCGCCGCTCGCGGCAGGCTGCCAGGTCTTGCCGTCGGTGCTGACCTCGGCCGTATAGCCCTTGGGCGGGGCGGCATCGGTCATCACGTGGCGCGACGGCGTGAGGCTGAAGCCGGCCAGCGCGGTGTCGCTGCCGAGGTCGATCGTCACCTCCACCGGCGCGTTCGCCTTGGGCGCGGGTACGGTCCAGATCGTGCCGGGATCGCGGTCGAGTAGCTTCTCGGCGCCTCCCGCCGGCGCGGCGGCGATCTTCCAGCTGCGCGTGTCGATCACCGTCGGGTCCGACGAAACGATCGGCGCGACCGGCACCGGCGCAACCGAGCGGAACAGCGCGAACTCGCTGATCGCGGGGCAGGCCGGCGCCTCGAGGATGCGCAGCCGCACCCGGCGCGGGGCGATCGGCTGGGGCAGGCGCAGGATGCGCTGGGCGGAGATGCACTCCTTCTCGGCGAGCTGCTGCCAGGTGCCGTCGATCTCGGCATCCACCGCGAAGCGGGTCACGCGGACACCGAGCGGCAGATATTCGCGCAACCGGATCACGTCGAAGCGCGTGCCGGGCTTGAGGTCGAGCGTCAGCGTCGGCGTGGTCGCGCCGTCGGGCGTGGACCAATAGGTCTCGCGATTGCCATCCAGCACGCGCGCCGCCGCGAAGGCCGGGCCCCGGGCGGCGCTGGCATGGGCCACTGCGCCCTTGGCGAGATCCGTCGCGAAGGTGGTGCGGATCGCGTCGCCGAAGCTCTTGAGGATCTTCACGTCCTGGTCGGCGATGCGTCCGCGGCGATCGGGGGGCAGGTTGAGGTTGAGATTGGTGCCGCGCCCGACCGACTCGTCATAGAGCTGCACCAGCCGCTCGGGGCTCTTCACCCGCGAATCCTCGTCGGCATGGTAGAACCAGCCCGGCCGGATCGAGACGTCGGTCTCCGCCGGCCACCACAGCACGCCACCGCGCACGCCGGCATTGCCCTCGCTCTGGACATAGGGATGGTTGGGCATGGTCGGCCAGCAGGGATCGCCCGCCACACCGTCCTCATTGCCCACCCAGCGAATGTCGGCGCCGAGCGGATCGAAGGTGCAGGCATCGGGCTGGAGCTGGTGGACCAGCGCCACGATCGACGGCCAGTTGTAATAGGCCGGGGCGTCGATCTTCCGCGTCTCGCGCGCGCCGCCATAATAGCCGTCGCCGCCATTGGCGCCGTCGAACCATACTTCGAACAGCGTGCCGTACTGGGTGCAGAGCTCGGTCAGCTGCGCGCGATAGTAAGCGATATAGGCGGGCCGGCCATACTCCGGATGGTTGCGGTCCCAGGGCGAGAGATAGACGCCGAAGGGCAGCCCGGCGCGCTTGCACGCGTCGGACATCTCGCGGACGATGTCGCCCTGGCCGTTCTTGTAGGGGCTGTTGCGGATGCAATGCTCGGTCAGCCTGGTCGGCCACAGGCAGAAGCCGTCATGGTGCTTGCAGACCAGAATCAGGCCCTTGAGCCCGCCCGCCTTGGCCGCCGCGACGATCTGGTCGGCATTGAAGTCGCTGGGGTTGAAGGTCTTGGGATCCTCGTCGCCATAGCCCCATTCCTTGTCGGTGAAGGTATTCATCGAGAAGTGGATGAAGGCATATTGCTCGCGCTGGTGCCACTTCCACTGGCGGGCGGAGGGCGTTGCGCCATAGGGCTTGGGCGCGGGCGTCCTAGCGGCGGCGCCGGTCGCGGCATGGGCGAGCGCCGGGCTGGCGATGCCGGCGGCGACGAGCGCGCGGCGGGAAAAGGTCGTCATTTGCGTTCTCCGGAGAGGGGTTCTGGAATGAGCCAGGTCTCGGCGACCTGATGGCCACGGCCGCTGCCGCCCATGCCGGCGGGGCGCGTCCAGGCGAGATCGAGCGTGCCGCCGCGCGTGGCGGCAGCGGGGATGGGGATGTCCACCGTCATCGGGTTGGTCTTGCGATCGAGCGGCGGGTGAAGTTCGATGCTGCCATTGGCGACCAGCCGCATCGGCAGCCAATAATCCTCGCCCGCATAGGTGGCGATCAGGCGATAGCGGCGTTTGGGATCTAGCCTAGTGTAGTGGAGCCGTAGCGGCGCGTCGTAGAGGCTCTCGGCGTAGCTGATCCATGACATCCGCCAGCCGTCGTTCGGGGTGCGATCGACGATGCCCTCCACCGCGCCGTGGAAGCGGAGGGGATCGGTGACGGGGCTGCTGCCGCGGACGAGGTGCGGCGCGTTCCAGGGATCGCCGAGATCGTCGTAGAGCGCGCCTTCCTTGGCGCGGGCGTAATCGGCGAGCTGCGCCGGGGTGTGCGTGGCGAGCTGCTTTTCGATCCAGACGCGGTCGTTGAGGTCGACATCGACGCGGTCGAGATTGGCGCCGCGCTCGATATTGGAGGCGCCGTAGAGCTTCACGCTGAGCTGGAGCCGTGCGCCTTGCCATAGCCGCTCAGCGAGGGCGAACAGGCGGGTGCGGAGTGCGGGCACGGGCGCGGGATCGGCTTCGGCCAGTCTTGCGCGTGCCGTTGCGGCATCGACGGCGGCAAGGGCGGCGGCCTCGCGGGCGCGGGCGGCGATCAGGCGGTGGCGGACGATCGCGTCGTAGACCGCGCGGTAACGGAGCGCGTCGATCCGCCAATCGGCCCAGGCCGCGGGCTTGAGGTTGTGGACCAGCGTGAGCGTTGCGTCGATGGCGGTGTTCTCGGCCGGATCACCCGTCCAGTTGTCTTCCAGCGCGAACAACGCCCTTGCCGCCGCGGGATCGCCGATAAAGCCGGCGGCATAGTCGCGCGCGAACGCCTCGGGCGTTGTCTGCGGATCCCAGTCGAGGCGGAACCAGAGGAACTGGTTCGCATCGTCGTTCACGCCCTCGGAATAGGTGACGAAGCCGCTGCTGCCGGGATCGAGGTGGCGGAACAGCGCCGCCATCGCGCGCGGACGCGGGTTGATCGGCTCGCGGCCCTCGGTGAGCGCGAAGGCGGGGCTCCAGCTCTCGACCGGTACCTGCGCGTGCATGGTGTGGGCGATGTCGGGATAGAGCAGCAGCTGATAGCCGGCGGGCAGATGGCGCCGCTGGGTGGAGATTGGGTCGCGGGTCTGGGGCCCGGCGAAGATGCCGGTCAGCCAGCGCGGACGGCGGGCGAGCTGGGCGTAGAAAGCGTCGAGCCCCGCCGCGTCGAAGCCCTGCGTCGAGATCCACACGCCGGCGGCCGGGTTGCGCGCGCGGAGGGCCTCGGCTTCGTCGGCGACTAGCGGGAAGAGGCGATCGGGCGCGGCATGGCCGGGGTCGCCGCCGGGGACGTAGAGCGCGTCCACCTGCGGCAGTTCGCCCAACAAGGTGCGGAAGCGGCTAAGCTCGGCGTCCCGCTCGGCCTGCGTGTCATAGTCGTGCAGGTTGGGATAATAGAGCGCGAAGTCGATGCCGAGCCGATGCGCGATGTCACCGATGCCGCGCAGCGTCTCGAGCGGCGGGGCGGGGAAGAGCGGGCTGGTGGCGTCGTCGTCGGAGACCGGCGCGATCACCTGCACGCCGCTGGCGCCCCACAGCGCGAAATCCTCGATCCGGCGGCGGAACATCGCCAGCGTCCAGGCATCATAGCTGTTGTTCTTGGCGCGATAGCCGATCTGGGTGAGCCGTACGGGCCGCGCCGGCGCGCTGTCGTAGCGCAGCGGCCGCGCGCCGGTCCGCAGATACCAGCCGGCGCCATAGACCAGCCCGCGCGTGCCCTGCGCGGTGATCACCAGCGTGTCGCCGATCCGGCGGACGGCAAAGCCCTCGCGCGGCAGGCGCTTCGGCGCGATCTTCCGCCACACCACTCGGCGCGAGGCGGGGAGGGCGGCTTCCACCGCGCCTTGCGGTGCCAGCAACACCCGCGCGCAGGGCGCATGCCGCTCTTCCAGCCGCGCACGCAGCAGGTCGGCCGCCACCGCGCCGCCGGCACCGGCGGCGACGCAGGGCGCCGTCGTCGTCAGGAGCGCGGCGGCGAGCAGCATCAGGCCGGCGTGCGGCCGTTGGACGGCGGCCGATCGGCCAGCGCGCGTCCGAAGCTCGGGTTCGGCTTAGCCGACATGGTGAAGCGCAGCGTGCCGCCCTTCACCAGATCGGCGTGCGAAATCCAGCTTTTGGTCCATGGCTTGCCGTTCCAGCTTACCGCCGCGACGTAGGGCGTGTCGGTGCGGTTGCCCGGCGCCTCGATCACCAGCGTCCGGCGCTTGCCGACCGTCACCTCGGCCCGCTCGAACAGCGGCGAGCCGAACACATAGGCCGCCTCGACCGGGTCCACGGGGTAGAAGCCCAGCGCCGAGAAGACGAACCACGCGCTCATCTGCCCGCAATCGTCATTGCCGATGATCCCGTCGGGATCGTTCTTGTACATCTCCACGCACAGCCGCCGCACCATTGCCTGGGTTTTCCAGGGTGCGCCGACATAGGCGTAGAGATAGGCGGCGTGCTGGTCGGGCTCGTTGCCATGGGCGTATTGGCCGACCAGCCCCGAAATGTCCGGCGGCGCGTTGTCGGGCAGGGTGGAGGGCGCGTTGAACAGCGCGTCGAGCTTCGCCTCGAACTTGGCGTCACCGCCCATGTGCCGGATCAGGCCATAGACGTCGTGCTGGTTGAGGAAGGTCGCCTGCCAGCCATTCGCCTCGGTATAGTCGCGCCACCAGGGCTTGGGCATATGGCCGAGCTGGACGGGGTCATAGGGCGTCCACCAGCTGCCGTCGGCAAAGCGCGGGCGCGCAAAGCCGATGGCGCCGTCGATCACGTTGCGCCAGTTGCCCGAGCGTTTGCGCAGCCGCTCGGCATCGCCCTTTTCACCGGTCGCGGCGGCGAGGTGCGACGATGCCCAGTCGTCATAGGCATATTCCTGCGTCCGGCTGACGCTCTCGAACCATTTGTCCGCAGGCACATAGCCCATGCGATCGTAGAGATCGCGGCCCTTGCTGTTGTCCTTGTCGTGCGCGGTGAAATCGAAGCTGCGGCGGCGGATGGCGGGCCATGCGGCGGCGTAATCGGCCTCAATGCCCTTCACCTGCGCCTCGGCGAGCGGCACGACGCCATGCCAGCCGATCATCGTGCCGGTTTCCTTGCCCTGGAGCGGCCAGACCAGCGGGCCATAGGGCGACTGCGCCGTCTGGCGGATCAGATCGTCGACCAGCGACTTGGTGCGATCGGGCGCGATCAGGGTGAGCAGGGGATGGAGCGCACGATAGGTATCCCACAGCGAATAGGTGCTGTAGGCTGCACCACCCTTGGGAACGCTGTGGATCTGGCCGTCCATCCCAAGATAGCGGCCATCAGCGTCGGAAAAGAGTGTCGGCGCGAGCTGGGCGTGGTAGAGCGAAGTAGTGAGGATGGTGCGCTGGTCGGCGGTGCCGCCCTCGACCTTGACCACGTCGAGCGCCGGTTGCCACCGGGCGGTGGCATCGCGGCGGGTGCGATCGAAATCCCAATGTCCCGCCTCGGTGACCAGATTGGCGCGGGCACCGGCGACATCGACGCCAGAAATCCCGCAACGCACGAGAATCGGGGCGTTTCCTGCGTCCGCATAATGCAGGACGGCCTTTAGTCGCCGGCCGGTGACCTTGCGGCTGCCCGCGGGCTGCTCGGCATCGTCATCGGCGTAGAAGGTGATGCGATCGGGCTGGCGCGAGAGCTGGAGCGCAAAGAAGAGCTTGCGGCCCTTGGCCCAGCGGAAGACTTGTCGCCGGCCGGTGATCGTGCCGTCGGGCGCCACTTCCAGCAGCGCGTCGGCGATCAGCGGCGGGCTGTCCGAGCTGTCGAGCACCAGATGCGAGAGATCGAGCAGGATATGCCCGGCGCCGGCCGGAAACGTGTAGCGATGCCACCCGGTTCGCTCGGTGACGGTCAGCTCCGCGCGCACGCCGTTTTCGAGCGCGACGCGGTAATAGCCGGGCTCGGCATGCTCGTCATGATAGCGCTGGCGATAGCCGGTCTCGGGCTTTTCGCGGGTGCCGGGCTGCAGCACCACCGGTCCCCGCGCGGGGACGACGAGCAGGTCGAGCATGTCGCCGATGCCCGTGCCCGAGAGATGGGTGTGCGAAAAGCCGAGGATCGAGCCGTCGCTATGATAATAGCCCGAGCAAGTCTCCCAGCGTTCCACGCCGGTATCGGGGCTCAGCTGCACCATGCCGAAGGGCAGCGTGGCGCCCGGATAGGTATGGCCGGTGCCGCCGGTGCCGATGAACAGATTTGGAGCAATGCGGGAGGGCGGCTGGGCGAGAGCGCCCCGGGGAACGGCAACGCTCGCAAGTCCGACCGCGCTGGTCGCAAGCAGGTGGCGGCGGGTGAGCATCACAACGCCTCCTGCAACAGTCCGGGCTGCACCGAGGCGAGGTGGACGAGCAGCTCGCCGAACAGGCCATTGGCCCAGGCGAACCAGTCACGCGTGTATTTCGCCGGGTCATTTTGGTTAACGGCTTCATGGATGAAACCGGTGCCCGCGTCGCTATCGCTAAGCATTCGCAGGATATTGCGAAGCGTTCGCACGTCATCGCTCATGGTAAAGGCGCGCATTATCAACGACATCGGCCAAACCTGGCCAAGGCCGACATGCGGTCCGCCGATTCCTTCTACCACCTTGCCGCGCGACCAATAGGGGTTCGCTTCACTCCACGCCGCGGCAGCAGTGCGTCGCCAGATCGGTTCGTCACGGTCGACGCAGCGGAGATAGGCAAGGCTCGACAGCGACGGCACATTGGCATCGTCCATGAAGATCGCGTTGCCAAAGCCGTCGACTTCGTACGCCATCACTTCGCTGCCGTCGCGCAGCCGCATCGTGCCGTATTCGCGCAACGCGGCTGCGACTTCATCGGCCAGCGCCGTCGCTTCGTTCGCAAGTGCGGAGTCCTGGCGCACTGCCATCGCAAGCACAGCAAGCTCGCGCAGCACGGTCACGGCAAAGTGGTTGGCTGGAATGAGGAACGGATAGACGCAGGCGTCGTCCGACGGGCGGAATCCGGAATGGATCAGCCCGACGGGCCGGGTCGGCGCGCCATAGCCGTCCAGCATCAGCGTTTCGGTCGGCCGATCGCTGGTGCGCGTGAAGCGATAGGGGCCGGGTCCGTCCTTGCGCTGCTGCTCGCGGAAGGTGCGGATGATGGCGCGCGCGGAGGCTGCCCATTGCGCGTCGAACGGTGTCGTATCGCCGGTCGCTTTCCAATAATCATGCGCCAATCGAATGGGATAGCAGAGGCTGTCGATCTCCCATTTCCGCTCGGCGACACCCGGTTTCATGTCGGTATGGTCGTGCAGGGCCCAGCCTAGCTCGGTATGGGCGTGCGGATCTTCCAGGAACGCGTTGGCATACGGATCGAGCAGGATGCAGCGCGCCTGGCGGGCGATCAGGCCCTGATAGAGCCGGCGCAGATCGGCATCTTCCTTGGCGAGGTGCAGATAGGGGCGCACCTGCGCCGAACTGTCGCGCAGCCACAGCGCGTCGATGTCGCCGGTGATCACGAAGGCGTCGGGCTTGCCGCCGACCACGCCCATCTTCACCGTGGTATCGAGCGTGTTGGGATAGCAGTTGGTGAACATCCAGCGCAGCTTGGGATCGGCGATCTTGCTGGAAACCCGCGCGATTTCGCGCTCCACCGCCTTGCTGACGAAACGGCGGTCGGCCGGTGCGGGGCGCTTGCTGACGAAACCGGGCTTGTCGGCGGCGAAGGCGGGCGTGGCGGCGAGCGCGAGGCCCGAGCCGAGCAGGGTACGGCGATCGATCATTTCGGCAGCTCCTGTGCATCGCCGTTGAGGGTGAATTCGGTCCATTGGCCCGCGCCATCGCCGGGCTGACCGCCGCCGATCCAGACGCGATAGGTGCCCGGCAGGACGCGGCGGGTGCCGTCGCGCGCGACGCTGCTGATGCTGCGCGGATCGAGCGTAAACGACAGGCTCGCCGACTTGCCCGGCGCGAGCGCGGCGCGCTGGAAGCCGGCGAGCTGGCGCTGCAGCACCGGCGTGGTGAACCCGCCTGGTTTTCCCACATCCGGCGTGACGACATAAACCTGTGCCACTTCCTCACCGCTGCGGTTGCCCGCATTGGTGAGCCTGGCGCTGACCTGCACCGGCTGGCCGATGCCAGCGGCCTTCACCGCCACGTCGCCATAGGCGAATTTGGTGTAGCTCAGGCCATGGCCGAAGCCCCAGAGCGGCTTGCCGGTGAAGTAGCGATAGGTGCGCTCCTTCATGCCGTAATCCACGAACGCCGGCAGGTCGTCGACCGAGGCGTAGAAGGTCAGCGGCAGGCGGCCGGAGGGATTGTTCTTGCCGGCCAGCGTCTCCGCGATTGCGGTGCCGCCTTCCTCGCCCGGATACCAGGCTTCGAGGATCGCGTCCGCCAGCGACGGATCGACCGCCACCGCGCTGCCGCTGGTGAGGACGAGGACCAGCGGCTTGCCGGTCTTGCGCAGCGCCTTGAGCAGCTCGAGCTGCGGGCGGGGCAGCGCGATGTCGGTCCGGTCGCCGCCGATGAAGCCGGGGATCGAGACGCTGAGCGCCTCGCCCTCGAGATCGGGCGAGAGGCCGAGCACCGCGACGATCGTATCGGAGTTCTTCGCCGCGTCGAGCGCCTGGGCGAGCATCGGCTCGGCAGGCGG
>NZ_BCTR01000016.1 GCF_002091475.1 Sphingomonas azotifigens NBRC 15497
CTCGGCAGGCGGCTGCCACATCAGGCGGACGCCGAAATCCTCGCTGCGATGGTCGATTTCCATGCGGAAGGGCACCGGCTTGCCGTCGCTGGCCACCTTCACCGCCACGCGCGCCTTGCCGAGCGGGCCGTCGTGGAGGAGCTTGCCGTCCACCCACAGCCGCACCGCGTCGTGCGTGGTGCAATCCTTCCAGCAGGGCGGGATGTCGATCGCAAGCTCATACTCGCCGGCGCCCGGCGCTACGAACTCGCCGCTCCAACGCACCGCGAAGCCGGTGGGATCGAGCCCCGGCAACGGCGCGGCGCGCGTATAGTTGAAGTCGATCCGGCGATCCTGCCGGGTGGCGAGCGGCGTACCGGTCACCGTCGGCGAGGCAAAATATTCGGCCTTGAGGCCCGGCTTGCCGTCCGCGCGGAAGGCGGTTTCGGGCATGATCACCGCGCCGGCCTCGGCCAACTGCGAGCCCTGTGCGTACACGACGCGGTCCGCGCCGAACTGGCGGCGGATGCCGTCGAGCGGCGTCACCGGGTCCTTGGCGGTGCCGTGGTAATTGCCCTCCAGCACCCCGAGATCGTCGGCATTGGCGCCGATCACCGCGATGCGGCCGGCATTCGCGAGCGGGAGGCGGTCGCCGTCATTCTTGAGCAGCACGATCGCCTTGCGTGCAGCCTCCAGCGCCAGCGCGCGGCGGGCCGGGGTGGCGAGCTCGCTGGGCTTGATCTTGCTCCACGGATTGGCGCCGCCGAACGCGATGCCCAGCGCACGGCGGGCGTCGAGCGCACGCTTCAGCGCCACGTCGACTTCCGCCTCGCTGACCAGCCCGCGCTTCACCGCCTCCGGCAGTGCCGCATAGGTGGTGCCGCAGTTGAGGTCGTTGCCGCCCTTGATCGCGACCGCGGCGGCCTCGGCCGCATCCAGGCTGTAGTGATGGAAGCTGTGGATGTTCGCCACCGCGTCGCAGTCCGAGACGGTGAGGCCGGTAAAGCCCCAGTCCTTGCGCAGCTTGTCGTTGAGGAGCCCGCCCGACGCGCACGCAGGCGTGCCGTGGATCGAGTTGTACGCGCACATCAGCGATTGCGCCTTGCCCTCGGTGATCGCGAGGCGAAAGGCGGGGGTGTAGGTCGATTCCAGGTCCTGCGGGCTGGGATCGACATCGAAGCCGTCGCGGCCGGCCTCGGGGCCGCTATGCACCGCGAAATGCTTGGGCGTGGCGAGCACCTTGGGGTGTGCCGGATCTGGGCCCTGCAGCCCCTGGATGAAGCCGATCGCGAGGTGCCCGGTGAGGAACGGATCCTCGCCATAGGTTTCCTGGCCGCGACCCCAGCGCGGATCGCGGAAGATGTTGATGTTGGGCGACCAGATCGTCAGCCCCTCATAGATCTTGCGGTCGGCGGAGACCGGCTTGGCGTTGAACTTGGCGCGCGCCTCGGTGGCGACGGTGTCGCCCACCTTGTGGAGCAGCGGCACGTCCCAGGTCGCGGCAAGGCCGATCGCCTGCGGGAACACCGTGGCATAGCCGTCGCGGGCGAGGCCGTGCAGGCCTTCGTTCCACCAGTCATAGGCGGGCAGGCCGATTTTGGGATCGGCGGGCGCGGTGCTCTGGAGCTGCGCGGCCTTCTGCTCGATCGTCATCCTGGCGATCGCGGCGGCGACCGGATCGGGATCGCCGGCGAGGAGGAGCAGGGGGAGGATCGGCATCAGCGGGGTCCCAGCGTGCGAAGGGTGAGGGCGCGGGCGAGCGTAGCAGCATTCGCATCGGACGTGATGGTGAGCGTGCGGCTCTCGCCGGGCAACAGGTCGAAGCCGTTGTCGCTCGGGTGCGCGACCGTGGCGCCGAAATCGAGCATCACCGCGCGGGCGAGCGCGCCGGCGGTGACGGTTACCTGCTTGCCCTCCCAGTGGACCGACAGGCGCGGCGCCGGATAGGCCATGTCCTTGGGCAGCGACCGCTCAAGGATCGCGCGCGAGACCGGCTTGCCTTCGATCCACAGCTCGGCGACGGCATAGCTGTCGGCGGGTGCTGCGGTGCCGAACAGCTCGGCATCGCCAATCGTGGCAAGTTCGAGCGCGCCCGGCGACAGGTCGACCTTCTCCGCCTTCGTGCCCAGCGGCTTGCCGTCCATGGTGAAGCCGCGCACGCGCCATTCGGCCGCAATCAGCTTGGTCGCGTCGGACACCGCGGCGAGGCGGGTCGCGCCGTCCTTGTGTTCGGCGACGATCGCCTGGGGCGCGAACATCCGGCGCGCCTCGTACTGGAGCAGCTTCCACTGGCCGTCATAGTCGATGCTCGCCCAGCTGATCGCCGGCCAGGCATCGTTGAGCTGCCAGTAGAGCGAACCCATGGTGATCGGCGCGCAGGCGCGGTGGTGGCGCGCGGCCATGCCGATCGCCTGCATCTGGTTCACCTGGGTGAGATAGACGAGATCGGCGAAGTCCGCAGGCTTGCGCAACCGCTGGTCGAGATAGAGCTGGAGGCGGCTATTGCCTTCGCCAGCCAGGAACTTCTGGTGTGCCTTGAGCACCGGGCTGTCGATCGCGAGCGGGCCGTTGCCGGCGAAGCCGCGGATGGTCGACAGGTTCGGCATCGCCTGGAAGCCGTACTCGGACAGGAACCGCGCGCAGCCGCCGAGATAGTTCTCGACCGGCTTGGAGCCCGACCAGACGTCCCAGAAATGGCGGTCGCCGGTGGCGTCGGTATCGACCGGGCCGGTATAGTCGTTGGAGGGCGATCCCGGCCAATAGGTGGTGCCCGGCGCTTCCTTGAGCACCGCATCGCGCAGCGTGCGATCGAACAGCACGGCCATGCCCGCGCCGATCCGCTCCTGCTCGTCCGCGCCGACATTCTTCTTGAACGCCCTGCGATCGGACCAGTTTTCCCAGCCGGACAGCACTTCGTTGCCGCCGTTCCAGCCGATAATCGACGGGTGCGGCTGGAGCCGGGCGACCTGCTCCTCGGCCTCGATGCGCACATTCTCGCGGAATGCCGAATCGGGCGGGGTGACCGAGCCGCCGAACATGAAGTCCTGCCACACCATCAGCCCGAGCTCGTCGGCGGCGGCGTAGAAGGCGTCGTCGAGATAATAGCCGCCGCCCCAGACGCGGATCATGTTCATGTTGGTGTCGCGCGCATCGGCGAGCATGCGGCGCATCCGCGCTTCGGACACGGTGTTGGGGAACATGTCGAACGGGATCAGGTTCGCGCCCTTGGCGAAGATGCGCAGGCCGTTGACCCGGAAGCCGAAGCCGCCGCCCTGGGTGAGCAGCTCGACCGTGCGCAGGCCGATGCGCTGCGACACCCGGTCGCTGACCGCACCGTCTTCCTCCAGCGTCGCCTCGACCTTGTAGAGCGGCTGGGCGCCATAGCCCGCCGGCCACCAGAGCTGGGGCTTGGCCAGGGTGAGCGGCACGCTGACCGCGTTCTCGCCGGCGCCGAGCGTGAGCGCGCGGCTGGCCTCGACGGTCTGCCCGTCGGGACCGGTGATGCGGGTGCGGACGGTGACGGGGCGTGCGCGAGCGCCGAGCAGCTTCCACCGCGCCACGAGGCGGGCCTCGGCGGGGTTGAGCGCTTCCTGGTCGACGCGGAAGCCGTCGATGCGGGCATCGTCCCAGGCCTCCAGCCGCACCGGCCGCCACAGGCCGATCTTGACCAGCCGCGGCGCCCAGTCCCAGCTGTAGTCGTACTTGGGCTTGCGGATATAAGGCGAGGTCTGCTTGCCCTTGGGTTCGTCGCCGAACGCGGAATCATATTCGCCGGGGAGCGGGAATTGCTCCGCCAGCACCATCGGCTGCAGCGTCCTGATCGGCGAGGCGATGGTGACGACCAGCTCGTTCGCACCGGCCTTGAGCGCCTGCTTGGCGTCCACCCGCCAGCGGCGATGGGCATTGTCGGTCTCGACCAGCTTCTGGCCGTTGAGCGTCACCGTGGCGAAGGTGTCCAGCCCGTCGAACACCAGATCGAGATGCTCGCGCGCCAGCATTGCGGGCATGACGGTCAGCGTGCGGCGGAACTGCCAGCGGGTGAGACCGGCCCATTGGATCGGCGCCTCGTTGATGCCCTTGTACGGATCGGGCACGCGCTTGGCGGCGATCAGGTCCTGCTGGACGCTACCGGGGACCTTGGCGGGGAACCAGAGGGCTTCCTTGGGATGCGCCTTGGCGGCGTCGGCGTCGCTGGGATCGATGCGGACCTGCCAGGCACCGTCGAGCGAGACCGACTGGCGCGGATCGGCCCAGGCGGGGATGGCGAGGGCTGCGAGCGAGACGAATGCCAGCCCACATGCCTTGGCCGTCATCCCCGCGAAGGCGGGGATCCATTGGTGGGAACGCCGAGGCGCTTGCTGCGAACGCACAGGCTGATGGATTCCCGCCTTCGCGGGAATGACGGCGGGAGAGGTGGGGCCGCCGGTCACTTGCCATCCTCCGTCAGCACCACGCGCTCGACCGTGTAGAACGGGTCACTGAGCGGGGACGTGAATTGGAAGCAGAGATCCTCGTCGCCGCTCAGCTTGGGCAGCGTGCCGGTGAAGCGGAACTGCTGCGGCGCCTTGGCCGGATCGGGCAGCACGAAGGTGGCGACGACGATCGGCTTGATCGACGGATCCTTGGCGGCGGCGATGCAGCGCGCGCGGACGATCAGCTCGCCGTAGGTGCTGACATTGTAATGCGCCCGCACCTTGTTGAAGTCGTGCGCCAGGCCGTAGTTGCGCGGCGTGCGGGCGACGTCGACGGTAAAGCCGGTCGCGACGTCCAGCGGCGCGGCCGGATAGGCGGTGCAGGTGTCGAACAGGTTGACGTTGAACACCGGCGCATTCTCCTGCGCCTCGCTGTTCAGCGGCACGCGCAGGCCGAGCGCGCCCTTGGGGCAGGCGACCATGTCCGAGCTGGTGCGGGTGAGCAGCGCGATCCGACTGGTGTCGAAGCTGCGCGGGGTCGCAGTGGCCACGCCCGCGGCATCGAAGGCGGCGGCGGTGATCGTCGTGCCGGGCTTCAGCGTCAGCGGTGCCTTGTAGACCGGCGACTTGGCGGTCGGCTGCTTGCCGTCGAGCGTGTAGCGGATCGTGCCGAAGCCGGTCTGGGTGGTCAGCGCCACCTTGGCCTGGTTCGCCCGCAGCGCCTCGCCGCGGGTGCCCTGCAGCTTGTAGTCGACCGCAAACGCGCTGTCGGCGACTTCCATCCCCGATCGGCGCCAGCGCGCCATCTGCGGCTGGAGGCGCTGGACGAAGCCGGTGAAGTCGCGCTTGTCCTTGCCCGACCAGGTGATCTCGGCGATCGCCGCCGCGCGCGGGAACAGCATGTGCTGCACCTGGTAGGGCGTGATCAGATACTCGCTCCACGCATTGCCCTGCGCGCCGAGCACATGGCTGGCCTTGGCGGCGTCGATGCCCGCGGGCATCGGCTCGTACTTGTAGACATCGGCCAGCGTCTGGATCGACAGGCGGCCCGGCGGTTCGTCGCGGCGATCGCTCTGCAGGCTGTCGAGATAGAGGGTGGGGGCGGGGGTCAGCACCACGTCATGGCCCTGGTTCGCGGCTTCCACCGCGCCCTTCTCGCCGCGCCACGACATTACCGAGGCGGACTTGGGCAGGCCGCCTTCGAGGATCTCGTCCCAGCCGATCAGGCGGCGGTTGTGGCTTTCGAGATAGGCGCCGAACTGCTCGATCATCCAGCTCTGCAGCGCATTCTCGTCCTTGAGGCCCAGCGCCTTGATCTGCGCCTGCACCTCGGGCGAGCGCTCCCACTGGTCCTTCACCGCCTCGTCGCCGCCGAGATGGACATAGGTGCCGGGGAACACCGCCATCAGCTCGTCGAGCACCTCTTTCACAAAGGCGATGCCCTTGGCGCCGGGGTTGAAGAGATACGGGTTCACGCCCCAGTCGTGCGACACTTCGGTGTGATCGCCGAAGATGCCGAGCTCGGGATAGGCGGCGACCAGCGCCTGGGCATGGCCCGGCAGGTCGATCTCGGGGACGATCGTCACGCCGCGCTCGGCGGCGTAGGCGACCAGCGCCTTGAGCTGCTCCTGCGTATAGAAGCCGCCGACCTTGGGGCCGGGCGCGCCGCCGGTGCTCGGCGGGGTGCGCCAGCCGCCGATCTCGGTGAGCTTCGGATAGCGCTTCACCTCGAACCGCCATCCCTGGTCGTCGGTGAGGTGGAGGTGGAGCGTGTTGAGCTTCACCGAGGCCATCTGGTCGACGACGCCATAGACGAACTCGATCGGCTGGAAGTGGCGGGCGACGTCGAGCATCAGCCCGCGCCAGCCGAAGCGGGGGGCGTCCTCGACGCTGAGCGCCGGCAGCTTCACCGGCTTGCCGAAGCCGTGATCGGGGCTGAGCAGCTGGGCGAGAGTCATCGCGCCATAGAGCAGCCCGCGATCGCCCGAGGCGGCGATGTGGACGCCCTTGGCGTCGACGGTCATGCGATAGGCTTCGGCGCCCTGGAGGCTCGCGTCCCGCTCGAAGCGGATCGCGCCGCTGGTGCCGACGGCGCCCAGCGTCAGGCCGCGCTCCACCTTCACATGGGCGGCGAGCAGCTTGGCGGCGGCTGCGGCGGCAGTGTCGCCGGCGGGCACGGCGATCGCGGTGCCGTTCGCGACGGTGAAGCTGCCCTTGCCCAGCGTCACGCTGGCGGGGAGGGGGGTGAGCGGCGGCACGGTCTGGGCGAACGCGGTCGAGGACAGCAGCAGCGCCGCCCAGCCGGAATGCCTTGCCTGTTGCAGGATTGCGCGCATCGGAAACTCCCCTCTCGTCGCGGCCACCGAGCGGTGCCGGAGCAAGGGTGTAACCAATTTAAGTCCTATCGGACAATAGGCTTAGCAGCTAGACATGTTTCCTTGCATTTAGCCTCTTGACCTATGCGCTTGAGGCTGATGGTATCATCGTACCAATGTAAGTCCGTAGGAACGTGTGCACACGCTGCGGGAAACCTGCTTAGGGCATCGCTGCCGGGGCTGGCAACGGTGTCGGGCAAGGGGGAGGAATGATGACGTTTTCGGACCAGATCGGCCGGTTTCGCGAGGGGAATCCGTCGCCGCTCTATCTGCAGCTGCAGCAGCTGATCCGAGAGGCGATCAGCGGCAAGATCCTCGCCCAGGGCGACGCGATTCCGCCGGAACGCGACCTCGCGGTGGAATATGATGTCTCCCGCATTACCGTGCGCAAGGCGATCGGCGGGTTGGTCGAGGAAGGGCTGCTCACCCGCCGCCGGGGTGCGGGCACGTTCGTCGCCGAGCGCGTCGAAAAGAGCTTCTCCAAGCTTTCCTCCTTCACCGAGGACATGGCCGCGCGCGGCCGCTCCGCCAGCAGCAGCTGGATCGCCCGCTCGGCGGGGCAGGTGACGCCGGAAGAGGCGATGGCGCTGGGCCTGTCGCCGGGGGCGGGCGTGCTGCGCTTCTCGCGCATCCGGTTTGCCGATGGCGAGCCGATGGCGCTCGAATTCTCGACCATCGCCGGCTATTGCCTGCCGTCGGTCGATGCGGTGGGGGACTCGCTCTACACCGCGCTCGAAGCCGCGGGGAACCGCCCGGTACGCGCGCTGCAGCGGCTGCGCGCGGTGCCGTTCCTCGGCGAGCATGCCAAGATGCTCGGCGTCGATCCCGGCCATGCCGGCCTGCTGATCGAGCGCCGCGCCTTCCTCCGCGACGGCCGCCCGGCCGAAGTGACCCGCTCCTATTACCGGGGCGACGCCTATGATTTCGTGGCGGAACTCAGCGACGTCTGAGCCGCCCGCCTGCCTGCCTGATTTTTGGAGATTGCTGCATGGATCGTCGCCAGTTGCTGCTCGGCAGCGCGGGGTTGGGGGTGCTTGCCTCGCTCGGGATGCCCGAGGCCGAGGCGGCCGCGCGCGCGGTGGAAGGCGATGGTTTCCCGATGCCGGCGCCTCGGACCGGGCTGATGCCGCGCCTCCCCGACGGCGATCCCACCCGCACCCGCATCGAGCGCGGCTGGCGCTTTCATGAAGGCGATGTCGCACCGGCGCCGCTCAAGGACCATGACGATACCTATGGCAGCGTGAAGGCCGGCAACGCCCGCGGCGCCGCCGCGCGCGATTTCGACGACAGCGAATGGGCGGAAGTGCGCCTGCCGCATGACTGGGCCTCGTTCCAGCCGTTCGAGCAGACCGCCAATGTTTCGCAGGGCTATCGCAAGCGCGGCATCGGCTGGTACCGCCGCCGCCTGACGCTCGATCCCGCCGATCATGGCAAGACGATCGAGCTCCATCTCGACGGCGTCGCCACCAACGCCACCGTGTGGGTGAACGGCAGCGTCGTCGCGCACAGCTGGTCGGGCTATGCCAGCATTATCATTGACATGACCCCGTTCGCGCGCTTCGGCGACGAGGACAATGTCATCGCCATCCGCGTCGATGCCGAGGCGATGGAGGGCTGGTGGTATGAAGGCGCCGGCCTCTATCGCCACGCCTGGCTGGTGCGGCGCTCGCCGGTGTCGATCGTCACCGACGGCGTCCATTGCGATCCGCGCAAGACCGGCAATGGCTGGCAGGTGCCGGTGACCGTCACGGTCGGCAATATCGAGCGCACGCCGGTGGGCGTGACGGTCGAGGCCGAACTGCTCGATCCTGCCGGCAAGCGTATGGCGATCGGCACCACCGCCGCCACGGCACTGGTGCTGGACCGGGCCGAGGCATCGCTCACGCTGCCCGCCGGCACGCCCCAGCTCTGGTCGGTCGAGACGCCGACGCTCTACACCGTCCACACAAGGCTGCTGCGCGATGGCAAGCTGATCGACGAGCGCCGCACCGCCATCGGCTTCCGCACGGTGCGCTTCGATGCCGACAAGGGGCTGTTCGTCAACGATCACCCGGTCAAGCTCAAGGGCGTGTGCATCCACCAGGACCATGCCGGCACCGGCGTGGCGCAATATGACGCGCTGCTCGGCTGGCGGCTGGAGCGGCTCAAGGCGATGGGCTGCAACGCCATCCGCATGTCGCACAATGCGCCGACCGCGGAGCTGCTCGACTGGTGCGACCGGATGGGCTTCCTCGTCATGGACGAGAACCGCCATTTCAACCCCGCGCCGGACTATCTGGCCCAGCTCAGCTGGATGGTGCGGCGCGACCGCAATCATCCGAGCGTGATCCTCTGGTCGGTGTTCAACGAAGAGCCGATGCAGGGCACCGAGGCGGGCGTGGAGATGGTCCGCCGCATGGAAGCCGCGGTGCGCAAGCTCGACGACAGCCGTCCGGTGACTTCGGCGATGAACGGCTCGTTCTACAATCCGTCGAACGTCTCGTCGGTCGTCGACGTGATGGGCTTCAACTATTACCAGGGCGAGTACGACAAGTGGCACGCGCTGAACCCGACGCGGCCGAGCACCAGCTCCGAGGATACCAGCGCGTTCGAGACGCGCGGCGCCTTCGCCAGCGATCCCGCGCGCCACGTCATCACCTCCTATGACGAGGAGCCGGCACCCTGGGGCAACACCCACCGCAAGGCGTGGCAGTTGATCGCCGCGCGCGAGTTCATCGCCGGCGGGTTCGTCTGGACCGGCTTCGATTATCATGGCGAGCCGACGCCCTATGAATGGCCGACCATCGCCAGCTTCTTCGGCATCATGGACCTGTGCGGCTTCCCCAAGACCGCGTTCGGCATTCACAGCGCCGCCTGGATCGACGACGCGCCGGTGGTGTGGCTGGCGCCGCACTGGACCTGGCCGGGCAAGGAAGGTCAGGCCATCAAGGTGTTCGTCGCCTCCAATGCCGAGAGCGTGACGCTGCTGCTCAACGGCAAGGTCGTAGGCACCCAGAAGGTCGATCGGCTGCAGGGCAATGAATGGCAGGTGCTCTATGCGCCCGGCCGGCTCGAGGCGCAGGCGATGCGCGGCGGCAAGATCGTCGCGCGCATGGTGCACGAGACCGCAGGCAAGCCGGTGGCGCTGCGGCTGACCCCGGCACGCACGGTGATGGCGGGCGACGACGAGGACGTGCAGCCGATCACCATCGATGCGGTCGACGCCAAGGGTCGGCACGTGCCGACCGCCAATCTCATGACGCAGTTCACCGTCGACGGCGCCAGCATCCTCGGCGTCGGCAATGGCGATCCGAACAGCCATGAGCCGGAAAAGGGCAATGCGCGGTCGCTGTTCAACGGGCTCGCGCAGATCGTGGTGCAGGCGGGGACCGGTCGCGGCAAGATCACCGTGCGCGCGACCGCCGAAGGGCTGAAGCCCGGGCTGCTCACCATCGACCGCGCCGATATCGCGCCGCGCCCGCAGGTGGGCGTGACGCCGCCGCTGATGACCCTGGGCGACTGGCGGCGCTCGGCAGCATTTGCCGACAAGCCCGGGCCCGGCCTGGTGCCGGACAACAACAGCTGGGCGTTCCTGCGCAGCGCGATGCCGACGCCTGCCGAGCCGCAGGCCGGCTGGCGTGTCTACAACAACCGGCTGACGCCGTGGAAGCGCATTGCGGCCGGCGGCGGCACGCTGCGCTTCGCCAGTGTCGGCGGCCGCGCCGAGCTGTGGGTCGACGGCAAGAAACTCGCCGAGAAGACCGACGCCGCGCCGGCGCCGCTGGAGGCGGCATTCCCGGCCGGCGCGGGCCAGCGAACGGTGGAGCTGATCGTGCAGGCACCGGCGGGGCAGGCGAGCGGGTTGCTCGCCAAGGTGACGCTGACGCCGCGGTGAGGGCGCGCATATCCCCCGCCGGAGCGGGGGGTATCGCATTTGGCCGGAAGAGATAGCGCACCGCGAAAGCCGCCGTCATTCCCGCGAGGGCGGGACCCCATTGCGCTGAGCGCCGGGTGAATGAACCGGGGGCTTCAGCGAGATGAAACCGGCCTTCGCGGCACGACAGCTTGCCACGGTACATCGAGCGGGCGATACCGCGCGTGATCATGCGCGGAGCTTCCGATGTTCGTCTTGCTTGCAATCGCCGCCGCAGCGCTGCCGTCCGCCGGGGGCGACATTTGCGCGGTCGGACGCCTCGCCCTGCAGGAGCTGCCGGCAGCCCCTGCCGCAGGCAACACTGAACGGCCCGTTGATGTGTATGTCGAGCTCGACCCGTCACGGTCCGCCTTGGGACGTGCTTGCTCGACGCTGCGGGAGTCGCTTCCACCAGGCTATAAGGTCGCCGACGATGACGCGCGCGCGCGGATGGCGGTGCATGCACCTCGGCTCAGTGAACCACATTGGCCGCGGGCTGCCTCCATCTATTCAATCGAGGTGTACCTCGCGCCCGACACGAGGTCCGCCATCGTCCATGTCGAACATAGCTGCACGGGCTTGTGCGGTGGTGGGACCGAAAGCAGCTATGTCCACACGCGCAAGGGGTGGAAGCTAAAGGCTTTGCCCGTCGCGCGTTGGGTTTCCTGACCTGCGACCCCTACCCCTTGAGCGCCGCCAGAACTGCCTCGTCGGCCAGCACGTGTAGCACCGAAGCCGAGGGGCGGGCCAGACCGCGCACCCCCAGTGCCAGCAGCGCGTCGCCATCCACCACGGCCGCATCGCCGAGCTCGACGCGCAGGCGGTGGTCGTGCGCGCTCACCGCGCGGACGTTCGCCGCACCACCGAGCGCCGCCAGCGCCGCCGGCTGGAGCGCCACCGTCGCCGCGCTGGCCGGGGCCGCAACAGGTGCAGCCGGTGCCGCCACGCCCCCACGGGCCGTCGCGTCGCGGATCTCGACCGCCACCACATCGGCGATCGGGCCGAGCACCACCTGCAGCGCGCGCTCCGAGGGGCGCAGGATGCCGTGCGCGCCAAGCGCCTTGAGCGCGGCATCGTCGACCACGGACTGGTCGGCGACGATCAGGCGCAGGCGGGTGGTGCAGGCGCCGATCTCGACCAGGTTGGCCGAGCCGCCGAGTGCGCGGGCGAACGCCTCGCCGCGCGAACCCGCCGTTGCCGTGCCGGCAGTGTCGGCGGCGACCGATGCCTCGGCTTCGCGGCCCGGGGTCTTCAAGTCGAAGCGGCGGATCGCCCAGGCGAAGATGCCGTAATAGAGCGCGAAATAGACGAGGCCGACGGGGATCAGCAGCAGCGGCTTGGTCGCTTTGCCGAAGTTCAGCACATAGTCGAACAGGCCTGCGGAGAAGCCGAAGCCGAGCTTCACGCCGAGCAGGTCCATCACCACCATCGCCACGCCGGTGAGCACCGCATGGACGACGTAGAGCGCCGGGGCGAGGAACATGAAGCTGTATTCGATCGGCTCGGTCACGCCGGTGAGCAGCGAGGTGAGCGCGAGGCTGAACAACAGGCCGCCGACCGCCTTGCGGCGCTCCGGAAGCGCGGCGCGGTACATGGCGAGGCACGCGGCGGGCAGGCCGAACATCATCACCGGGAAGAAGCCCGCCATGAACGCGCCGGCGTTCGGGTCGCCGGCGAAGAAACGGCGCAGGTCGCCCGTCGCGCCGTTGTAATCGCCCTGGACGAACCAGAACACGTTGTTGAGGATGTGGTGCAGGCCAGTGACCAGCAGCACGCGGTTGAGCACGCCGAACGCAAACAGGCCAAAGCTGCCGGCGCCGGCGATGCCGTGGCTCAGCGCGTCGACGCCCGCGCTGATGTGCGGGAAGCCGACGCCGACGATCACCGCGATGACAAGGCCCGCCAACCCGCTGACGATCGGCACGAAGCGCCGGCCGCCGAAAAAGGCGAGATAGGCGGGCAGCTTGATCGCCGAGAAACGGTTGTAGAAGGTGCCGCCGATCAGCCCCGAGGCGATGCCGATCGGCACGTCGAGCCGCGCGACCGCCTTGGCCTTCCACGCTGCCACGGCCAGCGCGGCGGGATCCTTGGCAAGGCCCATGCCGACATCGGCGGGCACCGCGAGCAGGCTCTTGCCCGCCTCGGTCGAGACGAGGAAGCAGATGATGCCGGCGAGCGCTGCCGCGCCGTTGCCGTCTTTCGCATAGCCGGTCGCCACGCCGATCGCGAACAGCAGGCCGAGATGCGAGAACAGCGCGTCGCCGGCGGCGCTGACAAAGGCGATGTTGAGCAGGTCGGGCTGGCCGAGCCGCAGCAGCAGGCCGGCCACCGGCAGCACCGCGATCGGCAGCATCAGCGCGCGGCCGAGCGGCTGGAGCGTTTCGAGGATCTGCTTCATGCGGTGAATTCCCGGGCAAGGCGGCGGACATCGGCGGCGGTGGCACAGGCCAGCGCGGCGGTGGCATGGGCGCGGGCGCGCTCGAGCGTGAGGGTGGAAAGCAGCGCCTTCACCTCGGGCACCATCGAGACGGTGGCGGAGAGCTCGGTGACGCCGAGGCCGACCAGGATCGGCACCGCCAGCGGGTCGGAGGCAAGGCCGCCGCACACGCCGACCCAGCGGCCGCGGGCGGAAGCGCCGCGGCAGGTGTCGGCGATCAGGCGCAGCACCGCCGGGTGCAGACCGTCGATCCCGCTCGCCACGGCGGGGTTCCCGCGATCCATCGCCAGCGTGTATTGGGTGAGGTCGTTGGTGCCGACCGACAGGAAATCGGCTTCGGCCGCGAGGAGATCGGCGGTAGCCGCCGCGGCCGGCGTCTCGACCATGATGCCGAGCCCCACCTTCTCGCCGATGCCCAGCTCGCCGCGCAGCCGATCGAGCACGGCCCGCACCGCGCGCAGCTCGCCGACGCTGGCGATCATCGGCAGCATGATCTTGGCGACGCCGATCGGACGCACGCCGAGGATCGCGCGGAGCTGGTCCTCCAGCACCTGCGGGTGGGCGAGACCGACGCGGATACCGCGCAGGCCCAGCGCCGGGTTCTCCTCCGCCGCGATCGGCAGATAGGGCGCGGGCTTGTCGCCGCCGATGTCGAGCAGGCGGATGATCAGCGGGCGACCCTGCAGTGCATCGGCGATCGCCTGATATTCGGCGGTCTGCTCCGCCACGCTGGGCGGCGTCTCGCGGTCGAGGAACAGGAATTCGGTGCGCAGCAGACCGCTGCCCTCGGCGCCCGCCGCTACCGCACGTTCTGCGTCGCTCACCGAGCCGAGATTGGCGAACACTTCGATGCGGGTGCCGTCGGCCAGCTTTGCCTGCGCGCCAGCAGCGGCGCGGGCCGCGGCGAGCGCGGTGCTGCGTGCCTCGACTCGCGCCTGTGCCTCGGCGCGCTGCGCTTCGTCTGGACCGACCCGCAGCGTGCCGGCGCCAGCGTCGAGGATCAGCGTTTCGCCCTCGGCAATGCCGCGGAGCGCCGGGCCCATCGCGACCAGCGCCGGGATGCCGAGGCTGGCCGCGAGAATCGCGACATGCGAGGTCGGGCCGCCGCGTGCGGTGCAGAAGCCGCGCACCTGCGCGGGATCGAGCGCGGTTACCTGCGAAGGCAGGAGATCGTCGGCGAGGAGGATCGTGCCCTGCGGGAAGACGAGCGGTGCATCCTGCACGCCTTCGATCGCCGAGACGACGCGGCGTTCGAGATCGACCATGTCGTCGGCGCGCTCGGCGAGATGCGTGTCGCCGCTGGCACGCAGCAGCTCCGCCTGCGGCCGCACGGCCTGGCGCCAGGCATGGCCGGCACTGGCGCCATCGACGATCGCCGCGCGCGCGGCGGCGCGCAGCTCGGGATCGTCGAGCATCGCGCGGTGCGCGGCGAGGATCGAACGCATCGGCCCGGCGGCGTGGCTGAGATCGGCGTCGATCGCGCGCATCACCTTGTCGATGCCGTCTTCCAGGCGTGCGCGCTCCAGGCTGGCGCCCTTGCCGACCGGATCGATGGCGAGTTCCGGCAGCCGGAAGAAACAGGCCGTGCCGATCGCCAGCCCGGGTGCGGCCGTCACTCCGGCGAGCAGGCCGGGCTCGCTCGATACCGGCATTTCCACGGGCGCGGGCGCGGGCGCGGGTGCCGGCACGGGCGGCGTTGCCGGATCGGCTTTCTCGCCCATGCCGCTCTCGATCAGCGCGGCGAGCGTCGCCGCGGCCTCGTCGGCGCGGCCGCCCTCGGCAGTGATGCGGATGGTGTCGCCCAGCTTGATGCCCAGCGTCATCAGCCGCACCGGGCTGCGCGCATCGGCGCTCTGCGCGCCCTTGGTGATCGTCACCTTGGCGGCGAAGGGCACCAGCACTTCGCGGAGCTTGGCGGCGGGACGGGCATGGATGCCGTGCGCCAGCGGCACGAGCACGTCGCGAACCGCGGTTTCGCCCGTCGCGTCGATGGCGCTTTCCGCGGCGGCGGTGGCACGCTGGATGGTGAAGATCGGATCGCCCGGCGCGACCAGGCCGCCGCCATGCTTGGCGGCGAGCGTCAGCCCTTCCTGGCTGATCAGCAGCACCGGCGTCACCACCGAGGGCGCGCCGCACACCACCGAATCGAGGTCGAAGCGGATCAGCACGTCGCCCGCGCGCACCCGATCGCCCACCTTCACCTGCGGATCGAAGCCGGCGCCGGCCAGCTGCACCGTGTCGATGCCGATATGCATCAGCAGCTCGACGCCGTCGCCGGCGCGCAGCGTGATCGCGTGGCCGGTCGGCTGGAGCACCGTCACCTCGCCGTCGCACGGCGCGTAGAGGCAGCCCTCGGTCGGGTCGATCGCCACGCCGTCGCCCAGCATCCGCTGCGCGAAGACGGGATCGGGAACCTCCTCCAGTGGCATCAGCCAGCCGGCCATCGGCGCGCCGATGGCAAGAGCCCCGGCCGAGGCGTCGTCATGGGAAGAGGGCGGCGCGATCGTGCTCAGGGCGGGTCTCCGTGCGATCAGGGGAAGCGGGTTGCGCCGATCCAGCACCCGGCGGGCTGGAAGTCGCGGGTCATCTGCACCCAGTCGGCGCGCAGCCCGGGGGCGAGCGAACCGCGTTCGTGCGACAGGCCGAGGAAAGCGGCGGGGCTGGCGGCGGCCATCATCGCGGCGTCCTCGGGCGAGGTGCCGACGCGGGTGACCATGTGACGGAACGCGCCGGTCATATCGAGTGCCGAGCCGGCCAGGGTGCCGTCGACGCCGAGCAGGCGCCCGCCCTCGACGCGGATGTGCTGGCCATGCAGATCGAACGCGGTCATGTCCGATCCTACGTTGGGCATCGCATCGGTGACCAGCAGGAAGCGATCGTGCGGGCGGGCGGCCAGCGCGATGCGCAGCGCCGCGTCATGGACGTGGAAGCCGTCCGGGATGATCCCGCAATAGGCGGTCTGGTTCTCCAGCGCCGCGCCGACCACGCCAGGCGCGCGGTGGAGCAGCGGCGACATGGCGTTGTAGAGGTGCGTCACCCCGGTCATGCCCGCGGCGAAGGCGGCGACGGCGGTGTCGTAGGTCGCGTCGCTATGGCCGATCGCGAGGATCACGCCCGCGTCCGCCAGCAGGCGGACATCGGCGAGGTCGACCATCTCGGGCGCGAGCGTCACCAGCACCTTGCCGCGGCGCGGGCGGCGCAGCAGCTCGACCATGCCGGCATCGAGCCCGCGGAACTTGTCCGCGTCGTGGATGCCCTTGCGGGCCTTGTTGAGGATCGGGCCTTCGATGTGCACGCCCACGCAGCCGGGCACGCCGGCCTCGATCGCGGCGTCGGTCGCGTCGAGTGCGCGGGCGATCGCCTCGGGCACGTCGCTGATCAGCGTTGGCAGGAAGGCGGTGGTGCCGAACTTGGCGTGCGCCGCGCCGATCGCCGCGATGCCCTCGACGGTGGTCGCATCGTTGAACAGCACGCCGCCGCCGCCATTGACCTGGACGTCGATGAAGCCGGGGACGATCCAGCCGCCGTCGAGGTCGATCGTGTCGGTACCGGTGCCCTCGGCGGAAATCGAGACGATGCGGCCCTGATCGACTTCGATCACTGCCTCCGGCAGGGTGCCGGCAGCGGTGACGATCTGGCCGTTGACGAAGCGGAAACTGCTCATCGAGTCTCGGTTACCTTGCGGAGATACAGCGGGGCATCGGGATTGTTGCCACGGGCCAGCGACAGCGCGTTGACCATCGGATAGAAGCTCTGGACCATCAGGATCGGCTCCAGCGCCGGGTGGCCGGTGAGTACCGGCAGCGGCGAGGCATCGCCCGCCTTGGCATCGGCCAGGCACACGCGCGCACCACGCTCGGCGAACTCGGCCGAGGCTTCGCGGACGCTGTCGCCGGCGATGTCCGACGTCGCGAAGGCGAGCACCGGGAAGCCTTCGCCGACGATCGCCATCGGGCCGTGGCGCACTTCGGCGGCGCTGAACGCCTCGGCGTGGAGGCCGCAGGTTTCCTTGAACTTCAGCGCGGCTTCCTGCGCCACGGCAAAGCTGTAGCCGCGGCCGATGACGAACAGATTGGTCGCGTCGCGGAGCGTGTCGACGACCGGGGACCAGTCGAAATCGCGCGCCTTTTCCAGCTGATCGGGCAGCGCGGTGAGCGCGGTTGCCAGCGCCTCGTCCTGCGCCCATTCGGCGACCAGCGCGGCGAAGGCGGCGAGGGCGGTGATGTAGGACTTGGTCGCGGCGACCGAACGTTCCGGACCGGCCTTCAGGCCGATCGTCGTGTCGGCCATGGCGGCGAGCGGCGATTCCTCGTCGTTGACGAAGGCGACGACGCGGGCGCCGGCCTGCTGATAGGCCTTCACCGTGGCGAGCAGGTCCGGGCTGCGGCCGCTCTGCGAGACTGCGATGCACAGCGCCCGGGCGGTGGAGACCGGCGCCTCGAACACCGACGCGACCGACGGCGCCGCCGAGGCGACCGGCACGCCGAGCATCGTCTCGATCAGATATTTGCCGAAGGTCGCCGAATGGTCCGACGACCCACGGGCGCAGGTGACGACCAGCGCAGGCGGGTCGGCGCGGAGCGACTTGGCGAGCGCGGCGAGCGCCGGGCCGTTGGCGTCCAGCAGACGGCGAACCGCCGCGCCGGCTTCGGCAGCCTCGGACGCCATCAGCGTCGCACTGCCCGCAGGCTTCTGGATTTCGGCGTTCATGTCCCCACTGCCTCCACTGGCTATGACCGACTCAGGGATAAGTTACATATTGGTATTGTTCAAGCGCTAGGTTGCGCGTCGAGCAAATTCCGCAGGGTGGCGACCTTGGCGGAATCGGTGGCGAGGCGCGGTCCCGCCTGGAAACCGAAGGCGATTTCGCGGGCGTCGGCCGGGCCCTGCGCGCTTCGGCACGAGGCATGGACCTCGCGAACCCCGGTTTCGAGCAGGGGGGGCAGGGTGGTCGCATCGATGCCGCTGCCGGCGAGGATGGTGATGCGGCTGCCCGCCGCGGCGACCAGCGCGGCAAGCATGGCGCGGCCGTCGATGGCCTTGGGCGCACCGCCGGAGGTGAGGATCCGGTCGAACCCCAGCGTGATCGCTGTTTCCAGCGCCGCCAGCGGATCGGGGCAGAGATCGAACGCACGGTGCAAGGTCAGCGACAGCGGGCGCGGCGCGCTCCGGGCAACGGCGATCCACGCGGCGAGCAACTCGGCATCGAGCTGGTGGTCGGGGCGGCTGGCGCCGATCACCACGCCCGCCAGTCCGGCATCGGCCGCCGCGCGGATATCGGCGGCGACCAGCGCCGCTTCGGCCGCCGTGTAGGCGAAGTTGCCGTCGCGGGGGCGTGCGAGCAGATGCACCGGGATCGGCGCCTTGGCCGCCGCCGTGACCAGCGAGGCGGCGGGGGTAAGACCGCCCACCGCCAGGGCAGCGCACAGCTCGATCCGATCGGCGCCGCCGGTGACGGCCGCTTCGATCCCGGCGACGTCTTCGACACAGACTTCGAGCAAGCGGCGCATAAGGTATTCGGTCCCCAAGGGCAGGTTCTACAAAAGTCCTATTCCTCAGAGCACGCCGAACGTCCAGCCCTCGGTGCGAGCCAGTTCGGCGGTCAGGCCGGGCGGTGTCCAGAGCGCCGCCTGCGGTGCCGCCGTGCGGAGCCAGGCGGCGCTGAGGATCGCATCGGTGGCGTGGTCGTCGTAGCGTGGCAGCGGGTCATGCGGCGCCGAGCCGAAGGCGGCCAGCATCGTATCCAACGTCGCCGCATCGCGGATCTTGGAAATGCCCTTGCGCATCCCCGCCAGCCGCGCGGCGAGGGAGGTGTAGATCTCCACCAGCACCGGTCCCTCGTCCGGCAGCGGATCGAACGGCCAGAGGCCGATTTTGCCGCGCAGCCGGTGGAGGACGCGCATCCCGGTGAGGCTCGACTTGCCCACCTGGCTCGCCCCGACCAGGTTGAAGCAGCTATAGGGCGACAGCGCCATGGCCTCCTGTCCCACCTCGCACACCCGGAACCGCCCGCGCCCGCCGGGGAACAGGTCGCCGCAATCACCCATCTGGCGAAAATGCCGCCGCGCCTCGTCATGCTGGACGAAGCTGGTCGCGGCGAGGTGCGGGTCGGCGGCGGACAGGCGATCGACCAGGGCCCAGAGCGCCGGAGCATCGGCGGGGCTCTCCGCCCAGCCGGGGAAATAGGCGCCGGCATCGGCAAAGGGGAAGGCGGGGGAGAGATCGAGCCCTATCAGCGCGCGGGTGCCGCTATCGGCGAGGCCCTCCAGGAATGCGAGAATATCGGCGCGCGACCAGGAGCGGTCGACCAGCACCGGCGCGGCGTCGCCCGCACGGGCATGCGCGACGGCCAGCCCCTTGGGCCGCTCGACGGCCTGGCCCGACCAGTCGACGGCAATGAAATCGGTGAAGGTCAGGGGCGCGTCCCCAGCCCCGCGGCGAGGCGCTGTGCCTTCTTGGCGCGGTCCCACCAGGCGCGCTGGATATAGAGCTCGATCCGCTCGCGCGCCGGGGTGCCGTAGCGGACGAGCAGCATCGGATAGTTGCGATAGTGATCGGTCTGCCAGAACGTGTCGGGATCGGTCTCCAGCAGCATCGCCTTCTCGTCCATGCGGATCATCATCCCGAAGCTGCCCGCCTCGCGACTGGGGGAGATCAACCCCTTGCCGTTGATCTTCGGGCAGGGCGTGTTCCACCAGCTGCCGATTTCGACGTCCGGCAGCGAACACGCATAGGCGCAGGCATCCTCCCAATCATCCATCGCGCCGCTGCTCCCGCATCGCCGCCCACCAGGCGAGCCGCTCTGCCACGCGCTTCTCGTGGCCGCGATCGGTGGGCGTGTAGAAGGTCTGCGGCTCCATCTCGGTCGGCCAGTAATTGTCGCCGGAGAAGCCGCCCTCGGCATCATGATCGTAGGTATAGCCGGTGCCATAGCCGATCTGCTTCATCAGCTTGGTCGGCGCGTTGAGGATGTTCTGCGGCGGCATCAGCGAACCGGTTTCCTTGGCGACCTTCCACGCCGCCTTCTGCGCCTTGTAGGCGGCGTTGGATTTGGGTGCTGTCGCCAGGTAGAGACATGCCTGGACGATTGCCAGTTCGCCCTCGGGCGAGCCGAGAAAGTCGTACGTGTCCTTGGCCGCCATGCACTGCACCAGCGCGTTGGGGTCGGCCATGCCGATATCCTCCACCGCCATGCGGACGAGGCGGCGGAGCAGATACAGCGGCTCCTCGCCGGCGGTGAGCATGCGGGCAAGATAATAGAGCGCCGCCTGGGGATCGGAGCCGCGCACCGATTTGTGCAGCGCCGAGATCAGGTTGTAATGCCCCTCGCGATCCTTGTCGTAGACCGCGACGCGGCGCTGGAGGAAGGCGGAGAGCCCGGCGGGGTCGAGCGGTGCCTCGAACTGCACCGAGAACAGCGTCTCGGCCTGGTTGAGCAGGAAGCGCCCGTCGCCGTCGGCGCTCGCCACCAGCGCATCGCGCGCCTCGGGGGTGAGGGGCAGGGGGCGCTCCTCCAGCGCCTCGGCCCGGTCTAGCAGCTGGCTGAGCGCTGCATGGTCGAGCCGGTGCAGGATCAGCACCTGCGCGCGGCTGAGCAAGGCGGCGTTGAGCTCGAAGGAGGGGTTCTCCGTGGTGGCGCCCACCAGCGTGACCGTGCCGTCCTCGACATAGGGCAGGAAGCCGTCCTGCTGGGCGCGGTTGAAGCGGTGGATCTCGTCCACGAACAACAGGGTGCGCTTGCCGATCCGGGCATGGTCGCGCGCCTCTGCGAACACCTTCTTGAGATCGGCGACCCCCGAGAACACCGCCGAGATCGCGACGAAGCGCAAGCCCACGGCATCGGCGAGCAGTCGCGACATGGTGGTCTTGCCGGTCCCCGGCGGTCCCCAGAAGATGATCGAGCTGAGCTTGCCCGCCGCGACCATCCGCCCGATCGCGCCCTGCGGCCCGGTGAGATGCTCCTGCCCGACCACCTCGTCGAGCTTCTGCGGGCGCAGGCGGTCGGCGAGCGGTCCGCCGGCGGGGGTGGCGTCGGCGGCGGGTGGTTCGTGGGTCGCAAAAAGATCGGACATTGGCGCCAAGATAGGCGGGTGCGACGCGATTTGCATCCCGGCGGTTGATCGCGCGCAAGGCTCGGCAGGGCCTAGCCTTCCAAACCCTTCGTCATCCCGGCGAAAGCCGGGATCCATTCGCCGGTCCGGTGCAGCAGGAGCCGACGCTCTACAGCGTCTGGATCCCGGCTTTCGCCGGGATGGCGGCGGGTGGGGGGTGAAGCGGCCTCGCCCGCACCGCGGCGTGGGGCAGAGTAGCGAAGGATCGGGCATGGACTGCGACGTCGTCATCGTCGGGGGAGGGCCGTCCGGCCTCGCCTTCGCGCGCTCGCTGGAAGACAGCGGGCTGAGCATCGTGCTCCTCGAGCGCGCGCCGCTGGCCGCGCTCGCCACCCCCCGCTTCGATGGGCGCGAGATCGCGCTGACGCATGGATCGAAGCGGATCCTCGAACAGCTCGGTGCCTGGGGGCGGCTGCCGGCGGACGAGATCGCGCCGATGCACGCGGCGAAGGTGGTGAACGGCGATTCGCCCTTCTCGCTCAACTTCACCGCCGGGGGCGGGGCGGACGACCAGCTTGGCTATCTGGTGCCGAACCACCGAATCCGCGCGGCGCTGTACGATGTGGTGAAGGACCAGCCCGGGCTCAAGCTGGTGACCGGCGCGGAGGTGGTCCATGCCCGCTCCGGCGCCACCGGCCCGCGCGCCGAAGTGCTGCTCTCCTCGGGCGAGGTGGTGCGGGCGCGGCTGCTGGTGGTGGCCGATTCGCGGCTGTCCAAGACCCGCGAGTCGCTCGGCATCGGCGCGGATATCAACCCGCTCGGTCGCTCGATGATGGTGGTGCGGGTGCGCCACGAATTGCCGCACGGCGCGACCGCGCTCGAATGGTTCGATCATCGCCAGACGCTCGCCCTGCTGCCGCTGAACGGCAACCTGGCCGGTGCGGTGCTGACCTTGCCCGAAGACTCGGCGCGGCGCGTCGCGGCGTTCGACGATGCCGCGCTCGGCCGCGACCTCACCCGCCGCTTCCGCCACCGGCTGGGCCAGATGGAAGTGGTGAGCGATCGCAACGTCTATCCGCTCGTCACCACCTGGGCGCACCAGTTCGCGAGCGGTCGCGCGGCGCTGATCGGCGATGCCGCGGTGGGAATGCACCCGGTGACCGCCCACGGCTTCAACCTGGGGCTGAGCGGGCAGGCGCTGCTCGCCGCCGAGGTGCTGGGCGCGGTGCGGCGCGGCATGGATCCGGCGCTGCCCGCAGTGCTGCGACGCTTCGAGAATGGCCACCGCGCGGCGTGCAAGCCGCTCTATACGGGGACCAACCTGCTGGTGCGGCTGTTCACCGACGAGCGGCTGCCGGCGCGCGCGATGCGGCACGCGGTGCTGCGGCTGGGGGCGGGGCTGCCCTTCGTGCGGCCGACGGTGCGGGCGATGCTGACGCATTGAGTCCCAAGATCCTCCCCTGCACCGCAGGGGAGGGGGACCGCGCGCAGCGCGGTGGAGGGGCCGCCGCGGTACGCGGCGGTTGCCGTTGCCTTACCCCTTCTCCGCGCCTTGCGGCGCGGCCCCTCCACCACGCACCTTGCGGTGCGCGGTCCCCCTCCCCCAGCACGCTGGGGGAGGAATGACGTGCACATTTGCCCTTGCACAATATCTTTCAAGATATATCTTGTGTGCATCGAGACTCGCACAAGAAAGAACCATCACATGTTTTTCAATCATCAACATTCTCACTCGCATCATGGCCGTCACTGTGGGCCTCGTGGATCTCGCGGCTGGACAAAGCGCTTCCCATTTGGACTGGAAATCGAATTCGCCATGGGCGAGCGCGGTCAGGGCGGGCGCGGGCGGCGCATGTTCGGCGGCGACGAACTCCGCCTGATCCTGCTCAAGCTGATCGAAGAGGCGCCGCGTCACGGCTATGACCTGATCCGCGAGATCGAGGCGCGCTCGAACGGCGCCTATGCGCCCAGCCCCGGCGTCGTATACCCGACGCTCACCATGCTCGACGACATGGACCTGATCGCCGAGCACAAAAGCGAAGGCGCCAAGAAGCAGTTCGCCATCACCGAGGCCGGCACCGCGCACCTCGCCGAGAATGCCGCCGAGGTCGCCGCGCTGTTCGAGCGGCTGGCGGAGCTGGGCGAGCGCCATGCCCGCACCAGCGGCGGGCCTGTCCGCCGGGCGATGCACAACCTCAAGACCGTGCTCGCCGCCAGCGTGTTCGACGAGGAGGTCGATCCCGAGCGCCTGCACGCGATCGCCGAGATCCTCGACGAAGCCGCCCGCAAGATCGAACGGCTTTAAGCAACGATGCCCCGGATCGAGGTGTTACGCCGTCGGCTGGGGCTCGTCCCCGTCGCGGCCAAGGAGACCAGAATGACGATTGCTCCGTTCACCGCCCATGCGCTGGTGCCGACCGCGCATGCCAGCCGCTATCTCCAGCAGCTGTGCAAGCATTGGCAGCACAATCTCGAAGTGACCTTCACCCCCGAGAACGGAACGGTGATCTTCCCCAAGGATGCCCGCGGCGCCAACTATCCCGGTGACGCGGTGGTGGCGTTCGACGTCGCGGAGACCGGCCTCGCGGTGCGGGTCGACGCGACCTCGGAGGAGCAGCTGGAGGGGCTGAAGGGCGCTGTCGCGCGTCATCTCGACCGCTTCGCCTTCCGCGAGGGCGAACTGCAGTTCGACTGGCAGTAGCGACCGCAGGAGGAGGGCGGTGCGCCGGGCGGTTCAGTCGCCGCGGCGCGCCAGCACCTCCAGATAGCTGTCCAGCACGGCGCGGTTGACCTTGTCCCACACCAACACCTGCGCCTTGCGGTTGCCCGCGGCGCCGGCCGAGGCGGCGAGCGCGGGATCGGCGATCAGCCGGGTAATCGCCTCGGCATAGGCGTTGACGTCGCGCGGCGGCACGAGATAGCCGTTCACCCCGTCCTCGATCAGGTCGATCGCGCCGGTCGCCCGCGCCGCGACGACGGGCACGCCGCACGCCATCGCTTCCGAGGTGACGTTGCCGAAGGTCTCGGTGACCGACGGGTTGAACAGCACGTCCATCGAGGCGACCGCCCGGGCGAGATCGTCGCCGCGCTGGAAGCCGGTGAAGATCGCACCCGGCACATGATCGGCAAACCATTGCCGCGCCGGACCTTCGCCGATCACCAGCACCTTGTGCGGCACCCCGCGCGCGGTCAGCGTGTTGCAGACCTCGGCGAAGATATCGAGGCCCTTTTCGAGCACCAGCCGGCCGAGAAAGCCGACCGCGAACTCATGGTCGGCGATGCCGAGCGACCGGCGCCATTCGAGGCTGCGGCGGCCGGGATTGAACCGGTCATGGTCGACACCGCGCGACCAGATGCGGATCGGCGTGGTCACGCCCCAGCCGCGGATCAGCTCCGCGGTGGAATTGCCGGGCGTCACCACCTGGTCGACGCGATTGTAGAAGCGCGTCAGCAGCTTGATGATCACCGGCGCGACGAAGCCGAGATGATAATAGGCCGGATAGGTCTCGAACCGGGTGTGGAGCGAGGCCAGCGTGGCGATGCCGTGCTTGCGCGCCCAGGTCACCGCGCCGTGGCCGAGGAACTCGGGGGCGGAAACGTGCACCATGTTGGGCGCGAACGCCTCCAGGTCGGCGCGGATACTCTTGGGCAGGCCGGTGGCGAACTTGTATTCGGCGCGTCCGCCCGGCACCGGCCAAGCAGGCACGCTCACCAGATCGCCGGTGGGGGCGAAGGCGGGCGTATCGGTGGTGGGGGAATAGATGCGGACGGTGACGCCCTGATCGAGCAGGAAGCCGACCAGCTTGTTGAGCGCCTGGTTCGCGCCATCGCGAACATAGTTGTAATTGCCGCTGAAAAGCGCGACGCGAAGATCGGTTGGCTGCATGTTCATGCCGCGCATAGTCGCGTGCGGGCGGCCGGGCAAGCGAAGGTCATGTCCGCGTCACGGAACGGTCATGGGGCTGTGCCGGTTCTGGCACACATGAGCAAGCATTTCGCCAAGGGCGCCGCGGTGCGCTGGAACTGGGGCGGCCACCATGCCGAGGGCAAGGTCGCCGAACGCTTCGATCGTCGCGTCCAGCGCACGATCAAGGGCGAGAAGATCGTCCGCAACGGGACCAAGGACAATCCGGCCTATCTGGTGGAGCAGGCGGATGGTGGACGGGTGCTCAAGCTGGAGAGCGAGCTGGAGGCGGGGTGAGGCCTTCGTTAGCCCCTCCCCTGAAGGCAGGGCTTTCGCATTTGGCAAAATTTGCTCCGTCATCCCGGCGAAAGCCGGGATCCATTGCCCTCGACGCGGGGGGAAAGAACCGCCATTTCAGCGCGAATGGATCCCGGCTTCCGCCGGGATGACGATTGTTTTGGACGTGCCGTCGTCGCGAGGTTCCAAATGCGATTGCCCTGCCCTTCAGGGGAGGGGTTGGGGTGGGGCTGTGTCTCACCGAGACCAACCTACGTTCTGGAATCCCTCCACCCCCAACCCCTCCTCCAAGGAGGAGGGGCTTAGGGTTTTACGACCTCACCGCACGTAGAGCGCCCGTGCATCGGCCTTGAACGCCTCGGCGCTGGCCTTGCGCGAATAGAACATGTGGCCGCCGGGATAGACGCCCAGCTTCACCCGCTGCTCCACGCCGAAGCGCGGCAGCTGGTCGATGATCAGCCGCGATCCGAAATAGGGGCAGGACAGGTCGTTATAGCCGTGCGCGATCAGCACGCCCATTTTCGGGTCGTTCGCCACCGCCTTGCGCAGGTCGCTCACCGGGGCGTCGTCGGGCGTGCCGCGGTCCCAGGCCGAATTCACCGAGAAGGACAGCGCATTGTAGCGCCCGCCGGTCTTCCAGCCCACCTCGCGGGTGATGAAGTCGACCATCGCGCTGGTCGTCGGCGCGATGATGCCCTCGAGGATCGGGTCCCCGGACTTGCGCTCGGCGGAATTGGGAAAGGGGTCGAAGGCGTCGACGTTCGAATCATAGACGCTGCCGATCTTGCCGTCGTCGCGGTGCACTTCGCGCAGATAGGTGCCCTCGTCGATGCGTCCGTCGAGCCGCGCCACCAGCTTGGGATCGAGCCCGGTCAGCTCCGCCACCCTGGCGCCCAGTCGCGCCGTCGCCTGCGGGTCCGAGCGGCCGGCGAGCAGATCGGTGGCGAAGGCGCCGCGGGTATAGGCCTCGATTCCCGCCATCGCCTGCGGGGTCAGCTTGCCTTCGCGCTCGAGATGCCCGGCCGCCATCGACGGCAGATTGATCATCCAGGGCAGGGGAGAGAGCGCGTCCGAGCCCGCGGTCGCGGCGGGATCGAGATAGGGCGAGACCATCACGATGCCGTTCACGCCCACGCCGAGCTGGGTTTGCAGTTCATAGGCGATGCGCGGCGCGCGATAGCCGCCATAGCTCTCGCCCATCACGAACTTGGGCGAGCGCAACCGCTCGTTCTTGACCAGCCAGTCATAGACGATGCGCGACAGATACTTCACGTCGGGCTCGGTCGCGTAGAACGCCTTCTTGGTCGCATCCTCGTCGATCAGGCTGCGGCTGAAGCCGGTGCCGATCGGATCGATGAACACCAGGTCGGTCATGTCCAGCCAGCTCGCCGGATTGTCGACGAGCAGCGGCGCGTCCGAGGGCGCATCGCCCTTGTCGCCGAACTGCACCCGCTTCGGGCCGACCGCGCCGAGGTTGAGATAGACCGAGGAGGCGCCCGGGCCGCCGTTGAAGGCGAAGGTCACCGGACGCTGCGGGCCGGCGCCGGGCACCGTATAGGCGGTGTAGACGACCTCGCCGATCTTCTTCCCCTTGCCGTCATAGACCGGCAGCTTGCCCACCGTCGCCTGGTAGCGGATCGGCCGGCCGCCGATCACCGCGCTCTGCGCGACGGTCTTGTCGTCGGGCAGCGGCGGCAGGTCGGCCTTGTCGTCCGCCTTCGCTTCGGCCTTTTCCGCCGCGGCGGCGCCCTTCTTGTCCTGGGCGGGCGCCTGCGGGGCAAGCAGCAGGGCGGCGAGCGAAGCGGCGATCAAGCTAGTGTGGCGCAAGAGGTATCCCCCGGAATCTTGGTACCGGATCAGCCTAGCCGGGCCCCGCCGCCGAATCCATCGTCGCCCGGCATGATAGGCCGCGCCATCCATCGCGCCGTCGTTCCATAGCCCGCCACCTTGGCGGCGAGCGCCGGCGAGGTCGGCACGGGGAGGAAGCCAAGTCGTTCCCAATAGGCGGCCGCCCCTTCCACCGCGATCAGCTCGGCGCGGCGGAGGCCATTGGCAGCGGCGAGGGCGAAGGCGCGGGCGACCAGCGCTTCGCCGATCCCGCCCCCACGCCCGGCCGCGGCCACCGCGAGATCGTGCAGGAACAGTGTGTCGCCACGCTGCGCCGGATCCAGCACCGCGCCTACCGGCGGCGGTGTCTCGCACGGCCAGCCATGCGCGAGGAGATAGCCGAGAAGCACGCCGTCGCGCTCGGCGACGAGGCAATAGGGCGCGGCCACGGCGAGGCGGCTGGCAAAGGCTTCGGCCGGCTCGACCAGAAAGGCGGGATAGACTTGTTCCTGCAGGACCAGCGCTTGCGCAAGGTCGTCGGGCTGCATCGGGCGGAGAGTCATTTTGGACATCGCCAGCGATGTGCCAGCGGGCGCAGCCGAAGAACAGCCTGTGTTTCCTAGTTGCGCATGCGGCAACCGCGATAGCATCCAGCACCGTGTCGTGATCTGGCCAGTGCTCGCCCGGCGTTCGATACTTAATGATCATTTAACTTTACCCAAAAACCACGATCGTAAAGCAAAATTTACCGACCTGGTGGCATCGTTGGACCTCAGTACCAGGCTTTGTCTGGGTTGTGTCCAGAAGGTGTCTTGTGATGCGACTGCGTATCCTGATGCGGGTCATTCTTTCGAGCGGTAGTCTGTTGCTTGCCGCCGCCAACGACGTGCCCGCACTGGAGGATCAGGTACTCGACCGGATCAATTATGTCCGCCAGGATCCCGGCGGCTATGCCGCGCGCCTGCGCCAGCTGCGCGTCCGCTTCGTCGGCAAGATGCTGTATCTTCCCGGCCGCGAGAACGGGTTGCTGACGCAGGAGGGGGTCGGCGCGCTTGACGAGGCGATCGCCTATCTCGAAAGCCAGACCCCGCTGCCGCCGCTCAGCCGCGGGCAGTTGCTTGATCTGGCGGCGCGCGACCATGTCGTGCTGCAGGGCGCGCTCGGCACGCGCGGCCATTTCTCGCCCGACGGTGCCTCGCCCGGCGACCGGGTCGCGCGGCGCGGCGGCGGGCGGCTGGTCGGCGAGGAAATCTCCTATGGCTATGCCGATGCCGAAGACGTGGTGCGGCAATTGGTGATCGACGACGGGGTCGCCGATCGCGGGCACCGCGCGCTGCTGTTCAACCGCGAGCTGCGCTATGCCGGAGTCGGCTGCGGCGCCCATCTTCGCTACGGGCACATGTGCGTGATCGACGTCAGCCGCACGCGCAACGGCACCTCGGTGCATACCGCGCTGGCGCAGAATGACGGCCCGGCGGGTGGCCTGCCCGGCCAGCCCTGATCGCGATCAGGACAATACGGACACCAGGTCGCCGCGCTTCACCACGCCGAACAGCCGCTGGGCAAAGCCGAGCGGCACGCCGATACAGCCATGGGTGGCGAGCCCCTCGCGAACGTCGCTGCCGTGGATCGCAACCCCGTCGCCGGTCAGCCACAGCGTGAAGGGCATCTGCGCGTCATAGCTGTTCGAGCGATGGTTCTTTTCCATCCCCCGGATCGGGAAGTCGCCAGTCGGGGTCGGCGTCGCGTCCTGGCCGTAGAGGATCACGCTGGTGCCAATTTCATGCTCCCCGCGAAATACCGAGAGGATCTGCCGCGAGAGATCGACCCGCAACCAGATCCTCCCCGGAGGAACATCGCGATCGTTCCAGGCAAAGTCGCCGAACTGCATGCGCCCGGGCACCCGCAACAGGCTGCGGATGGTGTGGGCGCTGCCATCGCCCTGGCGCAACTGCTGGAACTGACCGTTTTCGAACCGGATGCGCGGACTTGCGTCGCCGTCGTTCGGGGGTGGGGCAAGGACCAGAGGCGGCGCGTCCGACCGCGACAGGATCTTTGCCACCGGCTTGGCCGCCAGGGCGCCCAGCAGCAGCACGAGCGTGCCCGCCGAGACCCACCGTCCGATCGCAACACGCGATGCCATCAGATACCGGCGCGCTCCCGCCGCCTGCCGCGCAGGGTACTGCCGATCAGCGCGAAGCCGGTGATCATCATGGCCCAGGCCATCGGTTCCGGCACCGGCGAGGGGGGCGGGGGCGGGGGCGGCGGGTTGCCACCGCCACCGTTATTGCCGCCGCCACCGCCACCGCCGCCACTGCTGCCGAACGGCACGACGGAACTGCCGGCCGGTGATCCGCCGCCAGCGCCAAACAGCGGCCCGACCGGCGCTGCCGATGGCAGCATGGTCAACGCCTCGGGAAACAGATCGGCGGGCAGCGGCGCTGCCGCCGGCATTGGCGCCTCTTCGGCGGTCAGGTCGAAGCTCTTCGGCCCAACGACATTCTCGAGCGCGGTGGCAGCGGGAATCGGTGCAGCCTCGGGCGCGTGCGCGCGCTTGCCCTTGGTGCTGATCGCGCCAGCCGCGCGCAGGCCGGGCGAGCGCTCGGCGAGCAGGGTAACCGCGTCGGCGGCATGGCGTATCGCCGCCGCGATCGGCGGAACGGCGATGCCTGCGGAGGTGGTCGAGAGAAGGGCGATGGTTGCCGCGGCGATGCCGAGTCGACGCAGGGGGCGTCCACCCGTACGGCCCATTTCCTTTGTTTGCGCGGCGTTGCCCACCTTTTACCCCTGATCCTCAACTACAAGGCTCGTTAACTATTCACGTTTAGCAGCAAATACTTAACAACTTGAGCCGGTCTCCCCGCTTATCCCTTGTCGTGTGGAACCACAACGAGGAAGCCGTCAAGTGTTTCCGCCGGCTTGTCCCCCCTGTATCAAAACAGGAAGAAGTGTAACCTATATATGCGCAAATATGAAGATATAATCAGCGCCCCAGGAGGTTCTCGACCAAGCGACTGAGATGGTTGAAGGTTTTGAGGCCGATCCCGCCTGCGTCGGCGCTGCCCTGCGGCCCGCTGGCGGGGGCGAGTGCCTGCAGGAAGCCCAGTTTGGAGGCCTCGCGCATCCGTAGCGGCGCGTGCGCCACGGGGCGGATTTCGCCGGAGAGCGCGATCTCGCCGAACACGACCGCGTCGGCGGGGATCGGACGTTCGGATAGCGCGGAGACGAGCGCCGCCGCCACCGCCAGATCGGCGGCGGGATCCTGCACCCGATAGCCACCGGCAATGTTGAGATAGACTTCGCACGCCGAGAAACTCAGCCCGCAGCGCGCCTCGAGCACGGCGAGCACCATCGATAGGCGCGGCGAGTCCCAGCCGACCACCGATCGCCGCGGTGTCGCGCCCGAGGCGAGTCGCACGGTCAGCGCCTGCACCTCGACCAGCACCGGCCGAGTGCCTTCGAGCGCCGGAAACACCACCGTGCCGGTCACATTCTCGTCGCGCTGGGTAAGGAACAGCGAGGAAGGGTTGGCGACTTCGGCCAGTCCCTCGGTCTGCATCGAGAAGACGCCGATCTCGTCGGTGCCGCCGAAGCGGTTCTTCACCGCGCGCAGGATGCGGTAGAGGTGGCTCCGTTCGCCCTCAAAGGCCAGCACGGTATCGACCATATGCTCCAGCACGCGCGGCCCGGCGATCGATCCGTCCTTGGTGACATGGCCCACCATCACCAGCGCGGTGCCGCGTTCCTTGGCGAAGCGGATCAGTTCCTGCGCGCTGGCGCGGACCTGGCTTACCGTGCCCGGCGCGCCTTCGATGAGGTCTGAATGCATCGTCTGGATCGAGTCGATGATCAGCAGGTCGGGCGGGGCGGACATGCTCAGCGTCGTCAGGATGTCGCGCACCGACGTGGCGGCGGCGAGCTGCACCGGCGCCTGGCCCAGGCCGAGTCGGCGCGCGCGCAGCCGCACCTGGTCGGCCGCTTCCTCGCCCGAGACATAGGCGACCGACAGCCCGCGGCTGGCGATCTTCGCCGCCGCCTGGAGCAGCAGCGTCGACTTGCCGATCCCCGGATCGCCGCCGATCAGCGTTGCCGATCCCTCGACGAAGCCGCCGCCCAGCGCCCGATCGAACTCGGCGATGCCGCTCGGCATCCGTTCGGGCAGCGCCACTTCGGCGTCGAGCCCGGAGAGCTGGATCATCCGGCCGCCGGATTGCAGATGATGCTTGGCCTGGAACGGCGTGGCGGGGCCGCCGGCTTCCTCCACCAGCGTGTTCCATTCGGCGCAATCGGCGCATTGCCCCGCCCATTTGGAGGTCACCGACCCGCAGGCCTGGCAGACATAGCGCTTCTGGAGTTTTGCCATGGCCCGGCTGTAGCGAAGCGGAAACGAAAAGGGAACAGGTTCGGGGGGCGCGCGATCGCACACGGGCACTTCACCAAGGCCGCGAGGCTGCTATGGAGCGGGCATGACCGGGCTCGACATCATCACCCTTCTGATCATCGCCGGCGCCGCGATCCTCGGCTTCCTGCGCGGCTTCACCACCGAGGTGCTGGCGTTTCTCGCCTGGATCCTCGTGGTCGTCGCGGTGAAGTTCTTCCATGCCGGCCTTACCGCGATCCTCGCGCCGATGATCGGGACCGAAGGCGGCGCGGCGGTGCTCGCCTTTGCGGTGCTGGCGGGGCTCAGCTATTTCGGCGGGCGGTTGATCGCCAACACGCTGGGCGGGCAGATGCGCAACTCGATGCTGGGGCCGATCGACCGTGCGCTCGGCGTCGGCTTCGGGGTTGCCAAGGGGCTGATCCTGGTGAGCATGGGCTTCCTCGTGCTGATGCTGGTGCTCGACACCTTCGAGGGCGGGCGCACCCACCGGCCGAAATGGATCACCAAATCGGTAACCTACCCGCTGCTCGACACCACCAGCGCGGCGATCGGCGACTTTGTCGACCGCCGTCGCAAGGGCGCGCCGGTGTTCGGCGGGGACAAGGCTGCGGACGCGCCGGACGAAAGCGCGCGGGGCGACCAGAACTGATCCGAAAGGCTCAGCCCGCCCGCCCGCGATAGCGCGCCGGTGACGTACCGAACTGCCGCCGGAAAGCGGTGCTGAACGCCGCGACGCTGTCATAGCCACAGTCCAGCGCGGCGCCGGTCACCGAGGCGCCGTCGGCCAGCAGCCCCGCCGCGTGCAGCAGGCGCGCCTTTTGCCGCCACGCCTCCAGCGTCAGTCCGGTCTCGCGCGGGAAGGCGCGTTGGAGCGTGCTGACGCTGCCGCCCGCTTCGCGCGCAAGGTCCGAGAGGCTATGTCGGTCGCCCGGCGCCTGCTGCCAGTGCAGCGCCAGCCGCCGCGCCCGCGCGTCTCGGGGCAGGGGCAGCATCCGGTCCTCGTGCGGCGCGGTGCGGAGCAGGTCGACCAGCACGGCCGCCAGCCGATCCTCTTCATCCCGCTGCCGATGCAACATGCCGACGGCGAGGATGTGCAGGATCAACGCCCGCAGCAGCGGCAGGACGGTCAGCACGGTCGGCACGCCCGGCAGCGGCGCCGAACGGTGCGCGGCGAGATAGAGGGTACGCATCGCCACCTCGCCCTGCATGCCGATTTCGTGCCTCAGGCCGGCGGGAACCCAGATCGCCCGGGTCGGCGGCACCACCCATAGCGCGGCATCGGTGCGGACGTGCAGGATGCCGGCGGTGGCGAAGACCAGCTGGCCCCAGCCATGGCGGTGCGCGGCAAGGGTGGTGCCGGGCCGGAACGTCGCCGCCAGGCTGCGGACGTCGAGCCCGTCCTCGGCGTCGCTCAATCGAAGAACCCCGGCACATATTGCATCGCCCCGGCGAAATTGCCTTCGCTGTCTTCGAAATAGACCAGCTCGCCGACGCCCTCGATGCGATAGGGCTGCATCAGGATGCGGCCGCCGTTCGCCTCGATCGCGGCGATGGTCGCGTGCAGGTCTTCCACCCCGAAGCTGGCCTCGTACCCGCGCATCGGCGTGCCGGGCACCAGCTCGCGGCGTTCCTGCAGCGCGCCGATCAGCCCGCTGCCGGCGTTGTGGATCTGGTAGAAGCCGGGCGGTCCCCAGGGATCGAAGCGCCAGCCGAACACGCTTTCGTAGAAGCGCTTGGCGCGTGGCAGATCGTCGGCATTGATCGCGAAGTGGCGGAAGGTGGCAGGCATGGCGATGCTCCCGGAGTCGATCGGTGCGTGCAGGATAGCGTGCAAGGGCGTGGCGCGCTTGCCAAGAAGTGCCGAATTTACACTGTCACGCGCCACGTTGTCGCGCCTGCACGAACGCGCAACCCATACCAAAGACGGGTATTTCGCGCTCGCAACTGGGCAGCGGCTATCCTAGATCGGGGCCATGAATGCGCCGCTCTACAATCTCGAAATCCTGCGGCTCGCCGCGGCCATCCCGCACCACGAACGGCTCGCGCATCCCGGCGGCACGTCCGAGAAGCGCTCGCCGGTCTGCGGCAGCCGCGTGACGGTGGACATTGCTGTCGACGATAGCGGCCGGGTTGCCGAGGTCGGCATGCTGGTCCGCGCCTGTGCGCTGGGTCAGGCCTCGGCCGCGTTGCTCGGCGAGGCAGTGGTCGGCCGCACGCCTGCCGAGATCGCGGCGGCGCGTGATGCCCTGACCGACTGGCTTGCCGGCGCGCGGGAAACGCCGCCCGACTGGCCGGGCATGGACCTGTTCACCCCGGCGCTGCCCCATCGCGGGCGCCACGCCTCGATCCGGCTGGCGTTCGAGGCGGCCGCCGAGGCCGCGGCGCAGGCGGCGGAGGCGCGCGTCTGATGGAGCATGCTGCCGACGGTTCGCTGCTGGTCGATGCGGTGCCGATGCTCGGCTTCGCGCTGTTCTTCGTGCTGCTGTTCCGGCGGCTCGGGCTCGGTGCGACGCTGGGCTTTCTCGTCGCCGGCGCGCTGGTCGGCCCGCATGTCCTGCGGCTGGTCGGCGACGCCGAGGGCAAGATGGGGATTGCCGAACTGGGCATCGCGCTCCTGCTGTTCCTTGTCGGCCTCGAATTGAGCCCAAGCCGGCTGTGGCGGATGCGGCGCGACATTTTCGGACTTGGTCTCCTGCAGGTGACCTTGTGCGGGGTGGCGATCGCGGCGATCGTCTGGCTGGCGACCGGCTCGACGCTGGGTGCGGCGCTGGCGCTGGGGCTGCCGATGGGGCTTTCCTCCACCGCGCAGGTGCTGCCACTGCTCCAGTCCGCCGGCCGCCTGCGCACGCCGTTCGGCGAGCGCGCCTTCGCGATCCTGCTGTTCCAGGATCTGTCGATCGTGCCGCTGATCACCATCGTCGCGGCCCTCTCGCGCAATCCGGCCGACCAGGGCGGGCCGCCGGGATGGCTGCTCGGGCTCTACACCGTCGGCGCGATCGTCGGGCTGGTGCTCGCCGGCCGCTTCCTGCTGCGGCCGCTGTTCCGGCTGATCGGCAATCTCGACGAGCGCGAGATGTTCGTCTTCGCCGGGCTGCTGACCGTGATCGCCAGCGCCGCGGTGATGGAGGCGCTGGGCCTGTCCGCCGCGCTCGGCGCATTCATCGCCGGCGTGATGCTCGCCGATTCGCCCTTCCGGCACGAGCTGGAGGCCGATGTCGAGCCGTTCCGCGCAATCCTGCTCGGGCTGTTCTTCGTCGCCGTGGGCATGACGCTCGACCTGCACGCGATCGCCGAGCGGCCGTTCTTCGTCGCCGGCATGGCGCTGGCGCTGATCGCCACCAAGGCGGTGCTGATCATGGGGCTGGGGCTGCTGTTCGGAATGAAGCCGCGCGGCGCCTTTGCGCTGGGCGTCCTGCTCAGCCAGGGCGGCGAGTTCGGCTTCGTGCTGTTCGCCCAGGCGCAGAAGGCGCTACTGATCGAGCCCCAGGCGGCCAGCGTGTTCAGCGCGATCGTCACGCTCTCGATGGCAACCACGCCGTTCCTGATGATGGCCACCAGACGTCTGCGCGCCGAGCCGCCCAAGGCGGGCGCCACGCCCGACGGGCCGCGCCAGGAAGGCGCCAACGCCCTGGTCGTCGGCTATGGCCGGTTCGGGCAGACCGTCGCGCAGATGCTGATCGCGCAAGGGATCCCCGTCACCATCATCGACCGTGATGTCGAGATGATCGAGACCGCCGGCAGCTTCGGCATGAAGGTCTATTATGGCGACGGCACCCGCATCGATCTGCTCCGCCAGGCGGGGGCGGGGGAGGCCGAGCTGATCCTGTTCTGCCAGGACGGCGACGCGATGGACACCGAAGTGGTGGAAGGCGTCCACGCTGCCTTTCCGCACGCCAGCATCTTCGTGCGCGCCTATGATCGCCGCAGCGTGATGAAGCTCAAGGGTGCGCCGGTCACCGGGGTGGTGCGCGAGGTGCTGGAGAGCGCGATCGTGATGGCCCGCCGGGCGATGGACGCGGTGGGCGTCGACGGCGCCGAGATCGACAAGACCGAGGCCGAATATCGCCGTACCGATCTCGCCCGGCTGAAGGCGCAGAAGGAAACCGGCGACATCTATGCAGGGCGCGACGGGATGTTCAGCCAGGCCGCGGCGGCCGCCGCGGCGGTGCAGGATCGCGGCGATGGCTGATCGGGGAGCGGACGCATGAACTGGATCGCGGTGGTGGCGGCGCTCTCGGGCGCGATGGCGGTGGCGGCGGGCGCTTTTGGTGCGCATGGCGCGCAGGGGCCGGCGGTCGAATGGCTCAAGACCGGCGGCCATTATCAGCTGGTGCATGCGGTGGCGGCGCTGGTCGCGCTGCAGCTCGGCGCGCGCGGCCCAGCGGGGCTGTTCGCCTGCGGCGGGCTGGTGTTCGCCGGCACGCTCTACCTGATGGCGCTGGGCCTGCCGCGCTGGTTGGGCGCGGTGACCCCGATCGGCGGGGCGGCGATGATCCTCGGCTGGCTGTGGCTGGCCTGGGTACTCGCCTCGAAGGCTGCGCGATGAGCGAGGCGCAGGCACCCTGGGATCCGGCGCAGGTCCGGCTTTGGCTCGAGCGCCGGATCAAGGCCGCGCGCTCGGACCAGGACGTCGCGGATCGCTACGGCCGCGACCGCGAGGACGACTATGACAAGGCCGCCGCCGAGGAATGGGTGTGCGAGCAGTTCCGCCACAGCGATGCGGTCGACGACCAGGCGCGGTTCGCCGAGGCGGTGAAGGACCTGCTGGCAAAGGACGATTTCTACCGCGCCGGGGTGCGCAGCGAGCAGCGGTTCGAGCGCGAGGTGAAGGCCTATCTGCGCAAACTCGCCAAGATGGCGAAGACCAATAGCGGGTTCGGGAAGACGCTGCGGTACCAGTGATGGGCAACGCTTAGCCCCTCCCCTTCAGGGCAGGGCTATCGCATTTGGCAAATTTGCTCCGTCATCCCGGCGAAAGCCGGGATCCATTGCCCTCGACGCGGGGGGAAAGAACCGCCATTTCAGCGCGAATGGATCCCGGCTTCCGCCGGGATGACGATTGTTTTGGACGTGCCGTCGTCGCGAGGTTCCAAATGCGATTGCCCTCCCCTTCAGGGGAGGGGTTGGGATGGGGACTGAACTGGGAGCGACTCCTGTGCTTGTCAGTCATGCCCCACCCCCAACCCCTCCCCTGAAGGGGAGGGGCTTAGATTTGAGTCACTTCCCCGCTCGCCGGCACCGCTCCGAACAATAGACGACGCTCTCCCAGTTCCGCTCCCACTTCTTCCGCCAGGCAAACGGTCGCTGGCAGACCGGGCAGGTCTTGGTCGGCAGGTCCCGCTTGGCGACGCCGCGCGGCATGGGATCAGTATGCGCCGACGATCTTCGCCACGCCCGCCGCAACAGTGGGGTGGTAGCTCGCCTTCGAGGCCTGGTAGAAGCGTCGCGCGATCGGCGTGCCCCAGTCGCCCTGCGCCATCAGGTCCTTGTAGATCGGGTAGATCAACAGCCCGCGACCGACGCTGCCGACCAGCTTCTCGATGCTCGGCACCGCCGGATCATAGCGGTTGGCGATTGCCAGCTCGCCCCAGGCCGAGCGCACATAGGCGTTGTTCGACGCCGACAGCCCCAGCGTCTCGTCGAGTTCCTTGAGCCGCGCCGGGGTCTGCTGGCGGTTCAGGCCGTTCAGGAAGCGCAGCCATTGCTGCGTCGCCCAGCCCTGCGGATGGACCGCCGATACCGGCCCGCCGGCATTCACCGCCGCCAGCGCGGCATCGACCGCCTTCAGCGTCGCCGATTGCACATGCACCGCATTGTTCGGCAGCCCGGCGGCATAGGCCCATCGGTCGAGCTGGAGATTGGCCTCCAGCGCGGCATCGCCCTTGATCAGGTTTGCGCGCAGGTCCGACAGGAAGCCCGCCGTGGTCTGCGGCTGGAAGGCGTGGCGGTCGAAATAGCCGCGCAGATACACGTCCCAGCGCGCCCGACCGACGATCCGCTCGATCGTGCGCAGGAAGGTCGAGCCCTTGAAGTAGTCGAGCTGGCCGAAGGTCGCGCCCGGATCACCGTGCAGCCGCGTCGTCGGCACCTCCATGCCGCCGGCATCGGCAATGTCCTTCTGCAGCCCGTCCCATTCGAGATCGGCATCGGTCGCGGCGCGCTCCTTGCCGTAGACCGCCTCCATGATGCGGTTCTCGAAATAGGTGGTGAACCCCTCGTTGAGCCACGAGTCCGACCAGGTAGCGTTGGTGACGAGATTGCCCGACCAGCTATGCGCCAGCTCGTGCGCGACCACGTCGACGTTCGACTTGTCGCCGGTGAGGATCGTCGGCGTCAGGAAGGTGAGGGTGGGGTTCTCCATCCCGCCATAGGGGAAGCTCGGCGGCAGGACGAGCATGTCGTAACGGCCCCAGCGATAGGGGCCGTAGAGCGCCTGCGCCGCGTCGATCATCTTCTCGACATCGGCGACTTCCTTCGCCGCGGCGGCCAGCATGCTCGGCTCGGTCCACACGCCGGCGCGCGGGCCGACGGGCTGGAAGGCGAGGTCGCCCACCGCGAAGGCGATCAGATAGGGCGGCACCGGCTTGTCCATGCGGAAGCGGAAGTGGTGCCAGCCCTTGCCGGCGGGCACGCCCTTGGCGCCGTCGATCCGCGTGGCGCTGGCGACGGCGACCAGATCGGCGGGCACGGTGAGCGTCGCCGACCAGGTCTGGCGGATGCCGGGGCTGTCCTGCGTGGGAATCCAGCTGCGGTTGTTGATCGGCTGGCCCTGGCTGAACAGATAGGGCTTCTTCTTGCCGGCGGTGAGCGCGGGCGCCAGCCATTGCAGCGCCGAGGCACCGGGCACGGTCGCATAGTGGACCACGATCCTGCGCGCACCGCGCAGCTGCACGGTCAGCGGCGCGCCGAGATCGGGCTTGGTCGCGCCCACCGCGAAGGGCAGCGGCTTGCCCGCGGCGTCGGTCACCTTCGCGATCACCAGCCCGTCGTCGTCGAGCACGATCTCGGTCGTGCCCGGGGCCGCGAGGATGTCGAGCGTCGCGGTGCCGCGCAGCGTCTTGGTCGTGAAGTCGGCGCGCAGGTCGAGCGCGACATGGGTGACGCGGGCGACCTCCGGCCGGGCATAGGTCCACATATCCTTCGCCTCGGGCGTGGTGAGGATCGGCGCCGGGGCGGGCTGCTGGGCGAGGGCGGGGGTGGCGAGCATGGTCGAAGCGGCAAGGGCCAGGGCTAGGATGCGCATGGCACGGGGCTAGGCCCTGACGCGCCGGGGAGCAAGGCACTTGCCCTGGATCAAGCACTTCTCGCGGCGACGTGGCGGAGCCTCTTCGCTCTCCGGCACGTTGGTGGAGGTCTTATAAAATGAGGTGCGCATGGAATGTCTGGTGATGGATCGGCCCGCGAGTGCTGCGGCGGACGATCGGCAGGCAGCCGCGCTACACGCTTTGATCGGCTTCCTGAAGGAGCGGCGCTACTGCTTCGTCACCCCCACGCCCGCCTCGCACGCCCGTGTGCTGGCCCGGGGCGATCGGCAGCACGCTGGCGATCTGCGGGACATTTTCGGCTGGAGCCTGCCCTTCGCGCCGCCGCTGCTCGATGCGGGGCTGCGGGACATGCTCGATTCCGCCGGGCTGCTTGAACAGCGTGGCGCCAGACTGCGCAGCACGGTCCGCGTCTCGACGCTGGGGCCGGACCTGCTGGTGCATTCCGCCTACCCCACCGACGACCGGCACGCGGTGTTCTTCGGCCCCGACAGCTACCGCTTCGCGCGCTTCATCGCCGAGGAATTGCGGCGCTGCCCGCAGCGGGAAGGGGCGCGGCTGGTCGATATCGGCACCGGGGCCGGCGCCGGTGCGATCGCGGCGGCGCATTGCTGCCCGGCGGTCGAGATCGTCCTGACCGACATCAATCCGGAGGCGTTGCGGCTGGCAACGGTGAACGCGGCGGCGGCGGGCGTCGATGCGCGTTGCGTGCTGGGCGAGGGCGTGTCGGGCATCGCCGGCGCACTCGACCTGGTGCTCGCCAATCCGCCCTACATCATCGATCCCGCCGGCCGTGCCTATCGCGATGGCGGTGACCTGCACGGCGCCGGCGTGGCGCTCGCGATGGCGCGTGACGCCGTGCCGCGGCTGGCGGCAGGCGGGCGCTTCCTGCTCTACACCGGCAGCGCCATCGTCCGCGGCGGCGATGCGCTGCGCTACCGGCTGCGCGACCTCGCCGCCGCCGAAGGCTGCCGGCTGCGCTACGAGGAGATCGATCCCGACGTGTTCGGCGAGGAACTAGAGACGCCGGCCTATGCCGATGTCGAGCGGATCGCGCTGGTGACCGCGGTGATCGAGCGGGCGTAGTCCAAGTCCTCCCCGGAACGGGGAGGGGGACCGCGCGGCGT
>NZ_BCTR01000017.1 GCF_002091475.1 Sphingomonas azotifigens NBRC 15497
CCCCGCCGCTGGCGCGGCGGCCCCTCCACCAAGCCGCTGCGCGTCTTGGTCCCCCTCCCCGTGCCGGGGAGGAATTTAGCGGCGTTGCCCGTCCAGGAACGCCGCGACCTTCGCCAGGTCCACCGTCTTGTCCAGATAGGTCTGGCCGATGCCGCGGGCGAGCAGGAAGGGCAGGGTGTTCCCCTCCATCTTCTTGTCGTGGAGCATATGGCCGACCAGCGTCGCGCCGTCTGCCGACACCCCGGCGGCGGCCAGCCCGTCGGGCAGCCCCACCGCGCGAAGATGCGCGGCGACCCGCTCGGCATCCGCGACCGGGCACAGCCCCTGCTGCGCCGAGAAGGCGAACGCGAGCGCCATTCCCGCGGCTACCGCCTCGCCGTGGAGCAGCTTGTCCGAGAATCCGGTCTCCGCCTCCAGCGCATGGCCGAAGGTATGGCCGAGGTTGAGCAGCGCACGCGTGCCCGTCGTCTCGCGTTCGTCCGCCGCGACGATCCGTGCCTTGGCGGCGACCGAATGGCCGATCGCCTCCGCCCGTGCGGCCGGATCGCCCGCGAACAGCGCGGCGGCATTGGTCTCGCACCAGGCGAAGAACCCGGCATCGTCGATCAGCCCGTATTTCGCGACTTCGGCATAGCCGGCGCGCAGCTCGCGCTGGGGCAGGCTGTCCAGCACCTGCGGGTCGATCAGCACCACCGAGGGCTGGTGGAACGCGCCGATCAGGTTCTTGCCCGCCTTCGAATTGATCGCGGTCTTGCCGCCCACCGAGCTGTCGACCTGGGCGAGCAGCGTGGTGGGCACTTGGACGAAGTTGCAGCCGCGCTTGAGGATGCTGGTCGCGAAGCCGACGAGATCGCCGATCACGCCGCCGCCCAGTGCGATCGCGTGATCGCTGCGCACCACGCCCTGCGCCAGCAGCCAATCGGTCAGCGATTCGAGCTGCGCCCAGCTCTTGGTGCTTTCCCCCGCCGGCAGCACCCGCACCGGCGCGGCGATGCCCTGGGCGGCGAGGCTGGCGACCAGCGTCTCGCAATGCGCCGCCAGATTCGTATCGGTGACGATCGGCATCGGCCGTCCGCGCGACAGCGGGGCGAGCACCGCGCCGGCGCGCACCAGCAAGCCGGGTTCGATGCGCACGTCATAGCTGCGTGCGCCCAGCGCGACGGGAATGGTGGTCACTTGTGCAGGGCCTTCAGGATCGCTTCGACGGTGGTTTCGTGCGGCGCGGCTACGCTGGGTACGCGGATCTGCGCAAGCGCGTAATAGGGATTGCGCACTCGCGCGAGCTCGCTGAGCGTCGCCAGCGGATCCTTGCCGCGCAGCAAGGGCCGCGTGTCGCGCCGCCGGACCCGATCGGCGAGGATCGCCGGTTCGGCATCGAGCCAGATCGAGATCGCTTGGTCGAGAATCAGCGCCCGCGTCTCGTCGTTGATGAAGGCGCCGCCGCCGGTGGCGATCACCTTGGGCGTGCCGTCGACCAGCCGGGCGATCACCCGCCGTTCGCCGTCGCGGAAATGCGGTTCGCCGAATTTCGCGAAGATGTCCGAGACCGACATGCCCGCCGCCGATTCGATTTCCGCATCGGCATCGACGAAGGGAAGCCGCAGGCGCTGGGCGAGGCGGCGCCCTACCGTGGTTTTGCCGGCCCCCATCAATCCCACCAGCACGATGGGCTTGCCGGTCCAGGCGTTAAGTTGCGCATGCGTTTGTAACATCGTGCGAAGGGCTATACAGCGAGGGACCGTCGCGGGCAAAAGGCCCGTCCGCTCAAGGAATGGACTGTTTTTCATGCCGCGTTTGCTTGTCGTGTTGCTCGTCATTCTGGTGGTTCTGGTGGGGGGCATGTTCGCCCTTGCAGGCCGCAACACCGTGAAGGAGCCGGTGCGCATGGAGAAGGCGGTCGCGCTTGAAAACCTCGCCAACTAGGGCGTCCCGCCTGGCGATCGCCGCGGCGCTGCTCGCCGCCGTCGGCGTGCCGGCGTTCAGCCAGCAGCAGAAAGCTCCCGAATCGCTGTTGCCGCCCGGCTTCGACCAGCCGGCGCCGCGGCCACAGCCTTCGCCGCGCCCCACGCCGGCGCCCAGCGCCGCGCCGGCGGCGGCGCCGTCGCCGAGCGGTGACATGCTGTCGGCGGGGCCGGATACCGGGCCCGACGCATTCGATGTCGAGGAAAGCAACGCCAGCGTGGTGGCGGCGCCGGCGATCGACCTGTCGCAATATGATCTGCCCAAGGGCGTGCGCCGGCCGCTGGACCGCGTCGGCATCCTCGCGGCGGGCAATGCGCCGTTTCCTGCCGATGCGTTCGGCAAGGTGCCGGCGGCGACGCAGATCACCCTGATGCGCCGGCTCGATGCGCCGGTCGCCTCGCGCTGGGTGTCGATCGCGCTGCGCCGCGCGCTGATGTCGCCGCTCGACACGCCCGCGGGAGTCGACGGCGCCGATTATGCCGCGGAGCGCGCCTGGCTGCTGCTCCGCATGGGCGAGGCGACCGCCGCGCGCGGGCTGGTCAGCTATGTCGACATCGACGACTATACCAACGCGCTCGACCGGGTGGCGATGCAGGTGGCGCTGGCGACGGGCGATCCCGCCGCGGTATGCCCGATCGTCGACGATGCCGCCGCGGCGGTGCCCGATCGCGGCTGGGCGCTGGCGCAGGCGATCTGCGCCGGGCTTGCCGGCAAGCCGAGCGAAGCCGACCAGCGGCTGGATGCCGCGGCCAAGGGCAAGCCGCGCAACGACATCGATACACTGCTCGCCACCAAGGTGGTCGGCATGGGCGCCGATTCGCGGCGCGCGGTGACGATCGACTGGGTCGGCGTACCCGCGCTTTCCGCCTGGCGGTTCGGCATGGCGACGGCGGCGGGGGCGGACATCCCCGACAATCTCTTCGCCACGGTGGGGCCGCACTATCGCTACTGGCAGGCGCTGTCGCCGCTGGTCGCCCCGGCGTTGCGCGCGCCCGCGGCGGAACTGGCGGCGGCGGCCGGCGTGCTGTCGAACGCCGCGCTGGTCGACCTTTATGCCGAGATCGACCAGGCGAGCGACGTGCCCGATCCGCTGCAGAAGACCGCGCGCGATCTCCGCAGCGCCTATACCGGGTCGCCCGGCGAGCGGGTGCAGGCGATGCGCAGCCTGTGGGATGCGGCCGAGACGCCGCGGCTGCGCTATGCGCGGCTGGTGCTGACTGCCAAAGCTGCGGCCTGGGTTCCGGCGAACAAGAATGCGGCCGAGCCCGACCGGCTGATCGCCTCCATGCTGTCGGCCGGCTATGAGTCGGCGGCGCTGCAATGGCGCGGCGTGGTCGCGCCGGGCAGCGAGGGCTGGGCGCTGCTCGCGCTCGTCGAGCCTGCCGGCGCGATCGGCTATGCCGATTTCGAGCGCTATGCCGGTGCCGCGAGCCCGCGCAAGGCGGCGATGCTGCTGGCCGGGCTGGCCGGGCTTGGCCGGCTCGCGCCCGCCGATGCCCAGCGCGGGGCCGAGGCGACCAAGGTGGGGCTGGGCGGCGTCAATGCCTGGACCCAGGCGATCGATCGTGCTGGCGCCGCCAGCCAGCCCGGCATGGTCGCGCTGCTCGCCGGGGTCGGCATGCAGTCGCCGCGCTGGGACCAGGTGACGCCCGAGGCGCTGTACCACATCGTCGCGGCGATGCGCGCGGCGGGGATGGCCAACTATGCCCGGATGATCGCCGTGGAGGCGGTCACGCGCGCGGCGTGAGCGACGACCGCGCGCTGATCGACCGCTTTCTCGAGATGCTGCGCGCCGAATCGGGCGCGGCAGCGAACACCGTCGCCGCCTATGGCACCGACCTGCGGCTCGCCTCGGAGGCGCTGGGCGGCGGGTTGGCGACCGCCGGCCGCGCGGACATCGAACGGCTGAGCGGCGGCTGGGCGGACCTCGCCCGCGCCACGGTCGCGCGGAAATCCTCGGCGCTGCGGCGGTTCTTCGCCTTTCTCGCCGAGGAGGGGCACCGCGGCGACGATCCCGGCGGCGCGCTGCCGCGACCCGGCACCGCGCGGCGCCTGCCCAGGATCCTCAGCACCGGCGATGTCGACGCGATGTTCGCCGCGATCGCCGAGCGCCAGGCGCGGGTGCCGCCCGATCCGCTCGACCTGCGGCTCGCCGCGCTGATCGAGCTGCTCTATGGCTCGGGCCTGCGGGCGACCGAGCTCGTCTCGCTTCCCCGGAATGCCATCCACCCCGATCGGCCGTTCCTGATCCTGAAGGGCAAGGGCGGGCGCGAGCGGCTGGTGCCGATCTCGGACCGGGCCCGCGCCGCAGTGGCGCTGTGGCGCACCCAGGTGCCGGCGGACCAGGCATGGCTGTTCCCGTCGGGCAAGAAGCACCTGACGCGCATCCGTCTCTACCAGATCGTCCGTGCGCTGGCGGCGGCGGCGGGCATTCCGCCCGAGCGGGTGAGCCCCCACGTCCTGCGCCACGCCTTCGCGACGCATCTGCTGGAGGGTGGGGCCGATCTGCGCGCGTTGCAGGCGATGCTCGGCCATGCGGACATCGCGACGACCGAAATCTACACCCATGTCGACAGCCGCCGGCTGGTCGAGCTGGTCAATGCACGGCACCCGCTCGGCGAGGCGCTGGCGGGAAAGCGCTGACCTGCAGGTCCTCCCCGTCCCGGGGAGGGGACCATGTGCGCAGCACATGGTGGAGGGGCCGCCGCGGCACGCGGCGGTACCCGGAGCGATCGACACGCTCCGCGCCTTGCGGCGCGGCCCCTCCACCACGCGCCTGCGACGCGCGGTCCCCCTACCCGTGCCGGGGAGGAATTGGAGTCGCCCGCGCGTTGACGCGAAGCGCGGCGCCCGGTAGCGCCACGCGCATGACGACATTCCTCGACTTCGAGAAGCCGATCGCCGAGCTCCAGGGCAAGATCGACGAGCTGCGCAGCGCCGCCCAGGGCGGCGACGTGGACATCGCCGCCGAGATCGCCCCGCTCCAGGCCAAGTCGGACAAGCTGCTGCTCGACACCTATGCCAAGCTGACGCCGTGGCAGAAGACGCAGGTCGCCCGCCATCCCGAGCGCCCGCACTTCAAGCATTACGTCGCCGGGCTGATCGAAGACTTCATGCCGCTGGGCGGCGACCGTGCCTTTGCCGACGACAATGCGATCATCGGCGGTCTCGGCCGCTTCCGCGGGCGCCGCGTGATGGTGATCGGCCATGAGAAGGGCGACGATACCGCCAGCCGGCTCAAGCACAATTTCGGCATGGGCAAGCCCGAGGGCTATCGCAAGGCGATCCGCCTGATGAAGCTCGCCGACCGCTTCGGCATCCCGGTGATCACGCTGGTCGATACCTCGGGCGCGTTCCCGGGCGTGCAGGCCGAGGAGCGCGGCCAGGCAGAGGCGATCGCGCGCTCGACCGAGACGTGCCTGTCGCTCGGCGTGCCGCTGGTCGCCTCGATCCTCGGCGAGGGCGGCTCGGGCGGCGCGGTGGCGCTGGCGGCGGGCAACCAGGTGCTGATGATGGAGCACGCGGTCTATTCGGTGATCTCGCCCGAGGGCTGTGCCTCGATCCTGTGGCGCACCGCCGACAAGGCCGCCGACGCCGCCGAGGCGATGAAGGTCACCGCGCAGCACCTGAAGGAGCTGAAGGTGATCGACCGGATCGTGCCGGAGCCGCTGGGCGGTGCACATCGCGCACCGGGCCAGGCAGTGCAGGCGCTGGGCGATGCGATCGAAAAGGCGCTGGAGGGGCTGGCCGGCATGTCGCCGGAATCGCTGCGCCAGGCGCGCCGTGCGAAGTTCCTCGCGATGGGCCGCGTCTGACGCATAAACGAAAAAGGGCCGGCGCAGGCGCCGGCCCTTGGGTTCGCGGAGAAATGGCGCGGCGGTTACTGCGTCTTCATCGCCGACGTGACGTTGCCGAAAGTGGTGCTGAGCTGCGTGCCCAGGCCCTGCATGGCGGCGATGGCGGCGACGGCGATCAGCGCGGCGATCAGGCCATATTCGATGGCGGTCGCGCCCTTGCGATCGGTGCGCAGCTTGCGAAAGAACTTCATCCGGCGGCTCCTTCCATGATCTGAGGGACGGTCGTGCCCGGCAGCAGCGCCCGTCCCCGCGAAAGCGAAACCGAAGGCTTAGGAAGCCTTCATGTTCGACGTGACGTTGCCGAACGTCTTGTTCAGCTGGCTGCCCAGGCCCTGCATCGCGGCGATCGCGGCGACGGCGATGAGCGCGGCGATCAGACCATATTCGATCGCGGTCGCGCCCTTGGAATTCTTGAGGAAATTGCGAATCTTCTGCATACCCGACTCCATCGTCCCAGAAACTTCAAACACCGGCCTGCCCGAAGATCCGGAAAGGCCCGTTCACCCTAGGGAAGAGGGGTTAAGAACGGCCTAAATGCCGCGCTTAGCAAAAGGTTGACGCGCGTTACTGGCCCGCCTGCTGGACCTTTTGCGACACATTGCCCCACAGCTGGCTGGTGGTGCTGCCCAGCCCCGACAGCGCCGAGATCAAGGCAAGCACGATCAGCGCCAGGATCAGGCCGTATTCCACTGCAGTCGCGCCACGATTTGCGCGGGCCACGGCATGCAGGAGGGTAATCAGGGCTCGCATCGGCATCCAATCTCGTTCAGGACATGGTGCGAAATGTTGCAGAATTTGGTTGCAAAGTGATTAGCGGACCCCGCCCGATCCTCCTCGTCGTTGCCGCGGCGATGCTGGTCGAAGGGCGCGTGCTGGTGCAGCAGCGCCCCGAAGGCACCGCGCTGGCGGGTCTGTGGGAGTTCCCCGGCGGCAAGATCGAGCCGGGCGAGAGCCCCGAGGCTGCGCTGGCCCGCGAGCTGGACGAGGAACTGGGCGTGGGCGTCGATCCCGCCGTGCTGGTTCCGCTCAGCTTTGCCAGCCTGGCCTTGCCCGATCGTCACCTGCTGCTGATGCTCTACCGCCTCGACAGCTGGCAGGGCGTACCCGAGCCGCGCCACGCCAGCGCGCTCGCCTGGGCCGACATGGCGCTGCTGCGCAGCCTGCCGATGCCGCCGGCCGACCTGCCGTTTCTCGATGTGCTGGCGTCCGTGCTGCGAGCCTGAACACAGCTGCGCAAGCCAAGTTTAACCAGGTCTTTAAACATACTCGTCCATAGTTGGATATGATTTGCCGTGGCTGTGAAGCGCGGCAGCCTTTGATGGAGAGTGCCGCATGGCAGATATCGATCCTGCCGCCGTGGCTGCGCCCGCGGCCGAAAGCCAGCGTGCGCAGTGCAATGCCTCGCTGCGGCTGCTTGCGAAGGAGTTCACCCGGCGCGACGATGTGGCGATGATCATCCGCTCCGGCGGGATCGGTGTGGAACTCGGCGTCGCAGCAGGAGACTTTTCCAAGCGAATACTGGAACGTTCCGAACTCGCCTATCTGTTCAGCATCGACATGTGGGCCGGGGATCGAGGGCATGACGTCGAGCAGTACAAGCAGGCGCTGCGGCTGCTTAATCCCTATCGCGACAGGAATTCCTGCCTCCGCATGCGGTTCGACGAGGCACTTGACCTGTTCGGCGACGACACCCTCGATTTCATCTATGTCGACGGCTATGCACATACGGGCGAGGAAAACGGTCTTACTTTCGCGCAATGGTTTCCCAAGCTGCGGATGGGCGGCATCATGGCCGGCGACGACTATCATTCTGACTGGCCGCTTGTGATGCGTGCGGTGGATAGCTTCGTCGCGGCGAACGGGTTGGAACTCCACGTGATCCAGTGCGCGGAGGATAGCTGGAATTCGCGTTACCCAACCTGGTTCGCGATGAAGATCTGAAATTGCAGCGCCAAGGCGTGGTCGAACCAGCTAGCCCCTAGCCCTTCGGCTTGAGCGCGTCCGCCAGCGACGCCGTGGCGCTGCCCGGCCGGGCGGGCTTGGGCTGCGAGGGATCGGGGGCCCAGCCGGTCAGGGTGACGATCGAGAAGCGTTCCGGGGTGCGGCCGTCGGGCTCGGCGCGCTCGGCGAAGGCGGCGGCGGTGCCGAGCAGCGTCTCGCGGCGGAGCGGCGGCGTGTTGGGCAGCAAATTGGTCGCCGCCATGCCGCGCAGGTCGCGGATCAGGCCGCCGAGCCCGCCATAGCGGACGGTCAGCGTCTCGACATCGGCCACCGGCAAGGTGAAGCCGGCGCGCGAGAGCAGGTCGCCCGCGGCGCGCACGTCGATCTGCGGGTGGAAGCGTGCCACTGGCCGGTCCGCTTCGGCGGCGAGCAGGCAGGCGCGCAGCGTCGAGAGGCTGCCCGCGCCGAGGAACGCGCCCAGGAACAGCCCGTCGGGCTTCAGCGCGCGGCGGGCGAGCGCCAGCGCGCCGGGCACGTCGTTCACGGTATCCAGCACGCCGGCCGAGATCACCAGGTCGAAGCTCGCCTCGGGGAAGGGGTACATGTCCTCGTCGGCCTGGATCGCGCCGGTTGTCGCGGCGAAGACCGATCCGGGTTCGAGCCGGGTGATCGTCGCGCCCGGCCAGAAGAAGCTGCCATCGGCGCTGCCCAGGTCGAGCACATTGCGGAAGTCGCGCTTCACGCCTTCCAGTCGCTCGAGCAGGCCGTCGAGCATGTGGTCGCGGAGGAAGCCTTCATAGCTGCGGGCGGCGCGGTCGCGGCGCTTGCGGCGGAGCGCGCGGTCGAAGATCTCGGAGTCGGACACAGGGGCGCTTGTGCAGCGACGCGGGGCTTGGAACAAGAGCGGGGTGGATCCGCGCGCGCCTCTTCTCCGCCTAGTCGATCTGGCGCTGCCGCCGCGCTGCCCGGGCTGCGGCGCGATCGTCGAGGCTGATCACCGCTTTTGCGCGGGTTGCTGGGACAGCCTGCAGTTTCTCGGGGCGCCGTGGTGCGCGGCCTGCAACCTGCCGTTCGACTTTGATCGCGGCCCGGGCGCGCGCTGCGCGGCCTGCCTCGCCGATCCGCCGCCGCACGACGGGGTCCGCGCGGCGGTGGCCTATGGCGACGTCGCGCGGCGGCTGGCGCTCAAGCTCAAATATGGCGGGCGGCTGGCGGCGGCCGAGACGATGGCGCGGGCGATGGCGCGGCTGGTGCCGGAAGGGGCCGATCTGCTGGTGCCGGTGCCGCTGCATCGCTGGCGGCTCTGGTCGCGCGGCTTCAACCAGGCGGTGCTGATCGCGCACGGCGTGGCGCGGCGCAGTGGCCTGCCGGTGGAACGCGACCTGCTGCGGCGGGTCAGGGCGACGCCCAAGCTGCAGGGGCTGGGGCGGCGGGCGCGGGCCAAGGCGGTCGCGGGTGCCTTCGCGCTGGGGCCGGGGGCGCGCGCCAAGCTGCAGGGGCGCACCGTGCTGCTCGTCGACGACGTCCACACCAGCGGCGCGACCGGCGATGCCTGCGCGCGGCTGCTCAAGCGCGGCGGGGCGGCGCGGGTGATCCTTCTGTGCTGGGCGCGCGTTCTTGCCGAGGAGGCGCCCCTGGATTGACAAGCCGGGGCCTCGCGCACACGTCTGGAGGCATTATGGCAAAGGTCGAAATCTACACCAAGGCGTTCTGCCCCTATTGCACGCGCGCCAAGAACCTCCTCTCCGCCAAGGGCGCGGCGTATGAGGAGTATGACATCACCATGGGCGGGCCCAAGCGCGCCGAGATGCTGGAGCGCGCGCCCGGACGCACGACGGTGCCGCAGGTCTTCATCGACGGCAAGCATATCGGCGGCTCGGACGATCTCGCCGCGCTGGACCGCCAGGGCGGCCTGGATCCGCTGCTCGCCGCATGAGCCGCGCCGCGCTGCTCCAGATGACGAGCGGGATCGATCCCGCCGCCAATGCCGCGACGCTGGTCGAGGCGGTGGCACAGGCCAAAGCGGGCGGGGCGGCGATGCTGTTCACCCCCGAAATGTCCGGCCTGCTCGACGGCAACCGTGAACGCGCCCAACATCACTATGCGCATGAGCGCGATGATCGTGTACTTTCGGCGGTCCGCGAAGCCGCGGCGGCGCACGGGATCTGGGTGCATCTCGGCAGCCTCGCGGTGCTGCGCGAGGACGGCAAGCTCGCCAATCGCGCGTTCGTGATCGACGACAGCGGCGCGATCCGCGCCCGCTACGACAAGATGCACCTGTTCGATGTCGACCTGCCGAGCGGCGAGAGCTGGCGCGAATCGAACAGCTATACCGCGGGCGCGGGGCCGGTGGTGGTCGATACCCCGCTCGGCAAGCTGGGCATGGCGATCTGCTACGACCTGCGCTTCCCGGACCTGTTCCGCACGCTGAGCAATGCCGGGGCGACGATCCTGGCGGTGCCGGCCGCGTTCACCCGCCCGACCGGCGCGGCGCACTGGCATGTGCTGCTGCGCGCCCGCGCGATCGAGGCGGCGGCCTTCGTGCTCGCGGCGGCGCAGACCGGCGAGCACGAAGACGGCCGCGCGACCTATGGCCACAGCCTCGCGATCGACCCCTGGGGCGACGTGCTGCTCGACATGGGCGCGCCGGCGGGGCTGGGCTTCGCGACGCTCGACACGGCGCGGCTGGAGGATGTGCGCACGCGGGTGCCGGTGCTGCGCCACCGCCGCGCGATTCCCGAGGCGACCCCGGCGTGATCGTCTTCGACCTCAAGTGCAGCGGCAACCATGTGTTCGAGGCCTGGTTCAAGTCGAGTGCCGCCTATGCGGAGCAGCGCGCGCAGGGGCTGATCGCCTGTCCGTTGTGCGGCGATCGCGAGGTCGCCAAGGCGGTGATGGCGCCGGCGGTGGCGGCCAAGGGCAATCAGGGCGCCGGCACGCCGCCAGTGACGCCGGAGGCGTTCAAGGCCGCGCTGGCGGCGCTCGCCCAGCTCCAGGCCAAGCAACTTGAAACCTCGCAATGGGTCGGCAAGGCCTTTGCCGAGAAGGCGCGGGCGATGCATGCCGGCGACGCGCCCGAGGCGCCGATCCACGGCCAGGCGACGCTGGCCGAGGCCAAGGCGCTGGTCGACGAGGGCGTACCGGTCGCGCCGCTGCTGGTCCCAGTGGTGCCCCCCGAGGCGCGCAATTGATTTGATCGCGCGAGCCGGGTACCAGCGGCCGCGTGGCCCGGTAGCTCAGCAGGATAGAGCAAGCGATTCCTAATCGAGAGGTCGGAGGTTCGAATCCTCTCCGGGTCACCACCTAAAGCCGCAGAAAACCTAGCTTTTTTTGACGCTCAGAGCCGCCCGGCGCTGGGGCGTTTTGACACGTCTTTTGACACGTGTTTTGACATTCTCGGTTCGTTCCGGCCGCGATTAGCGACGCGGAACCGAGGGATATCAGCGCAATTTAGCCGACAGCAGCGCATCGAGCATGGCGGTCCAGTCTCCTTCCACCTCGGCAAGCACGCCTCGCAGGACGTCGGCAGTCTCGCCATCGGCCTCACGACCGATACCCTTGAACCTTGCCATCAGGGCGGAATTCTCGAGCTGGTCGATCCGCTTCCTGAGAGTGGGGATACCAGAAGCCGCCAGCATTTCCTCACTCGGCTGCCGGATGGCCTCGATCACTGCCCGCACCTCGGGCAGGTAATCCATCCATAGCGGCTTGCCGTCCATGGTCGCACCGGGCGGGTTTTTGTCGAGCTCGCACAGGGCGCGGGCAGCGCGCTCCAGCGGGCTCATCGCGGCTGGCCGACTGCAAAGCCACCAGCGCGGATCAGCGCGGCCAGCGCCTCCACAGCAGGCTTGCCCTGGGCCACGATCACGTTCGGCACCCGGGCCGTCTGCGCCGCGATGCGATCGCTGTGGAACCGCTTCACCTCGATGAACACGTCCGAATCTGGCAGGTAGAAGTCGAGCGCGTACTGGTGACCCGGCTGCCCCTCGCGAGTGAAAGAAACTCCCGCTTCGATCAGTGCATCTTCGATCAGCCGCTCCATTGGATCTCGCGCGCTCGCCGGCGGCCGGTCGCCGGCCGCTGCACGCAGCGCGCGAACGGCCGCCGCCGTCCGGACGCCGATAGGCGCTATGCCGCGCTCCATCTGGCCGATGAAGTCGCGGCTTAGGTCTACGGCCTCCGCTAGTTGCGCCTGTGTCATACCGAGAGCCTTCCGCCTCAGTTTCAGTTCTTCGCCATTCATTGGATGACCCGGTGGGGAGAAGGTTTGGACCCTTCCCCCCGATAGTTCATCCGATCTTGATGTCGATCTTAAGTGAGAGGTGGAACTTCACTTTTACCGACTTCAGTTTTTGGATGAACCAGCCTAAGATTTCCATCCTAGTCTCCGGTTCAACCGGGCCGAGCCATTTCGGCCCGGTGATTTTGTTTTAGCACATTTCCTGATCGGCGCAAGCGGAATACGCAGTAAGTGCGTAAAATAATTATGCACCAGCCGAGTTGGGCTCAACATAGATGGCAAGGGTCTGGATAGGTTCGCCCGTATGCGTAGCCGGTGACCATTCTTCGTTCACCCAATGGGCGATTTCGCGCACAAGGAAGCTCGTTGCACCAAAGTCCCTCCGGATCTGGCCTGACGGGTCCGAGAACCAAAGGTACTCGCCGACTGCAGGTTTCTCCCGGAGGTAGACGCTCGCGAATTGGCGATCGTCGTCGAGCATTATCTTCGCCCCGATCATGGCTGCGCACCTAACGGTTCGAAGCACAGACCATCCGCGCCCGGCAGCGTGCTATAGGAGACCCGCATCGATGGCACGATCGCCATGAGCTTCTTTCTGCATGAGGAAGATCCCATCCAACGAGAATGATGACAGCATTCACCGCAGGGCCGATCATGCACCGCGAGCAGTTGCTTGCCGCACGCTTCGCACCAAGAGCCCTCTTGCCCCTTCCGGCCGCGGGAAACAGTATGCGGGCAGGTCATCGCTCCGCCGCGAGCTGGTTGTTTAGTGCTGCGAGGAGAAACTGCCGTGCAGCCTCGCCATCATCGCTGTCCTCGAAGGTGATAACTGCGTTCCCGCCAACGGTGATCCATCGCCCGTCCCCGTCCACATCGCCATCATAGGGCCATCGGAGTGAAAGGCCGTCTTCGGACAGTTCCAAGCCCTTCAGCCTCTCCAGCGCCTCCCGCACAGCATCGTATGGCGCGGCTCGCCGATTCCAGAACGCGACGCACTGAAACCAATCGCCGTGATACGACGTGGATGCCCCGCAGCCCTTGCAGACAGTGCGATAAGGATGGACTTTGTCCGAGGACTTGTATGTCTCTGCCTCCCCGCCGCAATGAGGGCATGGCTCCGGATCCAGCGTTCCTGCCTGGAGCCCCTCCCCAAATGTGGATGTCTCACGGTGGCGGAGAATGGCCTTTAGGTCCGCGACAGACGGTGCCGCCGGGTACATCGTATGACCACCCCAGCTCGGCGCATCTTCGTAAGCATCGATATACGCCTGGACTCGCTCTGCCGCTTCACGGTCTGCATTCGTCATTCGTCGTCTCCTGGTTTGGTGCTGCCCACGACGCGGGCGATGTGCTCGCGCCTGGCGCGCGCGATCCGGAGAGCCTTCTCACGGTTGGCCTTGTCGTAGATCTTCGTCGTCTTGATCTCCGAGTGACCGGAGACGGCGCGGATATCCACCTCGCCAGAATCGCCGATCTCAGTGATGCCGCCATGCCGGAAGCTGGTGAACCGCAAATCCTTCGGCAGCCCGGCCTTGATGCGGATCCGCTTATGCAGCTTCTGCATGTAGTCGATGCCGTACGCCTTGCCGGTCCGCTCATCGAACACGATCATCGGGCGCTCGACGCCTTCTTGCCGCGGCGTGCGCGCGAGCTCGGCCTCCAGCTCCGGGTAGAGCTGGATGGCATCTTCGCCGGTACCGTCGACGAGCGGCAGGGTGATCCTCTTGTTCGTCTTCGACTGCACGACCGTGATCTGCTCGCCGGGCTTATAGTCGTCCCAGAAGAAGCCACGGATCACCTTGCCGTCCGGATCCTCGAACCCGAACGCGTCCGTGACGCGCTGGCAGGTCTCGAAGCACAGCGCCGCGGCGGTTGCCATCGACTGGCGGCCCATGGCGCGGGCGGTCTCGCGATAGAGGTCGTATTCGGCGCGCGTCGCGGCGCGGTTGCCCTTGCCGGCGCCGACGCTCGTCTTGATGCCCATCCCTTTGAACGGGTTCACCTTGACGCCGGTGTGCTTCGAATAGCCCGGCCGGCTCGCGAGGCTCCACACCAGCCGGCAGACCTGCATCATGTAGGATCCCTGCCGCTCGCCATGTTTCGCGATCGCGCGCTGATAGAGCTTGTCGGCGGCCGGCCCATCCACCGCGCCAGCCTGTCGCTGGCCAAAGGTGCCGGTCTTCATCGACATTTCCTCGACGTAGCGCATGGCGCGCTCGTACCCGATGCGCGTCTGGTGCCGCTTGTCGGTGAACCGCTCCTGCTTGCGGTACCAATCGAACAGCCACGCGATCGTGCCGTGCGGCACCTCCGCCTTGTCGCCCAGGCGCCAGGCGGCGAACGCCTCGTTCAGTACGCGGGCGCGGACGAACACCTCCGCGATATCGGTGCCCAACGGTGTGCTCGCGACCGGGCACGTCTTGCCGTCGCGCAATGCCTTCCGGCGGACCTTCTCATCGGGTGAGGTAGCGAGCTTCGGATCGGCCCAGGCGGGGCGGCACCAGAAATAGGCGCGTTGGCCGCCGGCGAGCCGCCGCACGTTCACATAGGCCGGCAGTCGCTCAGTCGCCATCGCCGAAGTCCATGTCTTCGGCGACCTCGCCGAACAGCTTGCGGAGCGCCTCATCCAGCTGGGCGCGCTCGGTAATCATCGAGCCGTTCGGCCCGCGCGCCCGGAAGCGCACGGTACCCTCGCGCTCCCACTGGCGCATCTGCGCCTCGGACACGCTGGTATAGGCGAGCGCCATCGGCCGCGTCATCGCGGCGGGCCAGAAAGGGATCGTGCCGTCGAGCTTCTCAGCGGCGCCCATGGTCGGCTTCTCCGTTCAAGGTTGCTGCGCCCGGCCGCCGCGCGGGGCGGGGCAGGGGGCCATGTTGTATCGGCGCCAGTACCGGTCCCAACGCGTCGCGGCGCCGGCGGCGATCACCGCGCAGGACAGATCCCGCCCATCCGGCAGTCGGCAGCGGGCGACGATGCGGTTGTAGCTTGGCTCGAGCGCCTGGCAGGTCAGCCGGCGGCGCAGCACCAGAGCGGAGACGGCGCGCTGGCTTGCCCGGGCTCGCGCGTCGCTGCAGACGTACCCCGCGCGCCGCTGGCGGCACGGCTCGGCAGCCTCGAAGTCCGGCGCCTGTACCCCCGCAATGCGGACCTTCGGCCCCTCGGCGCACCAGAGCGGCCCATCCCCGTCGTAAACGCGGGTGACGGTGCAGGTGAAGGCGGAGCCGGACAGGGCGGCTGCGATGAGGATGCTGATCATGGTTTGTTCTTAGGATCGATCGCAGGGCGCACAACCCGGCCATCGGCCGCATGCCACGATAAGCAGCCGCCTGAGATCCAGTCGCCAGCAAAATCGATGGGCGAGAGGGTGCCGTCTACGAACGGGGCGATCTCGTTTGGGCTCGTCGCGAGATAGGAGACGATGGCCCCCGCGGTCTCGCGCTCTCCCACCCCAGCCTGGAAGCCGATCGCCTCCGCTGCCTGCACGAGCCGCGCGATCACGCGCTTATCGGCTTGTCGATCGGCGCCGGCGGCGCGAAGGCGCTTCAGCTCGTGCAGGCAAAGCATCACGCTTTCGCCGAACGATGCCCAATTTTCGATCTCGTCCAGCAGCGTGCCGTCGCGCTCGAAAGCTTCGAGTTCCGCGATCGACGCCGCCAGCGCAGACTGTTCGGCCGGCGCGAGCATAGCCACCCGGTTGGTGGTGGCGGACGCCGCCCGAAGGCAATCCTGCATCCGCTCATAGTCTGCCCCGGTGAATGGGTGGAGGCCATCCCCGTTGGGTGGGGCGGCGATAATGTCGAGCGCTTCGTTCAATCCCTTAACGCGACCAGCGGTGAAGCTGTCGCCCGGGACGAGTTCCCGTAGCAGCGTATCGCGTTGCTTGCGCATATCTTCCCGCAACCGCTGGATCTCAGCGGCCATCGCGGCTGTGGATGCGGTGCGGTGGCGGGTGGCGAAGTGGGTGTCGATGACGTCCTGCGCGTCCTGGTTGCTGATGCCCCGCTGCACGGTGACCATCGCGACGGCCTTGTCGTCGAACTCTGTCATCTCGTTGATGCCGTCGATGACTTCCACCGCCTGTTCGCGGGTGGCATCAGCCCAGATGCACCACTGGATGCGATCGAGCAGCACCTCGGCGACCCATGCGATGCGGTTTTCCTCTTTGGCCAAGCGGGTGTTCGCCGCTTCCCGGTCTACCTCAGTTGCCGACATGGTTGTTCTCCGAAAAGCCGGCGATCACCTCCCGGGCATAGCCGCCGATCAGGCGCGGGTGCGCGAGCACCCAACCGATGGCGATCGCGATGACGATGATGATCAAGAGCATGATGCCCATGACTGCTCGGCCGCGGCGACGAATCCGGTCCATTTCCGCGCGGTGGCTAGATAGGTGTCTCATTAGCCCTTCACTCCCCAGGCGTAGACGGGCGGCTCGGTGAGCAGCCACAGGTGACGCATGTTGGCGACGTTCACGACGGCGTGATCGTCCGGATAGATTTCGACCGCCCAGCGCTGGCCGTAGCCGGCCTCGCGCTTCAGGCGCTGCAGGTCGTCCCAGCTGATGTCCTCCCGCCAGCTGCCGGAGCGTTCGCACCAGGTGGTGCGGTTCACCGACATGCGGATCATGCCGCCCGGCTCCTCGTGGACTTGCACGAGGAAGTCGCGCGATCGGTAGACCTTGAGCCGGCGGCCCTCATGGACCCCCGCCGGCGGCCATTCCTGCCAAGGCACCGGAGCGAGTGCAGCGGGTTGGCGCATGTTGTCTCGCCTGAGCTGGCGCAGCTGGGCGGCGCTTGGTTTCATGCTTCGTCCCCGGCCGGCCTGGACAGAGCCGGCAGCATCTTCGGCATCTCGCTCGTCCGATAGGCGATGGCGATCTGCGGCCGCACCCACTGGCCGGCCGTCGAGCCGTTCGGCATGACGATGTTCGCCAGGAACTCGTCCTCGAATTCGCTGATGCCGCTCTCCACCGCCTCGAGCTTGGCCTTGATGACCAGCGACAGGGCGCGCCACCGCTGCCGGACAGCCTGCTCCCACTCCTTCAGTGCCGCATCCGGCGTCCGCCGGCCGCGCGAGTGGTGCGTGAAGCGCTTCTCTTCCTTGCTGGGCATCGGCAGCACGAAGCGCACTTGGCGGCCTACCATGCGGAATGCGACCATCGCGGCATCGTCCTGCCAGCCGTACATGAACTGATCGGCACCGTAGCGGGTGAGGGTCCGCTCGATCTCGTCGCGCGAGCGGCTGGCCGATACGTCGGTGTTCGCAGCGAACCGGGTCATCGCGGCACGCTGAACCCAGCGGCGTTGCGGTGCCCACCGCCGCCGAACTTGGCCGCGATCGCGGACACGTCCTCGCGATCGTCCCGGCTGCGCAGGCTCCACATGCGGGCGTTCGCCCCGTCGAAGTAGGTTGCGGCGAACGGCGCGCCCGGGTGGGCGTCCAGCAGAGCGTGACCGACCTCGCTCGCGAACATCGGCGGGCAGTTTACCGCGATCGGCTCGAAGGTGCCGACGCGCTGCCGGCGCGCGAAGGAGGCAATCTCCTGCACCTTCGCATCGAAGAACCGCTGCATTGCGGCAGCCTCGCGCATGATGGTCCGGCAAGTCGTCGTGTACGCGAGGTCGTGGGCGATCTCGTCGAAGCGGGCGAAACTAAACGGCTCGGCGCGAAGCCACAGCCCGAATGGCTTGGTGTCGGGCAGGGTGAAGCGCCACAGGTCCCGATCCTCGATCAGCGTGATCAGGTAGGGCGCCGGGCGCTCGTGGCAAAACTCCCAAGCCATCCGCGCGCCAGACCGTTCCATGTCGAAGCAGGCGACGATCGGCGGATAGCCGCCCTTGGTCAGATCCCCGACCATCAAGCCCACTACCGCTGGCGTGAACCGCTCCGGCTTGCCCTCGAACCGCGCGAACTGCTCCAGATCTTCCCTGGCGGTCTTATGATGGTCGAGGACGACAATCGACCGGGCCGCCCGCGCCATCTCTTGCAGGACGGCATTCTTGTAGCTGAAGTCGACGATCAGGACGTGGCGGCCGGTGACATCGGGCGGCGTCTGGCCATAGTTCGCCGCCACATACTCGCACGCGTCGCCCCAGCGCTGCCAGCATGCCCAGGCCGCGCCGAAACCATCCGCGCACTGGTCGTGGTAGATCACGAGGTCGGGCTTAAAGTTGGGCATCGGTCAACTCCATCTCGGCGGCTTCCCGGCGCGCCAGTTCGTCTCGAAGGGTTTGGGTCGGCACAGCAGCGAGGGTCGGCTGGTTGACGATCATCAGGCCCCGCTGCCGCCCTGGGATTTTCCGAATGAGGCCCGCCTCGATGAGGAATTCGACCGCATCATGAGCGTGCCCAGGCGAAGAGAATCCAGATCGAGCAGCAATTTCCCGATAGGTGGGTGCCAAACCCGTCCGCGCGATCTCCTCGCGTATCAGGTCAAGCGTTCGCAGTTGCCGCGGCGTCATCGAGGCCGTCCGTCTCGGCACCGTGCACAGCGGCCTCCGACGAGGCGGGGGCTGTCGTCGCCGCAGTTATCGCACTCGCCCGGCACGCCCACGGCGATCGGCTGCCGCGCCGCGCGCAGGCTGCGCTCGAGGTGCTGCTCGTTCAGGTCGTTCGCCTGGTCGATCTGGTCAGCCATGGATGCGGCCTCCGAATATCCCGCGCTGCCAGGCCAGATCCCGGAGCATGTCGAGCGCGAGCGCATCGATTTCGCGGAAATTGTCCTGCCCGAACTCCCAGTCGCCCTGGCCGAGCAGCTTCATTATGATGCGCATGGTGTTGCGGTGGACGCGGATCGCCATGTCGCCTTGGCGGGCGATGCGCTTTCCCAGTGCTTTCAGCACGATCTCGCGACGGTCAGCCACGAGTGGTTTCCGGCTTGGCGAGCTCCGACGCCGCCTTCTGGTTCAGCGTGGTCAGCGCTGCGCGATGGCTGGCAATCGTCGCCTCCAGCACTGGAATCGCGATTTCGTAGGGCACATGGAAGAGCCTATGCCCGCGGTCGCTGTTCGGCACGCCAAGCTGTAGCGCGCGCTGCTGCCGGCCAAACACGTCACGGATGTCCGGAACCTCGGCTTTCGCCAGAGCTTCCTTGATCTCGGCGAGCAGCTTCTCGGCTACCTCGATCTCGCGATAGGCGATCGCCATGTCGGCGGCGGTCTGCATGCTGATCATCACGCCGCCTCCGCCATATCATGCTCGCCGCAGCCGCGACCGACCAGCTCGCCGTTCACGCCGCCGGTGAAGTCCTTCCAGTGCACCCAACCTTGCGGGCAGGCGAAGCCCCACTCGCGGACCTTGGGCCCGGTGAAGAACAGCGAGACTGCGGGCGCGCCGTCGATCAGCTCGAGCCTATGCAACGCCTCGGCCGGCCGGTGCACGATGTCACCTGCCTCGCGGATGAAGGTGCCATCGGGCGTGATCTCGCGATAGCGGCCGATCAGCACATACGACGTGTTCCACCAAGGATGGTCGTGGAGTGCCCGGTCATCATCATCCCGCAGGATCTCGTGCAGGTAGACATTCTGCCGCTCGTTGCGCGGCACGATCCACCAGCGCCGCAGGTAGGCGGGGGCGCCAATCACGAAGTCCGGCTGGCGCTGCATCGTGGCGCGCGCCCAGGCGGCCATGTCCTCGGGTGAGGTGTAGGGGATCATCGCGCCTTCCTCGCCGTTTTCGCGGGGTTGATCGCGCCGCCTTCGACGTCGACGCCGCGGGCGGTCAGCTGCTCGGTCCAGAGCGCGCGCATTTCGTCGGAGCAGTGCGCCATCGCGTCGCGCCAATCCGCTGCCCGGCCGTGCTCGATACTGAACCGCGTCTGGTAGAAAAGGCTCTGCGCGTTGTGCGGCAGCTCGGGCTTGTGGGCAGTCGCGCAGACCTCGCACGTGCCTTCGCGCGCCGGCATCAGCAACATGGTGCCGCTGCCGTCGGTGGGGATGTTGATCGGCTGGCGCATCAGTAGTCTCCCACCGACGTGATCACCGCATCCTCGTCGATGATCAGCTTGGTGCCGCAGGCGGTGTAGGCGCGGAGCTTCTGCTCGATGCCGTAGGCGCTGCCGATCCAACTCTTCGTGGAAGCCTCGCGGCCGCCGACGAAGAACCCGGAGATGCGACCATCTTTGTCAACGAGAAGGCGGAACTTCGCCTTGTACAGGTCGCGTCCTTCCAGCGCCTGGTCATCGTCGAGGCTGATCCAAGTGCCGCCATAGCTTTTCGACTCGACATGCACGGTGATGTGCTTGCCCCACTCGTTATCGTCCTCGTAGGGCTTCAGCATAAAGGCGGCGATGTCGGAGAGCTTCACCTCCTTCGGCGCGAGGTTCAGGAGCTCGTCCATGTCCGCTGCCAGCTGACCGGCGATCAGGGGCGCTACCCGCGCTTCGATCTGGGTTTTCAACATGCTGGCGACGGTGGCGCCGTAGGACGGAAGGTCGAGTCGATCGACGCGCAGCGCTTCCTCGATCGCCTTCTCAATGAGCTTGCCGGTGTCGCTGTAGCTGCGCAGCGCCCGGTCGACGCTTTCGACGATCAGCTTGTCGACGCGGGTCTGCACCTCCTTCTCGATGAAGTCAGGCGTCATGCGGCGCGCGACGGCGGCGCTGATCAGCGAGCACAGCTGGTCATCCGCCGACGCGACGGCCGGCGCAGTGGTGGTGTCGGTCAACGGACGTCTCCCTGGAATGAGGAGCTCCGGCCGGCCTCCGCGGCCGGAGCGAGGATGCGCGCTTGTGCGCTGCTTGCGACCACGAAGGGGTGTGCGGAGGCCACCTCGGGGGAATGGGGCTGGTACGCCGCGTCGACGCACCGAATAAGCATGCTGGCGACCAGCAGGGCGGCCACGACGAGCATGGCCTTGGGGAAGTGGTCGCGCATCAGGCGTCCTTTCGGTCGAGCAGGTGCTGGTTGAGGTAGCTGGGCTCCTTCACCCAGCCGTTCCGCAGCACGATCTTCACGTCGCCGCTCGGCGCGATCACACGCAGGCGGCCGTCGCTGGTGGTCGACAGCACCGGGCAATCGAACTGGAACACCGGCGGCGCGTCGCCGCGCGGCCAGTACATCTCGCGCGTGGTCGCCTCGCGGAACACCGTCACGAAGACGGCATGCGTCTCCGGGTCGATGCCGTTGCGCTTCATCGCGCTTACCTGGGCGCGGGTGAAGCGATCGCCGGGCGAGTTGGGCCAGCCGACCCAAGGGCTTTGGTTGGACGGGGTGATGACCAGCTGGGCGGGCTGCCGAGGGAAAGTCACAGCGGCCACCAGCGGCGGCGGCGCGGCATCTCGCGCGGATGCTCCACCTTGAACGGCTGACGGCGATCGGCGGCGATCCACACGGCACCCCAATGCGCGGTGTCCTTGGGGCGCTCACTCGCGCGGCGGCGACCGGATTTCTTCGCTCGGCACCTTGGCGCTTCCGCTTCCTGAATGGCGCGCTCGAGCGGCGCGATCGCTGGGCAGTCTCGTCCGATCATCAGACCCATCGTATGGATGGCGTCGTCGAAGCATCGGAGGCAATAGAGCGCCGTCTTGGCGGCATCGAGCAAGCGCCGCTCCGCAATGGCGTCACGGCTGTTTGGTGGAGTGTATGCCTCACCGTTCTGCAGCATGATCATGCCGCCGCCGGGACGCGCTCGGCGTCGATCGCCATGTTGATCAACTCGAACAGCACCAGGCCGGACATGCCCAGGCGCGCGGCGCGCAGGTCGATGCCTTCCATGTGCTCGTTGACGCGGGCGCCGATCTGCGCGCGGCGCGGGTCATCAAACGCCATGCCGGCGATCGGCCGGGTAATGTCGCGGATCGCCAGCACGTCGTCGCGGAAGTCGTCGACCGCCTGCAGGGCGTCCGGATCTTTGAGATATGAGGGTTGGTGCAAGGTTCATCTCCCCAGCGACCGTCTTGCGTGCCGAATTACGGCAGATCAGGTCGCTGTGGAGCCTTCATAGCGCTATCAATCATAGCGCGCAATATGATTTGTAGCGCTGGCGCGCGATGATCAAATCGACAGGCTCGCGCGAGCGAAGCCGCCGTTTGCGGAGCAAACGTAACTATATCTGTATCTGCTTCTGGGGCGTTGCCGCGCGTTGCACTGCGTTGCGTTTACCCGCTGTACGCATAAGTATATGATAGATGGCTATTAATTTGATTTGCGGAATGCCGGGTGCGCGCACGTCTGGTCCGGCCGGCCATCGGAGCATCGTGGCCGGATCGGCGGGCATCTGCCACGCGGCGTCGGCTGCGTTGCCGCGAAAGTGCAACGCACTGCAACGCAGATTGTCCGGTAGCTACCAGGCCAAGCCCAGGCTGCGCCGCCAAGAAAAAGGCGCGTTACCTGCGCATGCGTCGTGCCAGAGCTGGTCGAACGTCTTTCGGTTTTGCTCGATCACGGCCATGTCGCCGCCCGCCGATCGCCAGCCTTGATGATATTCGAGCTGCCCTTGATGCATGTCGAAGAAATAGAGGAACCGCACGCGCGCATTGCCTGTCACGGTCGGATTAGGTGAAGCGATCGTCCCGCACGAAATCGTGCCACGACCGCCATTCGCATACCAGATTTCGAAGCCGTCGATCTTTACCGGCTTCTGCTCTCCGGCAATGAACGCGCGCGCCTCATCCGATCTCGGCTGCTCGACCGGTTCGACGTGCCCGCTGCACGATCCCAGGGCGAGCGCTGTGCCCGTGAGGCCCATGAGCGAGCGAGGGCTCAAAGTCCCATGCCAGCCCAGACGACGCGGCCCACGATGTACAGGTCATCCGCTTCCGCTTCCTGAGGAGGGACGGCAGGGTTGTCGGACAGGATCAGAAAGCGGTCCCGCGGCAGGCGGCGAACCCTTTTGATCATGCCGGCGCCCGCGAACGAAAGCGCCCAGATCATGTCCTGTTGGGCAATCCGGTTCTGGCTGGTGTCGATCATCACCAGTGCGTCGCGCCGGATCGTCGGCTCCATGCTGTCGCCGTGTCCAGTAGCGAGGAAGACCTGCGCAGGATTGGCAGGGGTCAGGACCTTGAGGAAGTCGCGGTCGAACGGCATGAAGCCGGCGTCCGGATAGTCCTCGACTATTGCCCCGTCGCCCATCGCGTATCGGATATCCACCCGTCGGACGAGCTCGATGTTGAAGCGATCGGTGAGGATCTCCGGTGTTCCGAACTCTCCGAGGGCGGGCGGCTCGGGCGGATCCGTATCGGGCATGGACCCGCCGCCGAGCAGCCACTCGACAGAGACGCCGCTGAGGCGCGCGAAGATTGTTGCCTGCCGGGCAAACCCATTCTGCCCATTCTCATATGCTCGATACGTCGTGGGGTTGATCTTCGCGGCTCGCGCGAACTGGGCGGCATCATCGAAGCCGGCGCGCTTGCGAGCCCACTTGAGGCGTTCCGCCGGCGAATCGAGGTTGGGTTCTTCCACGCCGAGCAAATCGCATACATCAACGCTACAAATCATGTTGCGTTAACTCGCTACGAATGATAGCGAGGGTGCATGACGACCTTCACCGATCATAGCGAGCTGATCGATGCGCTGGGCGGAGCCGCAAAAGTTGCGGCAGCCCCCGACGTAGCGACGCTTCCGGTAAATGTGCGGGCATGGGCAGCGCGCAATCGCATCCCGCCGGAATACTGGCCGGGCGTTATCCTTCTCGCGGTCGAGAAGAACCTCCCGGTCACTGCTGAGTGGCTAATGCAAACGACGCCGCCTCGTCGCCGGCCGGCGCAGGAGGCCCAGGCAGCATGAACCTGCTCGATCGAGAGTCTGCCGCCCGAGCGGTCCTGCATGGGCATTGCGCCCGGTGCGAGATCGGCGGGTGGCATCCGGAGGCGCAGCACTGCACCTCCCAGAATTGCGAGCTTCGTCCGCGCGGTGCGGCGAAGACGGACGCGGGGGCTTCCCATCCCCCGGCTCCCGCGTCCGATTGTCTGATCCCTGTTCATATCGATCGTGTAACTGATGCGGAGGCGCGAGATCATGTCTGCTGAAAACGGCATCGCGCAGGATATCGCCGATCGGCAGGTGGAAATGTTCGCGATGTTCGTGGGCGAGGGGCGCCGGATAACCCGCGCCGCCCTCTCCGCGGCATCCCGGATCCCGACCAGCACGCTGAAGAGCTGGGCCGCCGGCGCAGCGATGCCGGTGCATGGACTGCTCACGCTCCGCAAGTTCCTGCCGCCCGAAGCGATCGACATGATCACCGAGGCGGGCGGAGCGCGGATGGTGGGTATTACGAAGACCGAGACGAACTGGGATCAGATCGCCGCTGGCGCGGCCGGTCTGGTCGGCGAAGTCTGCGAGGCTCGAAAGGACGGGGTCATCGACCATGTCGAGGACGGCAAACTGAAAAGCCGAACCCGCGCGCTGATCGCCGAGCTCGCCGAGGCGGTTTCCGAAGGCTGAGGATCAATCGCCGGCAAGGGCCGGCTGAGGAGTAACATCATGGTCGCCATCACTGGCGCGGCGGCTGCGGCAGCAGCTTCCGCGAACGATAAGCCGCGTCCGCGTGCCTTGCCCGCCGAAGCGCTGCGCCCCCGCGTCTTGACCGGCGTGTACCCCTTCCGAAGCCATCGGACGGTGGCCGACCTCTGGGCGATGGCATGAGCGCCGCGGTCGAGATCGCGCCCACGACCCGGAAGGGTTACGGCAGCGGCGGCGCCCAGCGTCGCTTCGAGGCCATCGACGCGCGCGGCAGCCGCCGGCACTTCGCCGATACGCACCCCGCGATTGCCGAAGGCCGCACGGTGATGCCGTCCCGGGTCTTCCAGCCTGGGGAGCTGCCGCGCCTGCTCGTCTCCGGCGTCAACAGCCGCAAGATCGGGAAGAAGGTCACGAAGGGCCGGTGGAAGGGCGCGCCGATCTTCACGCTCACGCTTGAGGAGCGCGCGACCTGCCCGCGGACCTGCAGCGAATGGCGGACCTGCTACGGGTCGAACATGCAATATGCGCGGCGGATCGCGCACGGCCCCGAGTTCGAACGCCTGCTCTGGCAGGAGCTTGAAGCGAAGCAGGCGGCGCACCCGGCCGGCTTCGTGGTGCGCCTGCACGTTCTCGGCGACTTCTACTCGCCCGATTATGTCGAGCTCTGGGGCGAGGCGCTGGCCGTGTTCCCGGCCCTCCGCGTGTTCGGCTACACCGCCCGCGAGCCCGATAGCCCCGAGGGGGCCGTGGTCCGCGAGCTGCTCGGCCTGCACCCGGACCGGTGGTGCATCCGCTTCTCGGGCCTCGACGCGGACACCGACGGCGCCGTCGTCATCGAGCGCGGCGAGGCCACCCGCCACACGATTTGCCCAGCACAGACCGGCGGCACCGACTGCTGCGCGACCTGCGCCCTGTGCTGGCACTCCGACCAAACCATCGCATTTTGGAGGCACTGATGGGCGCCGACGCATATCGCCAATTCCTCGAGGCGAAGATCCCGGTGGCCCAGCGCCAGGGGCTGGCCTGCTCGCTCGACGAGGTCGCTACGCACCTGGTCGACGGCCGCGCGCTTCGCGATCACCAGCGGCATGTCATCCGCTGGGCGGTCGAAGGCGGCCGCCGCGCGCTCTTCGAGGCGTTCGGCCTCGGCAAGACGATCCAGCAGATCGAGGTCCTGCGCATCATCCTCGACAAGCTCCATGCCCAGGACGGTTATCGATCCGACGGTCTGATCGTCGCGCCGCTCGGCGTCCGTCGCGAGTTCATGCACGACGCGCAGCTGCTCGGCGTGGAACTGCGGTTCGTGAGAAGCGACGCCGAGATCCAGGCGCTACACGCGGACGGCTACGCCGGGCTGTTCCTGACCAACTACGAGAGCGTCCGCGATGGCAAGATCACCGTCTCGCGCTTCGTGGCGGTAAGCCTGGACGAGGCGAGCGTGCTTCGCTCCTATGGCTCGGACACCTTCCAGACGTTCTTGCCGCTGTTCCAAGCGGTGCCCTACCGCTTCGTGGCGACCGCGACGCCGTCCCCGAACCGGTACAAGGAGCTGATCCACTATGGCGGCTTCCTCGGCGTCATGGACACCGGGCAGGCGCTGACCCGCTTCTTCCAGCGAAACAGCGAGAAGGCCGGCGACCTCACGCTCTATCCGCACAAGGAAGAGGAGTTCTTCGCCTGGCTGAATAGCTGGGCGGTCTTCCTGCAGCGCCCGAGCGACCTCGGCTTCAGCGACGAAGGCTATGAGCTGCCGCCGCTGACCGTCCGGTGGCATGTCGTGCAGTCGGACCTGGCCGACGGCGGGGTCGACAGCCGAGGGCAGGGCAAGCTGATGCGCGACGCCGCGCTATCGCTGCAGGCCGCCGCCAAGGAGAAGCGCACGACCCTCGGCGCCCGCGTCGCCAAGGCGGCCGGGATCGTCGCCGCGGCGCCGGCCGACCACTTCATCCTCTGGCACGACCTGGAGGATGAGCGGCGCGCGATCGAGGCGTCGTTGCCCGAGGCAGAGAGCGTCTACGGCACCCAACCGCTCGACAAGCGCGAGGGCATCATCGAGCGGTTTGCCGAGGGGATGAGCCGCCTCCTCGCCGCCAAGCCGGTGATGCTGGGCAGCGGCACGAACCTGCAGCGGCATTGCCACCGTGCGATCTTCTGTGGCGTCGGCTTCAAGTTCAACGACTTCATCCAGGCTATCCACCGCCTGCAGCGCTTCCAGCAGCCGCACCCGGTCGAGATCGACATCATCCATGCCGAGACCGAGACGGAAGTCGTCCGGGTGCTTCAGGAGAAATGGGCGCGGCACGAGGAACTCGCTGAGCGCATGTCGGCGCTGATCCGGAAGTACGGGCTTCAGCATGAGGTGGCGATCGCCGGGTTGCAGCGGTCGATCGGCGTCGATCGGCAGGTCGAGAGCGGGGAGGGGTGGAGCCTCGCGCATAACGACTGCGTGTTGGAGGCGGATCACCTCGAGGAGAATTCCGTCGGGCTGATCGTCACGAGCATCCCCTTCTCGAATCACTATGAATACACGCCGAGCTACAACGACCTCGGGCACACCGATGACGATGCGCACTTCTTCGCGCAGCTCGACTTCCTGACGCCGAAGCTTCTTCGCGCGCTGCGGCCCGGCCGGCTGATGTGCGTGCACGTCAAGGACCGGATCCTGTTCGGCTCGGTGACCGGCGAGGGCGTGCCCACCGTCAACCCGTTCCACGCCAAGTGCATCTTCCACTATGCGGCGCATGGGTTCCAGTTCCTGGGCATGCACCACGTCGACACCGACGTCGTGCGCGAGAACAACCAGACCTACCGGCTGAGCTACAGCGAGATGCTGAAGGACGCGACCAAGATGGGTTGCGGCTCGCCCGAGTATGTCCTGCTGTTCCGCAAGCCGCAGAGCGACAAGTCGCGCGCCTATGCCGATGATCCGGTCGCGAAGGATCCCGCCGCCTATAGCCTCGCGCGCTGGCAGATCGATGCGCACGCTCATTGGCGGAGCAGCGGCAACCGGCTGGCGCTTCCGGAAGAGCTTGCCCAGCTGCCGGACGATCTGGCGGCGCACGTCGACCGGTTCACCTCGATGCAGGTCGGATCTCTCGTGAAGGCGTTTCGCGAGGAAAGCCGGCACCTCGTCTACGATTACGACGCCCATGTCGCGATCGGCGAGACGATCGAGGCTCGCGCGGGCAGCGACGGCCGCGGCAAATTGCCCCGCACGTTCATGGCGCTCGCGCCAGGCGCGTCGGGCCCGGGCATCTGGGACGACATCGTCCGGATGCGCACCCTCAACGCCGAGCAGGCGCGCAAGGGGGCGGAGAAGCATGTCTGCCCGCTGCAGTTCGATATCGTCGACCGCCTCATCGACTTCTACTCGATGCCGGGCGACCTGGTGTTCGATCCGTTCGCAGGGCTGGGCACCGTGCCGATGCGCGCGATCCAGATGGGCCGCCGCGGCGCCGGCAGCGAGCTCAACCCCGACTATTTCCGCTTTGCCTGTCAGTACCTGCGCGACGCCGAGGCAGAAGCATCGGTGCCCAGCCTGTTCGACCTGATGGGGCTGGAGCGGGCGGCATGAAGGGCAACTGCTCCGATTGCAGCCAGGCGATCGCGAAGGTGGGGAAGAGCGGCCGGTGCAAGCGCTGCCAGCTCGTCTTCATCAACTCGGATCCGGAGACGGTTGCCCGGCGCGCCGCCGCGCGCGAGGCGTTCAATGGACCTCGGCGAGTGGTGCGGTCCTGCCCCGATTGCGGTGGCCGCATGGCCGCGGGGTCAACCCGCTGCCGCACCTGTTCGAACCGGCGGGTGGCCAGCAGCCCAGAAGTTCGCGCGAAGGCCGCTGCAACCTTCCGGATGAACTACAATGCGGATCCGGCCCGGCAAGCCGAGCACCGCGCGCGAGTTCGCGCCACCGTCGAGCGGGCTCGCATCGACAATCCTGCGTTCTTCGAGGCGCGGCGAGAGAACGGCCGGCGGCACGGGCCGAGGAACATCGACAAGTCGTGGGCGCCCGAGGCGCGCGCCAAGGCGGGCCGATCGATCAGCGCGCGCCGGCTGGCCCACATACCTTCGGAGTATCGCGACCTCTACCGCGACCTGACGAAGCAAGACCTTACCGCTGCCGAGCGTGAGAGGATAGTCCTAGATCACGCCGCGCGCGACCGGGCCAGAATTGCTGCCGAGATGGCGGCGCTCCAGCCCAAGGCAGAAGAATCGTGCGGGAGTGCGCGGTGATGGTGGGCGAGGCTCAAGAAAAGCACCCCGCGCGCCAGCGGCTGGCCGATCTGGTCGAGATGAGCCTGAAGCGGTGCGAGCGCGCCGCCTGGAAGCTCGGCCGCGCGCAGCTCGAAGCCGACGCCTCGGCGGAAGCGCTGACCGCCGCGCGCCAGGGCCTCGACGCCTGGGACGCTGCCAACCCCGACCCACAACTCAGCCTGATCGAGGCGATCCACTCCAACGGAGGAATAGCATGAGCGACAATATTTCGGCCGAGCAGCTGCGACTGCTCGTCGAGCGCATCGAGCGGCTCGAAGAAGAGAAGAAGGGCATCACCGACGACATCAAGGATGTCTACGCCGAGGCTAAGTCGACCGGTTTCGACGTGAAGACGATGCGCACGGTCATTCGCCTGCGGAAGATGGAGAAGCACCATCGCGACGAAGCGGAGATGCTGCTTGAAACCTATCAGCAAGCGTTGGGAATGTGACGATGGCCGCGAAGGGGACCATCGTCTTTGAGACGAGCGAGCTCGCCGCCGCCATGCGCGACGTGCTCGGCGCCGTCCAGGCTCGGAACACGATCCCGATCCTGTCGAATGTGCTGATCAGCGCGACGGCGACCGGCCATGTCTACCTGACCACGACCGATCTCGATCGAACCGTCACCCGGGCGTGCCGCGCGAAGAGCGTCAGTGGAGCCGTCGGCCTGACCATCGAGGCGAAGCGGCTGGCTGAGGTGCTGGGCACCTTCGCCGCCGGCAGCGAGACGCATATCGAGGTGGACGGCTTGGCTGCCGTGGTGAAGTCCGGCCGAGCCCGGCTGCGCTTCTCCGTTCTCCCCGCTGATGATTTTCCAGTGGCTGTTCAGCGCGAGGTGGTCACCAGCTTCACGATCTCCGCAACGGCGCTCGCGCGGGGTTTCAACGCAGTCCGTCATGCGGTCAGCAAGGAAGAAACCCGATACTACCTCTGCGGGGTCTTCTGGCACGTCAGGAATGGGCGGCTGCTATATGTCGCCACCGATGGGCATCGTCTCGCGCGGTATAGCGACGATCTCCCGGCCGGGGCGGCCGACATGCGCGGCACGATCCTGCCGACACTGTGCATCGACTTGGTGCGTAGCGCCGCCGCCGAGCGCGGTGACTGCGATATCGGCGTCAAGATCGGCGACGGGAAGGTCGATTTCACAATCGGCAACCTCGTGATCCTGACGAAGGTGATCGATGGGACCTACCCGGATTATGAGCGCGTCATCCCGACGCAGATCAAGCTGATCGCGACCGTCGACCGCGATGAGATGATCGACGCGACGCGACGGATCATGGTCGCAAGCTCTGACAAGGTGCGTGGCGGCGCCTTCACCTTCCGGCCGGCCGGCGTGACGATGTCGATCAACTCTACCGGGCACGGTGAGGCGGTGGACGAGGTCACTGGCGACCTGGCCGGCGCCGCCGAAATCCGGATCGGCTTCAACCTCGCATATCTCCGCGACGCGCTCGACGTGCTGCCGGTCGACACCGTGCGGTTCGCAATGGGTGCGCCGGCCGATCCCACCCTCATCACCAGCACGGTCGAGAGCGGCTTGTCGCTCGTGCTGATGCCCATGAACGTCTGAGAGGAATTTCGCATGGTATCCATTTCCGCCTCCGTCGACATCGACGAGTTCCTTGATGAGATTGGCGCGAGCCGTAGCGATCTGCCTTCAGATGTTCGGGCCAAAATTTCCGCCATCATGGCCGTCGACCTCGATGTCGACGCTCACCAGGACGAGATCGACGAGAATGCTCGTGAACAAGAGCCCGAATTTCTTGACCTTGACGCGGAGACGCTGCGGGAGGCGGTGAAGGCTATTCTCGATGGCGATCTGATTATCGCCGGCATCCTCTTCGCTCGCGCGCTCAGCGAGGATGCCAACGCGGCAACCGCTGTCGACCAGGAGATTCGCCGCGCAATCTCATATCGCAGATCGCCCCTGCAGCTGGCGGTGGCAGCATGACGTCCGTCCTCGGTCACAACAGCGATACCGTCGTGCTTCGCCACGGCCACATGGCCTGCGGGATCGGCGCGCTGGCGAAGGGGTTCAACCTCGCTGACTTCCGCGTTGGCAACCTTCGCGGGCGGTTCGAGTGCGCAGGCGGCATCGACAACGACCCAGGCGCGATCCGCAACTTCGAGCGGATGACGGGCGTCAAGGGTACCTTGATGGACCTCTTCGACGAGGATCAATACCGGTGCTGGCACGGCCACGCCCCGCCGAGCGGCTGGCGAGAGGCTACCCCGGCGGATATCCGCGCGACCTTTGGCCGGCTGGACGTGCTATTCGGCACCTATCCGTGCAAGGGCTTCTCGGGGCTGCTGTCGACCAAGGCGTCGGAGACCGATCGCTACGAGGCGCTGAACCGCCTGACGACGCGCGGCATGATGCTCGGTCTCGAGGCGTACAAGGATGATCCGGTCGCCGTTTACGGCTTCGAGAACGTGCCGAGGATCGCCTCCAAGCGCGGCGCTAAGTTCCTTTCAAAGATCGATGCCATGTACCGCGCGTACGGCTATGTAATGACCGAGGTCGAGGACAGCATCTACGACTGCGGTGAGCTTGGCGGCCTCGGCCAGCACCGCAAGCGGATGCTCCGCCTATACCGGCACCCGGACAAGGTCCCGAACTTCATCTATGCGCCGGAGAAACAGCGCGTTCGCGGCGTCGGCGAGATCATCGGCAAGCTGCCACTGCCGGGCGACCCCCGCGGCGGCGCTATGCATCGCGTGCCAGAGCTGCAGTGGAAGACGTGGGTGCGCCTGGCGTTTGTGCCCGCGGGCCGCGACTGGCGCGCGCTGAACGAGCTGGAGGTGATCGACGGGCGCCTGCGCGATTACGGCATCCTGCCCGATCGTGAGCTGCGGAACGGCGTGCTCGGCGTCATGGGTTGGGACGAGACTGCGGGCACGATCGTCGGAAACCAGCGCTCGCCGCTGCACGGACGCCACAGCGTTGCCGATCCTCGCACGAACGACATGCGAAGCGGCGGGTTTGGCGTGGTCTCCTTCGATGAGGCGACCGGTACCGTCGCGGGAGAATCCCTGCCGAGCAACGGACGGTTCGCCGTCGCCGACCCGCGACCTCGCGATGCAGGCTGGCAATCCGACGTCCTCGGCGTGCGCGATTGGGCGGAGCCGGCGGGATGCGTCCCCGGGCGCAGCGGGCCGACGAACGGCGCCCACAGTGTCGCGGATCCTCGACCTGGTTATGGCGCTGACACCCACAGTCACGTCCTGGGGGTGAAGTGCTGGGACGAGCCGGCTCGGACAATCACCGGCAACCCCCATCCGTCTGGCGGTCCGCATTCTGTCGCGGATCCTCGCGTCGAGAATGGCCATCCGAAAAGCGTGCAGCTTGGCGTTCGCCCCTGGGACAGGCCGGCTCCCTGCATCAAGGGTGACGTTTCGGTGGGAACGGGACCGTACGCCGTCTCAGACCCGCGCATGGAGGGGAAGCCTCGGTTCAACAACGTCTACCGGATCGTCTCCTTCGACGCTCCGGCTCCGGCGGTCGCTGGACCGGGTGGCCCAGCCGGCGGCTTGGCGGTTGCCGATCCTCGATCGACGACGGCGTTCGCCGGCGGTGGCAAGTACCGGGTGACTGGGATGGAGGAGCCGGCCGGGACAGTGATTGCCGAGAGCACGACGGGGCAGGGGGCTTTCGCTGTTGCCGATCCTCGCCCGACGCACGGGCCGAACGCGCACACCAACAAGATGCGCGTCGTCGGCACTGAGGAGGCGTCCCCGACGGTCACTGGCTCCGATCGAGTTGGATCAGGCGCGTTGAGCGTCGCTGATCCGCGGCCCGCCGGTTTTGTCGGCGGACGGAAGCACTTCGAAGGTGGCGGACATTACGGGGTGATCCCGTGGGACAGCCCTTCAAATACCGTGTCCGGGTCTGCCTATCACGACAATGGGTACAACTCGGTCGCGGACCCGAGGGCGGCGGAGGTCGAGCCGGTCGAGCAATTGCCGGAGCCGAAGGACCGCCTGGTCTGCCGGATCATCTCGCTCGACGGCACCTGGCATCGGCCTTTTACCACGCTGGAGCTGGCGGCGCTGCAATCGCTCTTCGACCCCGAGGAGGTTTTCGAGCTGGAGGGCGGCTCCGATGCGACAAAGCGTGAGTGGATCGGCAACGCCGTGCCGTCGCTCGCCGGCAAGGCGATGGCGGAGGAGATCGGCGAGGCCCTGCTCTTGGCCAAGCTGGGTGCAACCTTCACGCTATCGAGCAAGGCAATCTGGGTGAGCCCCTATCGCATGGCTCTCGCGGTCGACACCGCGCAACCTATCGTGACGTGGGACGCGCAGGCATGAGCGGCCGCCGCTACACGATGTTCAGCGCAGGGCAAGGGTCTTTCCGCGCTGACATGATCGACCGCGTCATGCATCCAAAGGTGGAGCGGGCGTTGGTGTTCACCGATACCCTCTATGAGGACGCCGACGCCTATCGATTTCTCGTGGAGGCGGCAGCGCTGCTGACCGGACGGCGGGTCAATTTGACCGTCCGCGCGGAAGACTTCCCCGATTATCGGGTGCCTGAAGACGTTCCGATTGAGGAATATGGCGGCAACCCAGAGTGGAGAGCCTTCCTAGCAGACCTGCGCGATCGCACGATGGACGCGATCCCCGAGCTGATCTGGCTGGTGGAGGCGTCGCTCGATCTGTCTGTCCGGTGGCTTCGCAAGCTGCGGCGCCGGAAGGGGCTGCGCGGCGTCCGGTTCATGCTGGCGGTCCAGAACGGGATGGAAGCCGGCAAGATGCTCGGTCGGGTCAAGCGGATCGTCTGCCAGCGCGTCGGCATCTTCATCGGAGGAGACACCGAGTGGAAGCTCGCCACCTTGAAGTTCTGGCGTCGCATTAGTCGAGAGCGGAACTCGCTGGTTCACTGCGCCCGCGTCAACACGGCGCGTCGGATCCGCGCTTGCGCCGCGGCTGGCATGGACAGCTTCGACGGATCGAGTCCGTCGATCTGGGGGAAAACGCTCCGCCCGCTGGATCTCGCGCGCCAGCAAAATGACATCGAAGGCTATATCGCAAGGAAAGCAGCATGACCCCGCGCTTCACCGCCAAGGACGTCCGCGCGGCGCTCCTCAACCGCTATCGGGCACCGGAGTGGGCGACCTTCTTCGAGGTGCCCGACAGCACCGGCGCCGCGGCGAGCCGATCGGCCGACGCCATCGCAATGAGCCTGTACCCGTCGCGCGGGCTGCGCCTGCATGGGTTCGAGATCAAGGTCAGCCGGTCCGACTGGCTCCACGAGCTGAAGCAGCCGGACAAGTCCGTCGCGCTGCAGCGCTATTGCGATCACTGGTGGATCGTCACGCCGGCCGACATCGTGCGCGAGGGCGAGCTGCCGCCGACCTGGGGGCACCTCATCCTCAAGGGCAACGGGCTGCACTGCGCGGCGAAGGCGCCTCAGCTGGACCGAGAGCAATGGTCGCCCAATTTCCTCGCCGCCCTGCTGCGCCGATCGCACGAAGCGCGGGAGCGCGGCATCCGGGAAGGCATAGACCAAGTCATGGCGACCGAGCGCGCGGCGATCGAGAAGACGGTGCGCGATCGCGTCGATCGGGAGGTATCGTCGCTCCGCTCGATCAACCAGACTGCCGCGCGCAAGCTCGAAGAGATCATGGCCGCTTGCGGAATGGCGCCCGACCAATGGATCAACGGCGAGGATTTCGGCACGGCCGTCCGGCTGGTCTACGACCTCGGCGTCACCCGGACCTATTGCGGCCTCGCCCAGCTTGCCCAGCTTGCGAGGCAATTCGCGGACAAGGCTGAGGCAACGATACCGAAGCCCGCCAGCGATGAAGCGGAGGCGGCATGATCATCGAGCTTCCGTTCCCGCCGGCATCGCTGTCCGGCCACGCGAACGGCCGGCATTGGGCAGGCAAGTCGGCTGTCACCAAGGAACATCGCCGCTGGGCATGGTCTGCCGCGAAGGAGGCGAAGATCAAGAAGCAGCCTCCCGGTGACATCCGGATCCACGTCCGCTTCGAACCTCCCAACCGTCGCGGCGACCGAACCAACTTCGCCAATCGCATGAAGCCGTACTTCGACGGCATCGCGGAGGCGATGGGGGTGAACGACGCCCGGTTCCTGCCCTCATACGAATATGGCGAGCCGCACGAACACGGCCGCGTGCTGATCACGATTGGAGACGAGATTTGAGCGGGTGGGTTCGTCTGTGGCACGATATGCCAACAGATCCGAAGTGGAGGGTGATCGCCCGCAAAAGCGGGCAGCCGCTCGCATGCGTCGTGGCGCTGTTCTCGTACATGCTGGTGGAAGCATCGCGGTCTAAGGACAAGGGCTCGATCGAAGGCGTGCGCCCGGAGGAGGCCGCCGAGGCTCTCGACCTCGATCAGACCGCTATCGAGGCGATCCTCGGCGCAATGAAGGGCAGGGTGACAGACGGCCGGCGCCTGATAAGTTGGGATCGCCGCCAGCCCAAGCGCGAGGACCTGAGCACCGAACGAGCGGCCCGGCACCGTGAGCGGAAACGCAACGCAACGCAGGGCAACGCAGATGCGAACGGCGCTTCCGACGCGCCGATCGATGCGAAGAAGAAGCTCTTCGAGGCAGGGATCCCGCTGCTAATGAATAGCAACAAGACGCGGGACGCCGCAGCAGCCATGCTGGGGAAATGGCGAAAGCAGTATGGCGACGGCGCTGTGATCGACGCGCTCGCCGTGGCCCAGTCCGAAGCCGCCTCGGACCCAATTCCCTTCATCACCCGCATCTTGGAGACCCGCAATGGCAACCGCCCTCGCAGCACGGACCGACCTGCAGGACCTATCGAAAGTCGTCGTCGCTTCCATCAGCAGCACGACCTGGACGCTCAATGATGCGATGGCGCTGGTGGACGGCATCGAGGTGATGCCGATCCTCGCTCGTTATGAGCGCGGCCTGACGCCCCTGAAAGAGGTGGAGCCCGATCCCGCGCGCCCCGGCCGTTGGTCGGCCGGGCTCGGCGACGATCTCTCCCTTCTGCTCACGAAGGTGTCGCCGGGCATCGGGACCGAGCAGGCGGACGCGTGGATTAAGGTCATGGTGTTGGCGTTGGGCGACCTTCCGGGCCGGATCTCCCGCGAGGCCGCGCGGATGGCGCTGCATAGGCCCATGCGGTTCGCCAACGAGATCGAGGCGGTGATCCGACAGATCGCGGCCGGGCTCATGGCCCAGCATTCGATCGCCTGCGCTCGCCTGCGGCAGATGGCAGCCGAGCAGGACCGCCGTCGTCGCGGCGCGACCGACGATCCAGGCCCTATCACGAACGCGCAGATCCGGCACATGCCGCCGGCATATCGCAGCCTCGGCGTCACCCTCGGCCATCTGACACAAGAGCAGGTTGATGCGGCGCTCGCCGAAGACGTGGAGAACAAATCGTGATTCCTTCCTCCACCGCAACTGCTATGGTGCTCTGCGGGGGCGGAGTTCTGATCATGGCAAATGGGGACGATGCAGCGGCGCGCGCGGGGCGCTGGTGTGTGGTTCGATCGTCCGGCGGGCGCACCATCGCGGTTGCGCGATCGCTGTCCGAGGCTGGCATCGAGGCTTGGACACCCGTCGACGTGATCAAGCAGCGGGTCCCGCGCAGTCGCAAGACATTCACCCGCGAGATCCCCATCATGCCGACCTTCGCATTCGTCCGCGCCGAACACCTGCACGAGCTGCTGTCTATCTGTGCGGCCCCCGTGTCCGAACACCCGCCATTCTCGCTGTTCCGGCATGGTGGACGCGTCCCCCTGGTTGCGGACGCGGACATGGCCAAGCTGCGCGATGCCGAAGACAAGAAGCGCCGTGCCCGCATGCGATCGATCAAGCGGGAGTTCGCGCCTGGCGCCGCGGTGCGTGTGCCTGACGGGCCTTTCGCCGGCATGAGCGGCGTTGTCGAGGAAGGTGATGGGCGGTTCGCGTTGGTCGCGTTCGGAGGCCAGTTCCGGGTTCGGGTCGCCTCTTTCCTTCTTGTTGAGGATGCGGTACAGACCATGAACACCCGCACCGGGACCGCCGCCATAGCGGCTTGAGGTAGCAGGTCGGCAGGGCACGGACCCAGGCCGCCGCGCCAGCGCACGTAGGGAGGCGAGCAGCTTCCCGCGAAGTCCGAAGGCATCCTGAAATCAGCGTCCGGAGTAGCGCGATGGTCGAGCGGAGGCGCGGCCGGCATGGCCAACGTGACCGCCAGCGCCGGCTCGCGGCCGAGCCGCTTTGTCGGCATTGCAAGGCCAACGGCATCATCACGGCCGCTGTCACGCCCGATCACATCGTGCCGCTGTTCAAGGGTGGCCTCGACGTCGACAGCAACATCCAGTGCCTTTGCGAGCCATGCCACAGCATCAAGACGGCGGAGGACATGGGCACCCGCCTACACCGCCGGCAGGCGGAAATAGGAGCCGACGGATGGCCGAAAGCCTGACCGTTCAAGAGCGCGCCGTGGTCGACCTGTTGGCCGCCGCTTGGAACGCCTTCCTGTCGCTCCCCGAGCAGCACAACGACGATGTCCACGAGTTCAGGCGGATCATCCACGCGGGCCAAGAGAAGGTGCTCGCGCGCCCGGCGGTTCGGGCTCTGAACGGAGGGTAGGGGGGGGGGAGGGTCCAAACCCAAACCGGGCCGTCGGCGTACACCGCACCGTCCCCAAATTCTCGCATTTGCAGATTGATGGTCCGGATTGGTCAATCTGCAACGTTTTACTTGCAATGAATACTTGCGTTACTTCCGGCGGTTCAAAGTCATTGCGAAGTAACGGAGAAGACTATGGCGACGCGAGGAGCGAAGCCTAAACCTGCAAGACTTCGCCTAGTCGACGGCACGCACAATGCGACGCGGCACGGCGATCGGGCGAAAGCGCGCGAGCAGATCGACGAGGCTCAGACGAGCTTCGGCAAGCTCGTGCAGCCGACGTGGCTCAAGGGCGAGGCGCTCAAGGCATGGAAACGCTACATCGCCCCGGCCGGCTGGCTGGACGGATCGCGCGAGCCTGCGGCGATCGCCTTCTGCGAACTGTGGGCCGAGTTCCGGCGCGGTCCGCCCCGATTTCCGGCCTCGATGCACGGGCAGATGCGCGCCTACATGAGCGAGCTCGGTCTCACCGATGAGCGCAACCGCGCCGGCGGCGAAGAAGAAGAGGAGGACGAGTTCTTCGGCTGATGACCCTCGGCACGATCGCGTGTGGCAGTACGCCACGCGGGTGGTGTCCGGCAAAGTCGTCGCCGGTCCGCATGTGCGCAACGCGTGCCGTCGCCACCTGGACGATCTGGAGCGGGCGCACGAGCGCGGGTTGCATTACGACGCGGATGCCGCGGCGCGCGCGATGCGGTTTTTCGAAACCCGGCTGAAGCTGAGCGAAGGCCAGTTCGAGGGAAAGCCGCTGCTCTTGCACGAGAGCCAGGCGTTCAAGGTCGGTTCCCTTTTCGGCTGGAAGCGGGCCGACGACACCCGCCGGTTTCGCCGCGCCTACATCGAGGAGGGCAAGGGCAACGGCAAGGCGCTCGCGCTGGATACTCCCATCCCGACGCCATCGGGGTGGACGACCATGGGAGACCTGAATCCCGGCGACTGGGTATTCGACGATGCAGGCTGCCCGTGCCGCGTCGTCGCTGTGCATCCGATCAGCTACGACCGAGAGTGCTATCGCCTTGAATTCGATGCTGGTGAGCCGATCATCGCCTCAGCCGAGCATCTGTGGTTGACCGAGCAGCGCACAGCAACGCAAGCCGGGCAGCACCGCGCAACCAAAGGGGTGCCGAGATCGGAATGGGGCAAGTGGCGGAAGAGTATCCGCACGACGCGCCACATCGCGGCGACACTTCGCTATGCGAACGGGAAATACCAGTCTGCCAACCACAGCATAGCGCTCTGCGGAGAGCTTTCGGGGCCGGTAGAAGACCTTCCCATTGAGCCGTATGGTTTGGGCGTTTGGCTCGGCGACGGCGACAGCGACTGCGCGCGCATCACTATCGGCCACGAGGATGCCGAACAGACGATTGGCGCTCTGCACGCTGCCGGATGGGTGGTGTCTGGCAAGATTGGCTCGAATCGCTATCGCATCGCCGATCTGAACAAGAAGCTCCGCAGCGCGGGCTTGCTCGGAAACAAGCACATCCCGCCTCAGTATCTGCGCGCCTGTCCATCGCAGCGCTGGGCGCTGCTCCAGGGGCTGATGGACACCGACGGGACGGTTTCTGCCACGGGGCAATGCGAATTCACCCAGGTGAAGCGTGGCCTGGCCGAACAGGTTCTCGAACTCGTTCTCTCGCTCGGCATGAAGGCTACGATGGCCACGGGCGTCGCGATGCTCAACGGCCGCGCCATCGGGCCGAAGTACCGTGTGACGTTTCACCCTCGAGCCGACCAACCCTGCTTCAGGCTGCCGCGCAAGCTTGAGAGAATTGCACCACGGCACAACCGGCGGAGGCTCTCCGCTGACCGGAAAATAATCGGGTGCGAGCCTGTGGCGGCGGTTCCGGTCCGGTGCATCACTGTCGATTCGGTCTCAAGCATGTTCTTGGCTGGCCGCTCGATGATCCCGACGCACAATAGCCCGATCGCCGGCGGTATCGGGCTCTACGGCATGATGGCCGATAACGAGGCTGGCGCGGAGATCTATGCCGCCGGCGCGACCAAGCAGCAGGCTGGCATCCTATTCAACGACGCGGTCAAGATGGTCGACAAGTCGCCCGAGCTTGCCAAGCGCGTGAAACAGAGCGGCGGGCCTGGCAACGTCTTCAACATGGCCTACCTGGCCACCAACTCCTTCTTCCGCCCGATCAGCCGCGAAGCCAAGAAGACCGGCTCCGGCCCGCGCCCGCACTTCGCGCTCTGCGACGAGGTCCACGAGCACCCCGACCGCGGGGTCATGGAGATGCTCGAGCGCGGCTTCAAATTCCGCCGCCAGCCGCTCCTGTTCATGATCACGAACAGCGGCTCGGATCGGAACTCGATCTGCTGGGAGGAGCACGAACACGCCATCCGCTGCGCCGCCGGCAACCCCGACGCTAAGGATGACGATCCGGCGTATCTCGGAAAAGTCATTGACGACACGACGTTCGCCTATGTCTGCGCGCTCGATAAGGGCGACGATCCGCTCAACGATCCCAGCTGCTGGCCGAAGGCGAACCCACTTCTCGGCGTAACGATCACGGAGGAATATCTCGCGGGCGTGGTTGCCCAGGCGAAGATGATGCCGGGCAAGCTCAACGGCATCCTGCGACTTCACTTCTGCGTGTGGACTGACGCGGAAGCGGCGTGGATGACGCGGGCGGCGCTGGAGCCGTGCCTCGCCACGTTCTCGCCTTCGATCCATTACGGTAAGCGCGCCGCGTTTGGCGTTGACCTCTCGCAGACCCGCGACATCACCGCGAAAGCGGGCATCGTCGAGACCGGCACCAAGGCCGTCGAAATCGAGCAAGAGGACGGTCAGACCCGGATCGTCCAAAAGCCCACCTACGACGCCTGGATCGAAGCATGGACCCCAGGCGACACGCTTGCGATGCGCGCGCTTGCGGACAAGGCGCCGTACGAAGTCTGGGTTGCCGACGGACATCTCAAGGCGCCCAAGGGCAAGGTGATTGCCTACGAGCATGTCGCTCAAGCGGTGGCCGAGGATGCGCACAATTTCGATGTGATCGCTCTCGGCTACGATCGGTATGCGTATAGAGCCTCTTTCGAGCCAGAGCTGCGGAAACTCGGCATTGCGATCGAGCAGGTGGAGCACCCGCAAGGTGGCACGAGGAAGGGTAAGCCGACCGAGGCTATGATCCTAGCCGCCAAGCAGGCGGGCAAAGAGCCGGATGGCCTGTGGATGCCATCATCGGTGAAGGCGCTCGAATCGATGATACTTGAGGAGAGGATCCGGCTCCTCATGAACCCGGTTTTGATCTCCGCGATCATGTCAGCCGTCACTGATAACGATCGCTGGGGCAACTATTGGCTCGCGAAGGAGCGAGCCGTGAACAAGATCGACGCTGTCATTGCGCTCTGCATGGCAGTTGGCGTCATCACCGCCATGCCTGCCCAGCGCGGCCGGGCCTACCAAATGATCATCATCTAGGAGCTGCGCCATGCAGAACCGCGCCTATTCGCAGATCGAGATCAAATCGATCAACGAGGACGATCGCATCATCGAGGGCATCGCCTCGACGCCGACGCCCGACCGCGCCGGTGACGTCGTCAACCCGCTCGGCGCCAAGTTCGCGCTCCCGCTGCCGTTCCTCTGGCAGCACAATCACGAGCAGCCGATCGGCCATGTGATCGACGCGACCCCGACCGCCAAGGGCATCAAGTTCAAGGCCCAGATCGCCAAGACCGACGAGCCGGGCAAGCTGAAGGACCTGCTCGATTTTGCCTGGCAGTGCATCAAGATGCGGCTCGTCGGCGCCGTATCGATCGGCTTCCGCGCGGTGAAGTACGCCTTCATCAACGACGGCGGCGTCGAGTTCGACGAGTGGGATTGGTACGAGCTGAGCGCCGTCACCATTCCCATGCAGGCCGACGCCACCATCACCTCGATCAAGTCGATCGACACCGGCCTGCGCAAGGCGGCCGGCGTGGCCGACCCCGACCCTATCCCCCCGCAAACCCCCGACGAAGCCGCGTCCGGCAAGTACGTCCGGGTGGTCAAGCTGGCGGATCCTGCCCGCGACCGGGCGCCGCCCGTCGTCATCACCTCGATCAAGCCGATCAGGAAGACGGCGTAACTCCCTGGCCGCGCGCCGCGCCGCCTACAGGAAACCGAAAATGGACATCGCTGCACAGATTGCGGCTTTCGAGGCGAAGCGCGCCTCGACGCAGAGCCGCATGGAAGAGATCATGACGAAGGCGGCGACCGAGGGAACCACCCTCGATGCCGCCGAGCAGGAAGAGTATGACGGCCTCGAAGCCGACGTCGAGGCGATCGACGCGCACATCAAGCGACTGCGCTCGCTGCAGAAGACCCTGGCCGCGAAGGGCGTCCCCGCCGTTGGCGGCTCGTCCGAGGAAGCCTCGGCGGCGCGCGGCGGCACTCGCATCGAGGTCAAGGGCACCAACCTGCCCAAGGGTACCACCTTCACCCGTTATGCGATGGCGCTGGCCCGGTCGAAGGGCAACCTGATGCAGGCGGCCGAGATCGCCAAGGGCTGGAGCGATACGCCGCAGGTCGAAACGGTCCTGAAGGCGGCCGTTGCCGCCGGTACGACAACGGACACCAACTGGGCCAAGCCGCTGGTCGAATACCAGAACATGGTCAGCGAGTTCGCCGAGCTGCTCCGCCCGGCGACGATCATCGGCCGCATCCAAGGCCTTCGCCGGGTGCCCTTCGAGATCAAGATTCCGCGCCAGACCGGTGGGTCGAGCGTGGGGTGGGTCGGCGAAGGCAAGCCCAAGCCGGTCAGCGCGCTGTCGTTCGATCAGATCAGCCTGGGCCGCGCGAAGACTGCCGGCATCGTCGTCATCACCGATGAACTTGCGCGAGCATCTTCGCCCGCCGCGGAAGGGCTTGTCCGTGATGACCTGATCGCCCAGACTGCGCAGTTCACCGACAGCCAGTTCGTGGATCCGGACAAGGCGGCAACGGCGGGTGTGTCGCCGGCTTCGATTACGAATGGTGTGGCCGCGGTCACCGCCACCGGCACTGACGCCGATGCGTTCCGAAACGATGCTTACGCCGTGATGGCGAAGTTCGTTCAGGCGAACCTGTCGCTTGCGGGCGCAGTATGGGTCATGACCGAGACGCAGGCGCTCGGGCTCGCTCTGATGCTGAACCCGCTGGGCCAGCGCGAATTCCCGGATCTTCAGATCAACGGCGCGAGCGGCGGCACGTTGCTCGGTCTTCCGGTGGTGCTGTCCGAGAATATCCCGGCGCAGGCGGCTGTCACCGGGCCGCCCGCGATCCCGGCCGGATCGCGCATCATCCTCATCAAGGCCAGCGAAATCCTCCTGGCCGACGATGGCGAGACGATGCTCGACGTCAGCAGCGAAGCCTCGCTGCAGATGGATAGCGCACCGAGCGACCCGCCGACCGCAACCACCGTGCTCATCTCGCTGTGGCAGATGAACATGATCGGCATCCGCGCCGAGCGGTACATCAACTGGGGCAAACGCCGCGCCGGCGCTGTCCAGTACATCACCGGCACCAACTACCGCTGATGAACGGCCGGGCGGGCCTCGCGCTCGCCCGGCTCCTCCTTTGGGAGAGACCCATGAAGATGATCGCGACAAAGCCGCTGCGCTATGGCGGCAAGCAGCTCGACGTCGGCGACCCCTTCGAGACGAAGACCGATCGCGATGCGAAGCTTCTTCGGGCGATTGGCAAGGCCGAGAACGATGGCGAGCTTCGTGAAGAACAAAGCGAGCCTGATACCGCGACCGAATCGTCCGGTCGTGGCAAGGGTCACAAAGCTGGCGGCACGTACCAGCGACGTGACATGCGCGCGAAGGGCTGATGCGCTTCCTCGGCTTCACCATCTCCCGCAAGAAGTCGCTTCGCGCGCCGTCCGGGCGTGGGGGATGGTGGCCGGCCGTGCGTGAAAGCTTCACCGGCGCGTGGCAGCGCGGAATCGAGGTCAAGAAGGACACGGTGCTGTCCTTCCACGCCGTTTTTGCCTGCCAGACGCTGATCGCCTCCGACATCGCGAAGCTGCGGATCAAGCTGGTACGCCAGCGAGGCGAGCTTTGGACGGAGACCACCAATCAGGCGTATTCGCCAGTGCTCCGCAAGCCGAACCATTTCCAGAACCGCATCCAGTTCCTCGAGAATTGGGTCTTGAGCAAGCTGCAGGCCGGCAACACCTACATTCTCAAGCAGCGCGACGGACGCAACGTTGTCACCGCGCTCTATGTGCTTGATCCCGGCCGGGTGAAGCCGCTCGTCGCCGATGATGGCTCGGTCTATTACGAGCTCAACACCGACCATCTCGCAGGCCTCTCCGAGGCCGTCGTTGTCCCCGCGAGCGAGATCATCCACGACCGGTTCAACTGCTTCTTCCACCCGCTGGTGGGGCTTTCGCCAATCTACGCCAATGGGCTCGCGGCGACGCAGGGATTGTCCATCCAGAATAACTCCGCCCGGTTCTTCGCGAGTGGCTCAAATCCGGGCGGCATCCTCACGGCGCCCGGCGAGATCTCACAGGAAACAGCAGCCCGGCTGAAGGCGCATTGGGACGAGAATTACACCGGCGAGAATGTGGGCAAGGTCGCGGTGCTCGGCGACGGCCTGAAATACGAATCCATGACGGTGAAAGCCGTCGATGCGCAGCTTATCGAGCAGCTCAAGTGGAGCGCCGAGGTGGTTTGCTCGACCTATCACGTGCCGCCCTACAAGATCGGGATCGGTGCGCAGCCCACCTTCAACAATGTCCAGTCACTCAACATCGAATATTATTCGCAGTGCCTTCAGGTTCACATCGAGGCGATCGAGCTCTGCCTCGATGAGGGCCTTGGCACACCGGCGGGCACCGGCACGGAACTGGACGTCGAGAACCTCCTCCGTATGGATAGCGTCACACAAATGGAGGTGCTGAAGGAGGGCGTCGGCGCAGGCCTGATGTCGCCGAACGAGGGTCGGGCCAAGATCGGCCAGCGGCCGGTTCCGGGTGGCGAAACGCCCTACCTCCAGCAGCAGAACTACAGCCTGGCCGCGCTGGCAAAGCGCGATGCACGAGATGATCCTTTCGACACCTCGAGCAGCACTCCGCCGGAGCCCGCAACACCTCCCGCAGACACCCCTCCGCCGGAGCCCGATCCTCAGACCGAGCGCGGCGCGCAGGTAATCGACCTTTGGGCCGTCCGGCGCCGCGCGAAAGGCAATCTCGATGATCGACTCCGACGCGCTAGCTGACCTGATCGCCGAGCTGATCGGCGATCATGTCGAGCGCGCCACGGCACCGCTCGTCCGACGGATCGGCGAGTTAGAGGCGCAGTGCGCCGCCCAGCTGTCCGCCGATCGCGTCAAGGCGCTCATCGTCGAAGCTGTTGCGGCCCTGCCGACCGCTCACGAGGCGCTCACGGTCGAAGATCTGGCCCCCCTTCTATCCGAGATGGTCGAGGGCGCCGTCGCCGCGCTGCCGGTGCCGAAGGATGGCGAGAGCGTGGATCCGGAAGTCGTCCGGGCGATGGTGAACGAAGCCGTCGCCGCGCTGCCGCCCCCGCTGGCCCCTGAGGCGATCACGGTGGACGATCTGGCGCCGCTGATCACGGAGACGGTCGAGCGTGCGGTTGCCGCGCTGCCGGTGCCGAAGGATGGCGAGAGCGTGAACCCGGAAGTCGTGCGGGCGATGGTGAACGAAGCCGTCGCCGCGTTGCCGCCCCCGCCGGCCCCTGAGGCGATCACGGTGGACGATCTGGCGCCGCTGATCACGGAGACGGTCGAGCGCGCGGTTGCCGCGCTGCCGGTGCCGAAGGATGGCGAGAGCGTGGACCCGGGAGTCGTGCGGGCAATGGTGACCGAAGCGGTCGCTGCGCTGCCGCCCCCGGCAGATGGCATCGGCCTTGCGGACGCTCTCATCGACCGTTTCGGCGAGTTGGTCCTGACGATGACCGATGGCTCGATAAGGAAGCTGGGTCAGGTTGTTGGCTCCGATGCTGACATGCCGGCGCTCGAGCGTCAGCTTCGAGAGATGGTCGAAGCCATCCCGAAGCCGAAGGACGCCTTCGAACTCGAAGACCTTTCGGTCGAGAGCGACGACGGCGGCCGCATCATTCGCCTCTGTTTCTGCGCCGGTGGAGTCTCGAAATCGTTCGATCTGTCGATCCCGGTGACGATCTACCGCGGGGTTTGGCGCGAGGGCGACTACAAGGCCGGCGATGCGGTGACCTGGGCAGGATCTTTGTGGATCGCCGACGCCGATACCGCCGCCAAGCCCGAGACTGACACAAGCTGGAAGCTGGCCGTGAAGCGCGGCCGCGACGCCCGGCCAGCCAAAGCTTAAACCCAGATAGGAGCCCCTGATGGCCGACAACGTCACCACCCCCGTTGCCGACGGCAAGGTTCTTGCCTTCAAGGATCTTGCGGGCATCTTGTTCGCCTGGAACCTGATCGCTGACGCCGCCGGGCAGGACGCGATGGGCCTGGCCACCGCCAGCCCGGCGGCCAACACGCTGCTCGGCCGCCTCAAGGCGATCGCCGACCTGCTGACGTCCCAGAACGGCTATGTCGACGGCCTCGAAGCGCTGCAGACGACGGCGAACCAGTCGCTCGCCGCGATCGTCGGCTATGTCGATGGGCTGGAGACACTTCAGGGCGCAGGCAATGCCACGCTCGCGACCATTGCAGCCGCGGTCGCGGCATCCACCCCGGCGGGCGAGGCCTATATCGGCCGCATCGGAGGCGACGTGCTCACCGCACCCGGGGGCACCCCGGCGGTGGCCACGACGGCGTACGCCGCCGGCAACGTGGTGGGCAGCCTGCTCACCTTCACCGGCGCAGCGCGCGCCGCAGCAGGCTCGGGTCTGATCCAGGCGGCCAGCGTGCTGTCGAAGAGCGTGCAGACCGCCGCGCTGGATCTGCTCATCTTCTCCGCGAACCCATCCGCCTCCACGTTCACGGACAAGGCGACCGTCGCGATCAATGCCGCCGACCTCGACAAGCTGGTCGGCGTGATCCACCTGACCGACTGGTCGGCGCTCGGCACCGCCTCGATTGCCCAGGCGATCGGCGGCGGGCTTCCCTTCAAGCTGGCGGCCGGCACCTCGCTCTACGGCGTGCTGGTCGCGCGCGCGGCGATGACGCTGGCCTCTACGTCCGATCTAACCCCGTCGCTCCGGATCATCCCGGGCTGATCGGAGGCTCGCCATGCTGACACAGCTCATTGCCCTTGGCCTTCTCGCCGCGCCGAGTGGCGGCACGGCGGAGAAGGGCGCGGTGATCGCCACGCCGGATCGCACCGCCAGCATGACGGTGGTGCAACCGAGCGCCTCGCGCGGCAGCGCGCTGCCGCTCGGGGCGGCTGCATGGGCGCAGCAGTTCGATCCCGGCGACCACGCGCCCTACGCGATCGACTTCACCGAGTTGCTCGACGAGGATGAAGGCATTGCCAAGATCGAGGCGATCAAGGTGTCCTCGACCGCCGCATTGCTCGGCATCGGTGTCGATGCGGCATCCGGCTACCGGCCGATCATCGACGCAGCCGGCAAAAAGATCCAGCTCTGGTTCCTGGTCGACCAGGCCTTCTGGGAAGCATCCTCGTTCGCGGCGGACGGCGTGCTCCTGCCAGTGTCCGTTCGTATCGTGACCGATGCCGCCTCGCCCAAGCGCTATGAGCGCACGGCTATTTTGACGGTCCGGCAGCTGTGAAGATCGAGAATGGCGACCGGGTGCGGCTGGAAATTGCTGGCGTGTTCGACGGCTGGGCTGGCCGCCAGGGCAATCGCGTTTCCTTCCTGCCCAACCGCACCGCGGCGCGGCCGGAGAGCGTCAAGGGGGGCATGCTCGACGGCAAGCCTGTCCTGCTCGCCACGGCAAAGGAGGGCTCTGGCCCATTCTATGTCGCGCGCTTCGAGGTGATCGAATGACCATCGACCAGATGCGGGCGATCGTCGGTCTGCCGGACACCGCCACAAATGCGGAGATCGTTGCCGCCTATGCCGCGCTAGTCGACGATGGTCCGCCGCTGTCGCTGCCGGTCGTCGAACCGGTTACGGTCGAGCAGGTCCGTCTCCACTGCAAAATCGAGGAGGATGAGGAAGACGACCTCATCGCGCAGAAGATTCGTTCGGCGCGCGAGTGGGTGGAGGGCTACACCGGTCGCGTCGTGGCGCAGCGTACCTTGGTGCAATATGCTCGCACCTGGGGCGCCTACCTTACCATCGACACCCGCCCAGTCGTCTCCATCGATTCGATCGCCTACAACGGCATCGGCGGCGACGCGACGATTTCCGATGCAGCGTATTCGCTCGGTCCGAGCCCGACCCGGATCTATCCGCCCAATCATGGATGGCCCGCACTTCGCAATGGAGGCGCCGTAACGGTCGTCTATACCGCCGGCTACGCCGTCGGCGAGGCGCCGAGCTGCATGATCGAGGCCATCATCGTGCTGGTCGCTGGCATGCTCGACGAGCGCGCTGGCGCCTATGACAACGCCGCGCGTGCAGCCGAGCGGCTACTCGGCCCCCGTCCCCCGGCATTCGCATGACAGGCGTGTTTGACCCGTCCAAGCTGAACCGCCGCGTGCGGATCGAGCGGCCAGTGCCGGACACCAGCCTCGATGGCGCAGGTTCGGGCACCTGGGCGCTGGTTAAGGAGGTATGGGCCGAGGTGCAGGATAACCTGCCGAGCCGGGGAGAAAAGCTGGCCGATGGGATCAACGTCGCGGCGCGCCCGGCCCGCGTCCGGATCCGCTTCCGCGACGACGTCGCATCGAACATGCGGATCGTGCTGCTGCGCAAGAAGGTGCCGGAACGCGTGATGCAAATCATCGCGGGGCCGGCGGTCCTCGGCAACCGTGATGGGCTTGAGATGGTAGTCGAGGACTATCGCCCGGCCGGGAACCCTGCCTGATGGTGACGGTCCGCGGGCGCGACTACCTGCAGCGCTACATGGACAAGCTACCGCAGGAGATCGAAGCGAAGCTCCTGCGCGGTGCGGGCCGCGTCGGCGGGAAAGTCGTCGCGGACGACGCGCGCGAGCGCACCCTCTCGGAGGAGGTTCGCGACAACATCGTCGTTAAGGTATCCAGCCGAGACGGCCGGATCGTCGTCAGGATCACTGTCCGCCAGGGCTGGAGCTATTCGCTCGCCGTCTGGGAGGAATGGGGCACTGAGCCGCACTTCATCAAGGTCGCCGAGGATCAGCGTCAGGGTCGCAGCATCGGGCGCATCAACAAGCTGGTGAAAGAGGGCTCGCTCGTGATCAACGGGCAGTTCGTCGGCGATACCGTGCATCACCCGGGTGCCCGCGCGGCACCATTTCTCCGCCCGGCACTGGATCTGCGCAGCGGCGACGCGATCGCCGCGGCACAGGCCTACATCAACAGCCGGATCGTCGGCGGAAAGATCGTCGGCGCCGAGGACATCGAGGACGAACAATGACAGACGTCGTCGAGGGGGCGGACATCGTCGGCGCGCTGCTCCGCGATTTCGCGGACCTCACCGCGATCGTGCCGCCCGAGCGGATCAAGATCGGGGCGCTACCCGAACAGGCGCCGTTGCCGCAGGTGCTGATCAGCACCACCAGCACGGTAGAGCGTAAGCCCCTGACGCGCGGCGAGACGGTGCGGACGGTCGAGCGGGTGTCCGTGCGCGTCCGCGCCGACAATCTGCGCGATCAGCGTCGTCTTCGCCGCCTGGTGGTCCGCTGCTGCGCGCACCGAACGGGCGACATCGGCGGCGGATTGTCCGTCTCAATCACCACCGACGGCGCCGGACCCGAGGGCATTGGCCTGGGCGGGGCTTTCGAACGAACTCAGGACCTTCGCGTCAGCCACGACGTCGCGGTCTGATCTTCCGCAAGCGCCGCGGCTCCCATGGACCCCTCGTAGCTCAGGATATGCGCGAAGAGCGCCCGGCATCCGCCGGGAGGTCGCCTGGTGAAAGTCCGGGCCGAGGGAGCGGCTTTACCACCAGAGGAGACCACGATGGCCGAAACGAAGAAGGGCTATGTGCCCACCACGTTCAAGGATGCCGGCACCGAAAAGGAATATGCCGGCGGCAAGGAACACGACTTCACCCACGGCGAATACGACAACTTCAAGGCCGCCGGCCTGATCGGCGACAAGCTGGCCGCTGGCGATGCCAAGGTCCCCGCCAATCCCGCGAAGGGCGGCACCGCCGCCTGATCCCTGCCGGCGTCGCCGGCCCACCACCCATGCCGAGGAGTAAATCATGAGTCTCGAAACCGGAGCAGGGTCGTCGATCGCCATTTCGGTCGCCGCCCCCGCCACCCAGGACACCGCAGGCTATGCAGCGTTGACCTACACGGAAGGCGGCAACTGCGAGAAGATCGGCACCATTGGTGCCACCTTTGCGAAGACTGAGTTCCAGCCCCTCAAGGGGCCGAAGCAGAAGCTCAAGGGCAGCGCCGACTATGGTTCGCTGCAGCCCTCGTTTGCCGTCGACGATTCGGATGCGGGGCAGACGCTGTTCCGGACCGCTGCCGACGACGAGACGAACGCGCTGTTCTCGTTCCGTGTCACCAAGCAGAACGGCGCCAAGCGCTACTTCCAGGGGCGTGTTTTCGGCTGGCCGGAGACGATCGATGGCGCCGACCCCGTCGTCATGGCGGCCCCGACCGTCGAGATCTGCACGAAGGTCGTGAAGGTCGCCGCCGGATCCTGATCCTGCCCGGCGCCCGCGACGCCGGTATCTCTATGCGCCAGCTCGCCGCGTGATCGCGGGATGCGTGACGGGCTGGCGCACCAATCCCGCGAAAGGCTATCCCATGTTCGACATCACCACTCAGGCGGTTGCCGATACTGCCCCCATCCATCTCAAGAGCGCTACCGGCGAACCGCTATATGCCGATGCGGAGCGCACCAAGCCGGTCCAGATCATCGTGCACAGTCCGGGCAGCAAGGCTTTCTCCGCCGTCGAGACCGCGCAGTCCGCGCGCGCCGTGAAGCGGCTCAAGGCGAATGACGGCGAACTTAGCGCGACCAGTGCGGAAGAGCGCCTTCAGCAGACGGCCGAGGATCTCGCGGCCCTCACCGTCCGCTTCGAAAACTTCACCTATCCGCCAGCGGGCGATACGCAGGGCGCCGAGCTGTTCAAGGCATTCTACGCAGATCCGAAGCTCGGGCACTTCGCCAAGCAGGTATCGAAATTCGTGACCGACTGGAGCAATTTCACGGGAAAGTAAGTCGCCAGCTGACCGTTTTCGTCCGGCAGATGGCATGGCTCAACACCGTGCCCAAGCCGGACGAGCGGACCAGGCGTGCGCGGGCGAACGCGCCGGTGCCCACACTGACCCGCGCCGAGAAAATGAAGCTGGATCGCATCGCGGTCCCGATGCCTCCGAACCCGCTTCCGCACATCGTAGAGCGTCTGCTCGAGATAGGGCTCAGTGAGGCGGCGGCCATGGGAGTTGGGCCGGTCAGCTGGCTTACGATCGACGCGTGGTGCCGGCTGCGCGGAATTGATCTCCCGGCTTGGGAGGCGCTCCTGATCCGCCAACTGTCGGTCGAATATGTGGCTGAGCAGCGGCGGGCCGAGAGCGAGAACTGTCCGCCACCCTGGCGCTGGCAGGTCACCGAAGCAGAAAAGAAAGCCGAGCTCGCCGCGCTGGAGATGGTGCTCGGATAACTCAACAATGTCCTGCTTCGGCAGGGCTGATCGTGGAGGTCGCCCATGGACGACGGCTCGCCCGCGCTGGAGGTCGGCTTTGCGATCGACATGGGCAATGCGTTCGATGACCTGGTGCATCTCCAGCGTGAGATGAACACCACCGAGGTCAAGGTTGCTGCCGAGGCGGCCAAGATTGAGCGCGCCACGTCCGGAATGCTCGATCTTGGCCGCGCGACTGCGGGCATCCGCACGTTCGGCAGCGCTGCCACCAAAGAAGCGCAAAATGCGGCCCGTGAGCTTGCCCGCGTCGAGAAAGCTGGCGAATCTCTGTCCCGGCAGTTGGAGCGCCAAGCTTCCACCTTCGGCAAGACGCGCGAGGAAATCCGCGCGATGAAGGTCGAGACCGCGGCTTTGGCTGCCGAGCAGCGGGGCCTGACGGAGCTGGCGGAGCGGCTGCGATCGCAACAGGCATCGCTTGCCTCGGCGGAAGCGGAAGCTGCAGCGGCCTCCGAGCGCAAGGCGCTAGCCGACCGCGCCGCGGCTGCAGCTGCTCGGTCGGCTGCAGAAATGCAGGCATCGTTGGCGCGAGAAGCGTTGCAATTGCGTTCCGCGCTCGACCCCATGTTTGCCGCCCAGCAGCGGTTCAATTCCGCCCTTGAGCAGGCTGAGCGCCTGTATGCCGCCAATGTGATCAGCGCCCGCGAGTATGCGGCCGCTCACGATCTGGCTCGTACGGAACTGCAGCGGCACGCCCAGGCGGTAGCGGGGACAAGCACAGCGCTGGAGCAGCTGGCCGAACAGGAGCGCCGATCGGCGGCGGCCGCCCGAGAAGCTGCACAGGCAGAGGAACTGCTGGCGCGCGAGGCTGCGCAGCTCCGCGCTTCCATCGATCCAATGTTCGCCGCCCAGCAGCGTTTCGACCTGGAGATGGAGCGGGCGGAGCGGCTTTTCGCCGCGAACGCGATCAGTGCGCGCGAGTATGCCGCAGCCCAGCAGGCTGCGCGTACCTCCCTGTACCAACATGCCCAAGTGGTGACGGGTGCGGCCGCTAGCTTGGCGCAGTTGGCGGAACGCGAGCGCGCGGCGGCGGCCGCAGCGCGTGAGGCCGCCGCCGCCCAACAGCGTCTGGCATCGGAGGCGGTTCAGCTTCGGTCGGCTATCGACCCAATGTACGCGGCGCAGCAACGCTTCGACACCGAGATGGTGCGCGCCGACACGCTGCTCGCACAGGGTGTGATCAGTCAGCGGGAGTATGCGCAGGCGGTGCAACTCGCTCGGAACAACCTCTATTCGCACGCGCAAGCCGTCGCCGGCTCCAGCGCCGCGCAGCAGCGCGCGATCGCCTCGCTAGGGGCTGGGCGCATGGCGATGCAGGGGCTTTCCTATCAGGCGCAGGATACGTTCACACAGCTCAGCATGGGCGCGAACGTCTTCTCGGTGCTCGCCATCCAAGGCGGTCAGGCAGCGGGCGCCTTCGCGTTCATGGAAGGGCGTGCGGGCAGCTTCGCTCGCTTTATGTTGGGTCCGCGGGGGCTTGCCATCACGGCTGGCATGCTGGTGCTAGGTGCGCTGACGAAGGGTATGTTCGACAACAGCGATGCGGCGAAAGCCGCGGAAGCTGGCATGAAGAAGTTCCAGGACCGCCAGTCGGACATCGGCAACTTCATCGACGACACTACCGGTCGACTAAAGGAACAGAACAAAACCCTGATCCTGAACGCCATCCTTGCGCGACAGGCGCAGATCGCCGCGAACGATAAGGAGGTTGCGGACAGCCGGCGGAAGGCATTCGACCGTGCTGGCCAGGCGGCGCTGCGGGCGACCCAGGCGGCCCCTGGCACGACAACCTCTGGAGTCAGCTTCACTGACGATGTGGACGTGCAGCGCGTTATCAAGGCCGCGGGGAACGATACCGGCAAGCTCGCGGAAGGGCTCGCAGCGTTGGCGAAAACCCGCCCTGCTCTGGCGAAGGTGGCACTAGACGTCAGCTCCATTGGGGGGCAGGCAATCCTCGCCCAGCGCGACAACGAGCGATTGAATAAGGAGCTGCGCGGGCTGGCAGGCGATACCAAGGCCTTCGCAAATAGCTCCGTTGAAGCGGTGAAGCGCGAGGCGGCCCTGGCGGCCGCCACGACGCCCCTCGAGAAGGCTAAGGCGCAGCTTGCGATCGTCGAGGCAGAGGGAACTGCTGCGGTCAAAGCAGGCGGCGCCGCCGTCGACCAATACAAGCAGAAGCTTGTCGGTGCGACTTTGGCTGTAAAGGCTGCGGAGGAAGCGCAGAAGAAGCAGACCGCTGCCAACCGCGCCGCGGCTTCTGCCGAGCGGAGGGAGGAAAACCTTCAGGAGAAGTTGGCGCGCGAGGCTGCTTCGACCGAGGCGCAAACCCGCAACCTGTTTGGGCTGGCCGACGCGTATGAGAAGTCGGGTGGTGCGGCGCTGATCGCTGAGGCTCGTGTGAAGGCGGAAAGCCAAGCGATCAAGGAGCAGGGCGATATCGCCGCGTTTGTCTTGCGGCAGACGAATCTTGCCATCGCGCAGCGTGTGGCAGATGCTGCCAAGTCGACCGCCACCTTGCGCGCCCAAGCGGACGTGCAGGCACAGGTGAACGCGGCAGTGGCGGCTGGTAATGTGGACGCGTCCGAAGCGTCTCGGCTGGTGCGCGATCAGATGGCGGACCTACCGCTACTCCAGGCGATCGAGGCCGCGCAACAGCAAGGATTGGCGAAGGAGGCGCAGCGAGCGACCGATGCACTTGCTGAGCAGCGCGCCGAGCGTAAGCGGCTGACCGAAGAAGAGGATCGCGCGCGGCTGGCCAGCAACGTACAGACCGGCAAGGATCGCCTGGCTGAGCTTCGCGAGGAGTTGCGTCTGATCGGTGCGACGGACGAAGCCCGTGCCCGCTCGCTGGCCGAGTTCCGCGCACAGCAGGAGGTATCCACCCTGAAGGGCGTCGATCCTGCGCAGGCCGCCGCTTATGTAAAGCTGCAGGGCGACATCGCGGCCCAGATGGAGCGAAATCGGTCGGCGCAGGACGCCTATAACGATTCGCTGATGTTCGCGGCCGACAAGTGGGACCTGATCGCGCGAAATGCACAGCGCGCCGGGCAAGGCATGGCCGACGCCTTCGGGTCCGCGGGCCGCGCCATCGGTGACCTGGCGACGATCTACGCTGGCTTCCAGGCAGATCGCGCCCGGCTTGATGCCCAGCACGATGCCCAGCTGAAGCGCTGGCACGGCAACGAGGCGCAGATCGCGCGCGAGAACCAGAAGTATGCAATCCAGACGTCGGCGATGCAGGTCGGCGCCTACGGCGACGCAGCTGCGGCCGCGAAGAACTTCTTCGGCGAAGGCACTGCCGGCTATGAAGCGCTCGCAGCGGCGGAGAAGGCATTCCGCGCCGTCGAGTTCGCGCTTTCCGTGCGTGCGATGGCACAGGATGCGATCGAGACTGCGAGCTCCATCGGGAATAGTGTCGCGCGCGCTGCGCAGAACGGCGTCGAGGCAGTGTCCAAGGCGCTCGCCAGTCTTCCGCCGCCTCTGAACTTCGTGGCGGCCGCAGCTGTCGTCGGCGCACTTGCCGCGATCGGCATCTCGATCGCAGGTTCGTTCGGTGGCTCCGGCGCGAAACCGGCTCCGTCCAACACCGGCACCGGGACCGTCCTCGGCGACAGCAAGGCGCAGAGCGAGAGCCTCAAGCGGGCGATCGACGAACTGAAGAGCGTCGACACGCTGACCAACGTCTATTCGCGCCAGATGCTGGCCTCGCTGAAGTCGATCGACAGCCAGATCAGCGGCGTGGCGTCGGTGATCGTCCGCGGTGGCGACATCAACGCCAGTGCCAGCGTGGCGCAGGGCTTCAAGCCGAACTTGATCGGCTCGGTCCTCGGCGCAATCCCGCTCGTCGGCGGCATCCTCAGCAGCCTGTTCGGTACCCGCACGGACGTGACGGGCAGCGGCATCTACGGCGGCGCGCAGTCGGTCGGCAGCATCCTGAACGGCGGCTTCAATGGGCAGGCCTATTCGGACGTGACGAAGACCAAGAAGTTCCTCGGCATCGTCACCGGCCGGTCCTACTCGACCGAATACGGCGCGCTGGATCCGAACCTCAACAGCCAGTTCACGCTGATCCTCCGCAGCTTCAACGACGCGATCAAGGCGGCGGCAGTGCCGCTGGGCGAATCGACCGACGCGATCCAGGAGAAGCTGAACGGCTTCGTCGTGAACATCGGCAAGATCGACCTGAAGGGGCTCACCGGCGAGCAGATCCAGGAGAAGCTGAACGCGGTGTTCGGCGCGGCCGCGGACAACATGGCAACCGCGGCCTTCCCGCTGATCTCGCAATTCCAGAAGGTGGGCGAGGGCGCCTTCGAGACGCTCACCCGCGTCGCCTCGACCGTCGAGCAGGTCAGCACCTCTCTCGACCTGCTCGGCACCAGCGCGAAGGGCATGGGCATTGCCGCCAAGCTGGGGCTGGCCGACCAGTTCGACAGCGTCTCGGCGCTGAACGACGCGGCGACCGCCTATTTCCAGGCGTTCTACACCTCGGAGGAGCAGGCGGCCGCCAAGACGGCCCAGATGGGCAAGGTGTTCGCCAGCCTCGGGCTGTCGGTGCCGTCCACGCTCGCCAGCTTCCGCCAGCTCGTGGAGGCGCAGGACCTGACCACCGCCGCCGGCCAGGGGACCTATGCCACGCTGCTCAAGCTGGCCCCGGCGTTCGCCGACCTTCAGCAGTCGCTGCAGGGCGCCAAGAGCGCGGCGGACATCCTGAGCGAGCGGCAGGACCTCGAACGCCAGATCCTCGAACTGCAGGGCAAGACGGACGAGATCCGCAAGCTCGACCTGGCCAAGCTCGATGCGAGCAACCGCGCGCTGCAGCTGCAGGTGTGGGCGATCCAGGACGCGCAGGATGCCGCCAAGGCGGCGGACGAGCTGCGGCAGGCGTGGACCACGGTCGGCGACAGCATCATGGACGAGGTGAAGCGGATCCGGGGGCTCGGCGACGTGGGCGGCTCGAACACGTTCGCGAGCCTGCTCGGCCAGTTCAACGCGGCGACCGCCGCGGCGCGCGGCGGCGATCAGGACGCGGCGAAGTCGCTGCCGCAGCTGTCGCAGGCGCTGCTCGCGGCAGCCGCGAACTCCGCCACCAGCCGGCAGGAGCTGGCCCGGGTGCAGGCGCAGACCGCGGCCAGCCTCGAGGCGACCTACGGCGCCATCAACAAGCTGGGCACCGCCGCGACCGCGACCAGCAACAGCGCGCTGCTCGCCGCCGCGGCAACCGCGCAGACGGCGACCTCTGGCTCGAACGACAACACCGCCACCATCGCCGACCTTCGGACGGCGCTGGCGGCGCTCACCGATGAGGTGAAGCAGCTGCGCAACGACAACAACGCGGGCCACCAGGCGACCGCCGCGAACACCGGCAAAACGGCGAAGGTGCTCAGCACCGCCCAGGATGCCGCCGGCGGCGTGGGCATCGGCACGAAGGCGGTCGCATGAAGGTCGTTCGCCCGCTCCCGATCAGCCTGACCGCCTCGTCGGTGCCGGAGAACGACTATCCGGCGTGGGCGGCACCGACCTCCTATGCGCTCGGCGCGCGGGTGATCGTCGCGTCCACGCACCGCGTGTTCGAGAGCGCCGTCGCAGGCAACCAGGGGCACGATCCGCTCACCTCCGGCTCTGCCTTCTGGGTCGACGCGGGGCCAACGAACCGCTGGGCGATGTTCGACGCGGCAGCCGGCCCCGCGACCACCGCGGCGGCGGTGATCGCCGTGACGCTGGCGCTCGGTGATTCGGTCGATGCGATCGGGCTGGTGGACCTGCAGGCGGAAAGCGTCCGGATCGAAATCGCCGCGGCTGGCGTCACCATCTTCGACGCGACCCGCGGCGCGCCCGCGGCGTGCGAGGTGTTCCTTGGCTTGCCCGCGGCGACCGGCCGATCGGCGACGATCACGATCGCGCCGACCGGCGGCGCGGCGATTGTCGGCAAGCTGATCACCGGCGCCGCGCTCGACCTGGGCACACTCGCCGACGCGCCGACGGTGGGGCTCACCGACTTCAGCCGCCGGGAAACCGATGCGTTCGGCGTCACCACCATTGCGGAGCGCGGCTGGACGAAGCGGATCGAGGCGAAATGCCTGATCGACGCGGCGGCGGTGGACGGCATCCAGCGCCAGCTTGCCGCGATCCGCGCGCAGGCGGCGCTGTGGGTTGGGGAAGGGGACGTCCCCAGCCTGATCAGCTACGGCTTCTTCAAGGACTTCTCGCAGATCATCAGCCTGCAGGGCGTCAGCACCTGCGCGCTTTCGATCGACGGCCTGCCGGCGGCCGACATCGCCGTGCCGGTGTCGGATCCGGCATTCAGTGGTGCCAGCGACTTTCAGGTTCTGCGCCCGGTCCTGATCACCGAGGCGGCGCTCGTCGCATCCTCGGTGCCCGAGAACGACTATCCGGTCTATTCGCCCGACCGCACCTATATCGCTGGCGAGCGCGTCATCCTGCCGCTGACGCACCGCGCGTACGAGAGTGCAGTCGGCGGTAACCATGGCAACGACCCAGCGACCGATACGGTGCATTGGCTCGACGTCGGCCCGACCAAGCGCTGGGCAATGTTCGACCAGGCGCTCGGCACAGCGACCACCGCGGTCGGCGCGTTCAGCGTGCAGCTGCGGCCTGGGATTCCCGTGGACGCGCTGGCGTTACTCGACGTGGCAGGAGCAACGGTGCGCGTCCAGGCGCCCGGCTACGACCAGACGCGCGCGGTGGGCGGCGACGTCACCACCGCGCTGTTCCTCGATCTGGCGCTTACCGCTGGTGAAACCGTCATGGTGACAATCGCCGGCGCGGACAGCGGCGCCGCGGTGGCGGTGGGCACGTTGCTGATCGGCACGCGCGAGGGGCTGGGCACGATCGCCGACGAGCCGAACATCAGCATCCTCGATTTCAGCGTCAAGGACACCGACGACTTCGGCAACACCGTGCCGATCGAGCGCGCCTGGGCGAAGCGGATGGAGGCGAAGAGCCAGATTGCCACGGGTGGGGCAGATGCCCTGCTGCGGCGCCTGGCGACGCTGCGCGCCAAGCCCGCGCTGTGGATCGGCGCGGCCGAGTTCGATGCTCTGACCATCTACGGCTTCTTCCGAGATTTCACCGTCACGCTGGGCGAGCAGGTCAGCACCACATCGGTGACGATCGAGGGTCTCGCCAAGGCTTCGCCGGATGGTCCTTCGAACACGGTAGTGACCTGGGAGAATATCGTTGGTCCGGGCAAGCCAGCCGACAACGCGACGGTTGGCGCGCCAGCAGGGACGAACGTCGGGGGCGTGCCGGCCGAGGATATCGCCGACGCCGTGAAGGACGCCAACGGCAATGTCGTGCCTGCGCGAGAGCAGTTCGCTGCGGTCAAGGCGCAGATCGATGCCGAAGTCGGCTCGGCGCAGACCGACGCGGCGCACGCCCGGGACGATGCGGCAGCGGCGCGCACGGATCTGTCGATCGAGGTGCAGCGCGCCAAGGACGCGGAAGGCGCGATCAACACCACGCTCGCGAGCGTGAAGGCCACAGCGGACCAGGCCAAGGCGGGGGTTACCGACGAAGCCACGGTGCGATCTGCTGCCGACGTGGCGCTGGCCAACCGGCTCACCACCACCGAGGCGCAGCTGGCTGGTACGCAAGGCAGCGTCCTGAGTGGCCGGATCACGGACGAGTCGACGGCCCGGGCCAATGCCGACAACGCGATTGCCAGTCGGACATCGGCGACCGAAGCTCAGCTGGCGGGAACGCAGGCAAGCCAGCTGCAGTCGCGCATCTCCAATGAAGAGACCGCGCGAGCGGGAGGCGATAGCGCTCTGGCGAACCGCGCGACCGCGCTGGAGTCGACGGTCGGCTCGGCTAGCGGCGCTCTCAACGCCAACCCTGGATTTTCGGTCTGGCTTGACGGTCAGCGGCTGCCGGCCGAGTGGCAGGAATGGGGCGGCATCTACACCCTCGACCGCTATGGTGATGGGCGCCCGACGCGTTCATGGTGCGTGCACCATGCGGTGCCGGCGAACGTAGACGCTGGTATTCTTCAGGCCCTGGCGACGGTTGCGGCAGCCGGTTGGTACGTTATCGACGTCGACGTAGACCTAAATAGCGGCACTTGGCGCGGGTCGGGAGTCACGATCAGCGGCCAATACAATCTCGCGTTCCACAACCAGGCAGACAATGCCGGGATTGTCAGTGAGACGCAGCTTGGCAACCGCCGATGGAGCTTTCTGCTTCAAAAAGCCGCCGATCCCTACGGCAACTTCCACATTATGACCAGTTGGGCCGGATTCGGCACGGCGACCGATGCGAAGGACGTCGTTTGGCACCGCTGCTCGATCCGGCCCGCGAATGACGCTGAGATCAAGGCCGGCAAGGCATCTGTTGACGTTGCCACTGCTCTCGCGCGCATCGGTACCGAGGAGACGACGCGGGCGTCGCAAGACACGGCTCTCGCCAACCGCATCTCTAGCACGGAGGCACAGCTCGCTGGAACGCAGGGAAGCCAGCTGCAGGCCCGCATCTCCAACGAGGAGACTGCCCGGGCCAATCAAGACGCGGCGATCGCCAACCGGACCTCTACCGTTGAGGCGCAGCTCAGCGGTGCCCAGGCGAGCCAGCTTGGTTCGCGGATCACGACGACGGAAAGCGCAATCGCGGGCCTCAACGGCCGCACCGCCGCCTATTGGCAGGTGCAGGCTATCGCCGGCAACAACCGGGCCCAAGTCACCCTATGGGCCGATGCGAACGCGGGCGCAGGTGCCGACATCGTCGGGGACGTGCGCTTCCTCGGGCAGAACGGCAACGGAACCACCATCGTCGGCAATACCGGCGTAAACGTCTATTACCCGAACGGCCAGATCGCCGTGCAACTCGGCATCTGAGCCGGTGGCCGGTCTTCGCGTCTGGGCACCTGACGGGCTGCAAATCATCGATACAGGCACCAGCGTCGCGCTGATCCTGGGCAGCGTGCTGCTCGGCGGCAACGACCAGACGCAGTCTGGCAGCTTCACCGACGACCGACTGCTTCTCGGCCGCCCCTATTTTCTGGTGACCACGTTGGAGGTGAACGGCTTCATCGGTTACCGGCCGAACGTCTCGTTCTCTGGGAATGTGGTGAGCTGGTCGTGGCCGCCCCAGTATGGCGGCACGCCGTATCCCCGCTGCCGCTTCATCTACGGTCTGAAATAGTGGCGATCTTCCGCACCTTTCGCCCCGATGGGTCGCTGCAATTCGATGCCGCGATCACGCCCTACTGCCTTCTTGAAAAGGGGTACGTCTCGACGGTCAGTACGACGGGAAGCAATCCGCACTGGAGCGGGAACTCGCCGAGCTCCGCCCTGATCCCGATGAACTATGACAGCGACGAGCTGATCGCCCTATACCTGCCGGGCTACGGCTATGCGCGCTATGCGAACCTCAGCTGGAACGGCAGCTGGTGGCACATCTTTCATACGATGGCGCCAGTCGGGTCGCTGGTGACCTACTACCGGTTTGCGTATGCAACCACGATCCCCGGATATGGCGGCGCCGGCCTGCAGCTGTTCAACCCGGCCGGGCAGCGCACCTTCCATTCCAGCATGCGCCCTGCGATCGTCGCCGGCACGCTTAGCGGCCTGTACTCCGGCATCAGCCTTCCCGCCGGCCGCCAATATGCAAGCGTCGTGCAGACCCAGGCTGGTCATGAACGTACGACATGGAGCGGTGGTCAGGACGTGATCACCGACGACAAAGGCCAAGTGATTGCGATCGTCTGGACCGGCGATTCTGATCAGAAACTCTATGGCGTCCGGTGGCTCACTCAGGACAGCGCGCAGTTGGTCGAAGTCGAATTCAACGGCGGTCCGGTTCAATCGGCCTCTCCGACGCAGCCCGCGGACACCCAGTTTTACCGCAACGAGATCGAGAACGTCCTGTTTCTCGACGTCACGAACATCTGACCAGCACGAAAGGGACCGTCATGCCTGACGCGATCATCACCGATGAACAAGCCGCCGAAATGCGGCTCCAGCTGGCGGCGTTCGACCGCCAGAAGGCCTATGATGCCGCGCTCGCCCGCCATCAGGTCTACCTGGCGATCAAGCCCATCGTCGACAGCGACGCCTTCATCGCGATCCACCAGCAACTCGCCGACTTCCGCGCCAACGGCCCGAAGGACGACAGCTATTTCGGGATAGGGATCGAAGCGGTCTACCAGGGCATGACGGGGCTCGGGATCAACGTCGCGCAGTGGGTCGAGCCAACGCCGCCCGTCACGCTGCAGCCGGCCGCGGAAGGCGGTGGCGCATGAACATCACAATGAGAGGGGCAATGCCGATGACGCCGGTTCTTGAGACGGTGCTGGCGAAATACGGCTGGATCCTGATCGGGATCACGTTCGGCTTCGCGGCGAAATATGCGTTGCTCATCAAGCGCGGGGTGCAGGTAAAGGCGCGGCTTGTCTTCGCCGACCTTCTGCTGCTGCCGATGGTGGCGCTGATCGCCTATTGGCTCGCCACCCGCGCCGGCTTCGAGGCGGAGGCCGCGGCGCTGTTCTCCGCGCTTTGCACCGTCGGCGCGGACCGGCTGGTCAAGCTGCTCACCGATCGCTTTCTGCAGCGCGTGGACAGCGAGGCGGCGGCGATCGCGAACAGCATCGTCGGCACGGCACGAAACACCACCCAGGCGGAGCTCTCCGCCGCCGCCCTAGTCGAGGCTGCGCGCGAGGGCCGCGCGCCGGCCGAATATGTGGCGCTGAAGCCGCACCCGCAGGCGCCCAAACAGGGCTGACCTTCTCTCTCCGGAGGTAACATGACAGACCTGCGAGATATCCAGCGGCACCTCGGTGTCGCTCCCGACGGCGTGCTCGGGCCGCAGACGCTGGCGGCAATCTCTGCCGCACTGGGCGCAGCCACTCCCGGCCCAGACCCCACCACGGCGCTAGCTATTGAGCACCTCCGAAAAGAGGAAGGCACCGTCCTCAGCGCCTATCAGGATCACTTGGGCTATTGGACGATCGGCACCGGCCGACTGATCGATAAGCGCCGGGGCGGCGGCATCAGCCCGGCAGAAGACGACATGCTGCTCGCGAACGATATCGCCAAGGTGCGCGCGCAGCTGGCGGTCGATCTCGACACCAGTGCAGCCTGGGCTCGGGTCAAGGATGATCCGGTGCGGGCTGTCGCAATGATTTCGATGGGCTTCCAGATGGGCGTTGGCCTGCCGGGCAAAGATGATGCCGGATTGTCGGGGTTCGACAGCACGCTAGCCCTCATTGCGGCCGGCGACTTCGCTGGCGCGGCGGCCCAGGCGCTGAAGTCGGCATGGGCAAAGCAGACCCCAGCGCGCTCGAAACGGGTGACCGAGATGCTCCGCACGGGGATCATGCCACGGGTGCCAGCGTGAATCCGCGGGAGCAGCTGATCGCCTATCTGGCGACGCTCACCGCTCTCGTCGTGGTGTTGCTAGGTGCCATGATCATCGCCGCGCTGTCCAACAGCATCATCGGCAAGATGGAGGCGTTTGGCCTCGGCACCGTGACCGGCGGCCTGATCGGCCTGATGCGGCTGCCGTCCGCCAGGCCGGTCGAGCCCGCCGGCACGCCGAGCGATCCCGTCAGCACGAAGGAAGCGCAATGAACCTGCAACGCTATGTCTCGCTGGGGCTCGCCCTGGCGCTCGCGATCGCGCTCGCCGTCATCGGCGACCTCTCGCACAAGGTCGACGCCTTCCGCTCGACCGCATCCATCGCGGCGCACGTCGTCGACAAGCAGAAGCGCCCGGCCACCCTCGCGACCAAGGCCGCGCTCGAGCAGATCCGCATCCTCGGCGCTGCGGTCGATCGGGTGCGCCAGGCTCGCGCCGACGCCGCGGCGAAAGACGCCGCCCACGTCATCACCGTCGAGCGCGCCGATGCGCGCGCCAATCAGGAGGTATCGACCGATGTCCTTTCGAAACTCGACCGCGTTCAGGCTGAGCTTGCCGCTTCTCGCACTCTCGCTGCTCAGGGCCTGCGCGACCTCGCCGCAGCCCGAGCCGATCAAGGTGGTGGCGGAGCGCCGGCAGGCCCCGCAGATCCCGACGCCACCTGCGAAGCTGCTTTCGCCGCCAGCTGTGACGAAGTTCTTGCCCTCCTCGCGGCAGCCGAAAGCAACACCGCCCAGCTCCTCGGCTGGCAAGCCTGGTGGCCCAAGGTAGCGGCGAACCACGCCGAAGACGCCGAACGCCCCGAATGACGCGGGCCGCTGCCCACCTTCTCCCCATCCGCGCTCAAGGAAATTCACAATGCGCCTGAACAGGCTGAACCTTTCGATCGCCACGGTGGCCATGCTCGGGCAGTGGGTGCCCAGCCCGCAGCAGTTCCCGGCAGTGACGGTCACCCTGGGGCAGATCGCGTCTGTGACCGAGGGCAACAGCGGCACCACCGCCGCGTCGGTGCTGATCACGCTCAACCGGAACGGCTCGACGGCGACGCATACGTTCGACTGGGCGCTCGGGCCGACCGGAACGAACCCGGTCGATGCGACGGACTTCGGCGGCACCTATCCAGCCGGCACCGTCAGCTTCGCACCGGGGGAGACCTCCAAGACGGTTCAGTGGCTGATCGCCGGCGACACGACGATCGAGACCGATGAGACGTACCTTTTCACGCTCTCGCAAAACGGCATCGCTTGGGCGACCGCCGTCGGCGCCATCCTCAACGACGACACGCTGGCGGCTCCCGGGCCGGCAGCCTCCGTCGCCGCTATCGAAGGCGTGTTCCAGAATGGCCTGATCGTGCGCCCACCGACCACGGGCGGCACCCCGACGGTCTTGCGCATTCGCCGGAGCGCGACTGCAGGCGGAGCCAAGACGGTCATCCAGACCATTGCCTTCAACGCGGGGCAGATCGTCTATCGCTGGCTGCATGACAGTCTGACAAACGACGCCGCGCAGTATTATGATTTCGTGTTCGAAAATGGTGGCGGGTCGTGGACCTCGGCGGAAGTAACCGCGACGCCTTCCAAGATCGGTTTCCCGAAACCGCATCAGATGGCGGCATGGTACAATCCGGCAGATATCACCGGCTTCGCCAACGCGGCTCAGATCAACACCAATTGGCTATGTCGCATTACCGGGATTGCGGCCGTCCCCACGGGCTCGCAGAAGCCGACGTTCCTCGCGAGCGGGCAGGGCGGCCTGCCAGCGGTGAAGACCAACGGCGCCAACCTGTTCAGCATCGGCGCCCACGCGTTGATGGATGCGGCCGCAACCTCCTCGGGGATCAACGAGAGCCGCGGCATTACGGTGCTGGCGGTTGGCCGAAATTCGACGAGTTCGGAGTTCAACGCCGGGCACATGTTCGGCGGCGAAACCAACGGCAAGAACGCTGCCACCGTGCTGTGGACGCAGAATACTCGGGGGGCGCTGGTTACCCCCGGCCTTTCGAACCTGTGGCGAGAGGCAAATATCGGCACTGCGTGGGGCACCGCGGGGATGTCGTGCAGCCAGAACGCCGGAAGCTCTGCGCCCACGCAGAACCCGATGATCGCTATCATGGACGGCGTGATCATCAATCGGATGACGGTGCCACAGAGCGCGTTCATTGCCGGCACCTGGACGATCGGCGCCCGTTCGGCGAGCTCGTACACCACGAACATGGAGATCTACGGCTGCCACGCCTGGGCGACCGAACTGAGCGCCGCCGATCATCTCCAGTATGCGTACCGCCAGCGGGTAAAGGCAGGCGTGGCGCACCCCTATGCCGGGGCGACATACTATCCAATCATTTCCGGCAATTCGATCGTGCAGACCGTTGGCATCGAGACGACGCAGAACGCATCCTCCACCGGTGGCAGTCAGCTCGCCTATGCCGCTCAGCTGATGGCGATGGCGGGCAAGCGGCCGGGCGCGTGGGCGATGGTCGCGCGCCATGGCTTCACGTTCCCAGGGCTCCGGGCGTACGTCCAGCAAGACGTGATCGACATCATCCGCGCCCCTTGGTTCCAAGAGGCAGGGTTGATCCCGCACATCCACATGCACGAAGGCTACAACGGCGGCTATGGCGTCGGCGTGTTTAACGACATGGCGCTGTATGTGCAGGACATTAAGGCCGGCATCGCGGATCTGCCGATTGCGTCGCAAGCGGTATTTACTGCCTTCACCGCCCCCGACACCGAAGCGACCCGCACCGGCGGCCCTAGTGAGGCCGCGCGCCAGGCGCTGAACAACAAGATGATCCAGGATGGCACGATTGACCACACGGTGTTGCACGCCGTGGTGGATCTCACCCTCGACACCAACCCGGTCGGGCCGGCGAGTGGCGCGGGCAATTATCAGGGCATGGCCATCTACAATCACTGGAACCAGGCGCCGCAGGATTATGCCGGTGTCACCGGGCAGGCCAGCAAGGACAAGGTGCACCCCTCGGCCGGCGAGTCCGGATACGAGGCCGGCGGCACGGGCTCTATCGCGCGGACAGCCTACTGCATCCTTGGCCCGGGCGCCGGCAACGTTCCAGCCCCCTACGGCAAGGGGACCAGCAAGACGGACGGCTGGAACTTCCTGAACTGAGGAACACCGACATGACGCAAGCAGAAGTATTCGTCGCCGCGGCGCGGGCCGCGGCGGAGACGCAAGCTAAGGCCGAAGTGGCCGCTGCGGCCGCGAAGACCGCGGCGGATGCCGCCGCCGCCGCCCAAGCAACGGTGAAGGCAGGTGTCACCAGTTCGTCCGAGCCCCAGGTCAACACCGTCCTGATGCAGGATGGTTCGGCGATCCTTCACCGGCCCGGTGACGGCGCCCAGTCCGATCGCGTCGCCGTGTTGCCCACGGACTGGGCGACCGGCTCATTCGGGCTGGCGTTCCTGACCATGGGCGAGTTGCGGCGGTCGTGACCATGCCCGAGATCTGCCCGCGCTGCGGCGCTGAAAATGTGCCGTTTGTCGACTTCGGGCCGTGGCGCTTCGAGGGCAACATGACCGGCGCTCCGAGGATATTCTACCGGGGGCTGGAACAGCCGGTCATTCGTGGCGTCCAGGCTCGGCTGATGGCGGGCCTTATCAAGGGGCGTGGCAGGCTTCGCCACGGGTTGGGCTTGATGCTGGGCAGCGTGAACGAAGAAGCCGACATCGACGGGAATCTGAAAGTGCAGATCAGCTATCTGCGGCGGCACGTCGTCGCCGTCACCGAGGGCGCCTGGGTGATACCCAAGAAGCCCCGACGGACGTTTGAAGACTACTTCCTGTGCGAGGTGCCAGACGAATAGGCTGCACCGCCTGCGCTCCTCATGCCCAGTCGTCTGCCATACACCGCTCGCACACGCTGCTGCCGTCGTTTGTGGGACGGTAGCCGCAGTCCGAACAGGTGCGGTTCTTGCCCTTCTCGCCGGAAAGCAGGCCGCTTCCAACTATGACCGCCACAAAGATCGCCAGGGCGAGCGCGCCAAGCCAACTGTCCATCGTCGTTCCTTCCTATTGTAGCGAATATGTACCCTACGGCCACGACAGCTGTCGACTCCCTCGCGTGTTCCACTAATGTTCCGCTGATGCGAGTCGGCGAAGATCTGACGGCCAAGGCGCTCTTGGCTCTGGAAGAGGCATTGCATGAATGCCGCTATCAGCAGGTGTATCGCAGCCGCGCGCTGGCGATGGCCCTCGCATACCTGTGGAGCCTCAAACGAGGGGACGCTCGCGATTTCAGGATGTTCTGGCGGGAGGTCGCCTCCGACAACCCGGTGCTGCGCTTTGGCGCAGCCGACCAGGCGCTCGAGCGGATTTACGCCGCGGCTGGGCGCAAGCGCGACCAAGATCGATCACACGTGATCTGGTCAGAGGTGCAGGATCGACTCAGGCCGACACTTCGAGGGGGCTCCGCTTCGCGCGAACGCACGTGATTATTGCTCGCGTCCGGACCGCGTCGGGAACACTGGCCCGCGCACGGACATCCGCTCTGCGTCGTAGGGCCGCTGCAGGCCTACGATGTCGTCGTAGCTGCCGCGCAACCAGCGATCGATATCGCCCGGCTCGAGGATGGTCATCATCGCCCTGGGGTAGGTCGGGGCGACCAGCTCGTACGCATCACAGGGCACCACCGTGAAGCCAGGCCCCGCGGCGGTGTTCTGCCAGAAGCCCGCTAAGGTCACTGACCGTATTCAATGGCGGATGAGGGCTTATTGACAAGGGCTGCCCAAATTTTTGGCCTCTCCATCCAGTGGGCAATATTCTCAGCTCGAACATCATCAATCAATGGCGGGGAAGGAAACATATTCCATGCCTTCATTGGCCATATCGATGAAAGGAAGAGGTACTTTTTTGCTGCTTCGGCTGAGATCGAGAATCCTGTGCTAGTACGAAAGCACATGAACAGAGCGCGTTTTAACGGTATGCAAAGTGTCAGGGAGTTTGGTCCCGCCGCCAAGTCTGTGTTTCCAAAAAACATCGTTTTGGTATGCTTTGTTCCTACTTGCCAGCGGCATTCTGGATGAAGCAAGCCAACCCAGAAGCTCCAACGTGGCATAGGACGGCGAGCGGTCATGAATTTTTTTGGTTCATCAGCTGGTATCGGGGATGCAAGAGGGAGAGCGTAAGTGTGATTTATAGTAAACATTGTCAACCATGTCGCAAGTGCCTCGCGCTCTGAAGGAGTTGTTGGCCACCATTCCCCCTCTTTGAGCCGCGTTAAGGCCTCCCGCGCTTCCCCATTAATGACATTCATCCACCCGCTATTGCAAGATCGGCAAGGCGCGCGGACACTGGCATTGTACAAGCTTCCCGCCTTGAACCTACTTTCGTCAATTGGCTCTTGGCGGAGTCCATCCCGCCACCCTGTCGTAGTTATAACATGCTTGTTTCCGAAGTCCGGCAAGATATCGCGCAGCCATTGGCCATAAAGATGCTCTGCAGACTGCCCCTCTTCGCCGCAATAAATGCAGCGCGGTCGATTATTCATCGCCGTTCTTGCTCCGAAGGTTCCCTTACGGGCACTTGATGAACTGGCCCTTCTTAGGGCCGCTGGCGATGTGGCACTTGCCCTTCGCGTCCTTCGTGACCCCGCCGGTGGTCGCCGAGGCAGCGGTCGGCGGGCACTTGGTGAACTTGCCCTTGGCGTCCTTGCAGGGAGCGGCGGCGAGCGCGGGCGCGGCGATCAGGGCGAGCGTGGCGGCGATGGTCGTGATGCGGAGCATGTAAGTCCCTCTCCTTGCGTGAGTCGCGAGGGGTAGGATGCCACGCCCGGCCAATGGCGCAAGCGGGTGCTGTCAGGTCGCCCGGCGCAGCACGGTCCGGTACTCCGGCCGATAGCGCTTCCGCTCGGCATATGCTCGCAGATCGTCGGGCCGGGCAGGGGCGCCGAGGTGCGGCCCCGGCACGCCGAGGTACTCGGCGGCCTTCGCGCGGTCTGCCGCCGACAGCTCGTAGGGCACCGCGCTGCGCACGAAGCGGGCGATATAGCCTTCCTGGTGACCGAGCACGCGGGAGAGGGTCGCCAGCGATTTCCCCTGCTCAGTGCAAGCCGCCGCGATACGCTGTCTGATGACGTCCGGAGATGGTCCCATGGTGCACGCCCTCGCTGGCCCAAGCCGTGCTGATATAGATCATGTTCGCGATGCGTTCCAACCCCGGGGCGATCGCCTGGCTTTGTCCCAAGGCGGAACAGTGGTAGAACATCCGCGTGGCTCGGCGTTTTGACAAATTCTGGAAAGCCGCAGGATACCGTACGGGAACGGAAGGTGAATATGTAGAAAGCAATGTTGAAAAATAAGGCTTTCCTCTCGATTCCTAATCGAGAGGTCGGAGGTTCGAATCCTCTCCGGGTCACCACCATGACTTCGTCAAATCATTGATTTGCAATGGGATTCCTCTGCCAGCCGCCGCCGGTAGCGCCGATCAGGCGGATACAGGCATCGAGCCGGCGGGTCTGCAGATCGAGTGCCTTGCGCCGCGCCTGCAGGGCCGAGGCCTGCGCGGTCGCGACGTCGAGATAGGTGACCACGCCCTTTTCATAGCGGTTGAGCGCCAGTTGCTCGGCTTCCCCGGCCAGGCGGACGGCGTCTGCCTGGGCGTTCGCTTCGTCGCCGAAGTGATGCAGCTGGGCAAGCCCGTCCTCCACCTCCTGGAAGGCGGTAAGCACGCGGCCGCGATAGTCGGCCGTGGTCTCGGTCCAGCGGGCGCGGGCGGCAGCAAGCGCCGCGCGCCGCCGGCCGCCGTCGAAGATCGACAGGATCGCGCTCGGCCCGATCGACCAGAGCGTGTTCGGCGCAGCGACCAGCCCGGCGAGCGCAGTGTTCTGGACACCGCCGCTGCCGCCGAGCGTGATCGAGGGGAAGAAGGCCGCGTGCGCGACGCCGATCTCCTGATTGGCTGCGAACATGCGGCGCTCGGCGGCAACCACGTCCGGCCGGCGCTGCAGCAGTGTCGAGGGCAGCGCGGGCGGCAGCGCCGGGATCGCCGGTTGGCCGGCGGCGGGCGCAAGGGTGAAGCTGCTCGCCGGCTGCCCTACCAGGCTGGCAATGGCGTGTTCGACCAGCGCGCGCGACGCGGCGATGTCGGCAAGCTGCGCCCGCGCGTCGGCGAGCAGCGCGCCGGCGCGGGCGACGTCGATGCCCGAGGCGATGCCGCCGGCAAAGCGCCGCCGGATCAGCGCATCGGCCTGGGCATAGGCGCTTACCGTGTCGGTGAGCATTTGTGCCTGCGCATCGAGCCCGCGCAGTTCGACATAGCGCTGGGCCAGCGCGGTTTCGAGCGCGAGCCGGATCGCGGCGAGGTCGTCGCCGCTCGCCTGTGCTTCGGCGCGGCTGGCGGCGACGCGGGCGTGCAGGCCGCCCCACAGATCGGGCTCCCAGCCGATGCCGGCCGACAGCGTGTCCGCCGCATAAACATCGGGCTGGTTGCCGCCCCGTAGTGGGCGATTGTCGGACTGGCGGTTCTGGGTCACGTCCGCGCGCACGCCGAAGCTGGGCAGCAGCCCCGCGCCGGCCTGGCGGACATAGGCCTGCGCCGCCTCGTAGCGGCCGAGTGCGCCCTGCAGCGTCGGATTGTCGCTGGCGACCTTGCGTTCGAGGCCGTCGAGCACCGGATCGGCGAAGATGGTCCACCAGCTGCCGTCGACGGGTAGCGCCGGGGCGGCGGTCGTCCAGGGTCCGGCTTCCTTGAACGCCGGCGGGGCGGGGACGACCGGCGGGCGATAGGCCGGCGCCGTGCCGCAGCCCGACAGGGCAGTGGCGACGGCGAGGCAGGCGAGGGTCAGGCGCTTAGGCATGGCTCTGCTGCACCCGCACCAGCTCGCCCTCGCTCACCGAGTCCGGCGGATTGTCGACGACGCGGTCGCCGGGCTTGAGGCCGCCCAGCACTTCCACCGTGGGACCGAGATCGCGGCCGATGGTGATCGCCTGCAGGTGGACATGCCCGTCCGGACTGACCAGCGCGACCCGCGCGCCCTCCGCGCGGAAGACCAGCGCGCTCGACGGGATCTGCACCGTGCCCGCTTGCCCCGCGACGTTGAAGCCGACCTTGGCATAGCCGCCGGGCTTGAGCAGCGCGCCGGGGTTGTCGGTGACGAGCTGCACCTGGAAGGCACCGCTCTGCTGGCTGATCGCGCCCGACTGGCCGATCACCTGCGCGGTGAAGCTGCGGCCGGGATAGTCGGGCACGCTTAGTGTGGCGGCGAGGCCCGGATGGATCGCCGAGGAATAGACCTGCGGCACGCTCACATAGATGCGAATTTTGCGCACATCTGCCACCGAGAAGAGCGGCTGCTGGTTGCCGCTGCTGGGGCCGACCAGATCGCCGATGTCCGCGGCGCGCTGCGTCACCACGCCGGCAAAGGGCGCACGGACCGTGGCGAAGCCCTTCATCGCCAGCAGCCGGCCCAGATTGGCGCGGGCGGCGTTCACCGCCGCGTTCCGGACGGCAAGCTCGCCATTCTTCTCGTCCGCTTCCTGCTGCGAGACCGAATGGGTGGTGAGCAGGTCGTTCCAGCGTGCGGCAGTGCTTTTCGCCAGCCCGGCATTGGCCAGCGCGCTGGTAAGGTCGGCGCGTGCCTGGCCGATCTGCTGGTCGAGCTCGGGCGTGTCGATCTGGGCGAGGGGGGTGCCGGCCGCGACGGTGGCGCCGATATCCTTGTCCCAGCCGCGGACATAGCCGCCGACGCGAGCATAGAGCTTGGCGGCGTCCCATGCTTCCATCGTGCCCGGCAGGCTGAGCGTGCCGCTGGCGGCTGCGGCCTGCACGGGTACTAGATGCACCACCGGGATCGAGCGGGCATCGGACCAGTGCTGGGCTTCGCCGTTATCACGGGCCCGGCTCATCGTGCCGAGCGCGATCACCGCACCGGCGATCACCACGGCGGCGATGCCGGCCGTCTTCAATCCGCGCGGGGCGTGGGTCTGGGGGGCAAGGGGGGCTTCACTCTGCATAAACAAGGTCCTCGGCTGCGAGGTCGGAGGGTTGACGGAGCTTGTCGCGGCGGTGCGCGATGCTGAACACGACGGGGACGAAGATCAGGGTGGCGAGCGTCGCGCAGATCAGGCCGCCGATCACGGCGCGGCCGAGCGGCGCGTTCTGTTCGCCGCCTTCGCCCAGGCCCAGCGCCATCGGCGCCATGCCGATGATCATGGCGAGCGCGGTCATCAGCACCGGGCGGAAGCGGGTGGCGCCTGCCTCCATCGCTGCCCTGAGCGCGTCGCCGGTCTCGGCGAGCCGCTCGCGGGCAAAGCTGACGACCAGCACCGAGTTGGCGGTGGCGACGCCCATGCACATGATCGCACCGGTGAGCGCCGGCACCGAGAGCGGCGTGTGGGTGGCGAACAGCATCCAGACGATGCCCGCCAGCGCCGCCGGCAGCGCCGAGACGATCACCGCCGGGTCGATCCACGACTGGAAGTTGACGACGATCAGCAGGTAGATCAGCACCACCGCACCGGCGAGGCCGAACAGCAGCCCGGAAAAGGCCGTGTTCATCGTCTCGACCTGGCCGCGCAGCGCGACCGTGGCGCCCTTGGGCCGCTGACCTTCGGTATCCTTGAGCACCTTCTGGATGCCCGCCGCCACCGCCCCGAGATCGCGGCCCTGCGTCGTCGCATAGACGTCGAACACCGGTTGCACCGCATAGTGCGAGACCACCGCCGCGCTCGGTTCGCGGTGGAGCGTCCCGATGCCGCCGAGCAGCTGGGCACTGCCCTGCGTGCCGGTGACCGGCAGGTTCTGCAGGTCGGACATGGTGTCGATGCGGTACTGCGGCGCCTGGACGACGATCGGGTAGGACACGCCGTTCTTCGGGTTGAGCCAGAAGGCGGGCGCCACCTGGAAGCTGCCGGCAAGATTGACCGACAGGCTTTTGGTCACGTCGTTCTCGGTGATGCCGACGCGGTTGGCCTGGGCGCGGTCGACGTCGAAGGCGAGTTCGGGATAATCGTTCGCCTGCTGCACGCGGACGTCGGCGATGCCCGCGATATGGTTCATCTTCTCGGCGAGCAGATGGGCATAGGCCTCGTTGGCCTTCTTGTCCGGGCCGGCGACCTGCACGTCGATCGGGGCGGGGGCGCCGAAGTTCAGGATCTGGCTGATGATGTCGGCGGGCAGGAACGAGAAGGTCGAGCCCGGGAAGGCATCGGGCAGCGCCTTGCGCAGCGCCTTCACATAGTCGGCGGTCGGCTTGTGTTCCTTGGACAGGGTAATCAGGATGTCGCCGTCCTGTGGGCCGATGCCGCCGGTGTTCGAATAGGCGCGGTTGATGCCGCTGATCGGCAGGCCGATATTGTCGACGATCGACACCAGTTGATCGGGCGGCACGACGCCGCGGATCCGGTCTTCGATATGGTCGAACAGCGCCGCCGTCTCCTCGATGCGCGTACCGACCGGCGCGCGGACGTGGAGGTTGATCTGCCCGGCGTCGACTGTCGGGAAGAAGGTCTGCCCCAGCATCGGGATCAGCGCGAAAGAGGCGAGCACCACCAGCAGGAAGGCGGGGACGAACGCCTTGCGCCGGGCCAGCGCGAAGCCGAGCAGCGACAGATAATAGCGGCGGATCGTCTCGAAGCGCTGTTCGAACCCGTGCTGGAAGCGGCGGAACGGATTGCGGCTCTTCGGCATCCCGGTCATCGAGTCATGGCTGACCATGTGTTCGATCGTGTGGGCGCCCGCGTGCTGGCGGAGCAGGAAATTGCCCATGGTCGGCACCAGCGTGCGGCTGAGCACGAAGCTGGCGATCATCGCGAACACCACCGCCTCGGCCATAGGCGCGAACAGGAAGCCCGCGACGCCCGGCAGGAAGAACATCGGCAGGAAGGCGATGCAGATGCAGAGCAACGAGACGAAGGCGGGCTGCACGATCTGCCGCGCGCCATCCAGGATGGCGTCGCGCACCGTCTTGCCCTGTTCGAGGTGCCAGTTGATGTTCTCGATGGTCACCGTCGCGTCGTCGACCAGGATGCCGACGGCGAGGGCAAGGCCGCCCAGCGTCATGATGTTGAGCGTCTGCCCGGCGGCGGCGAGGCCGGCGACCGCCGCCAGCACCGCCAGCGGGATCGAGGCGGCGATGATCACGGTCGAGCGCCACGAGCCGAGGAACAGCAGGATCATCAGGCTGGTCAGCGCCGCCGCGATCGCGCCTTCGCGGACCACCCCGTTGACCGCCGCCTTGACGAACAGCGACTGGTCGGAGAGCGGCAGCACCTTCAGGTCGGGCGGCAGCGTTTCCGCGAGCTTGGGGAGCAGCGCCTTGACCCCGTCGACAATGGCGATGGTCGAGGCCGCGCCGCTCTTCAGGATCGTCATCAGGACGGCGCGGTGGCCGTCGACGCGGACGATGTTGCGCTGGGGCGGCGAGCCGTCATGGACATGGGCGACGTCGCGCATCAGCACGGTGGCGCCATCGACCGTCTTGATCGGCAGCTCGTTCAGCTGGTCGATCACCTGCGGCGCGTTGTTGAGCCTGATATTGTACTCATAGCTGCCGATCTTGGTGGTGCCGGCGGGCACGATCTGGTTCTGCTGGGCAAGCGCGTTGCCAACATCGGTCGCGGAGAGGTGGTGGGCCTGGAGCGCGGCCGGGTCGATGTCGATCTGGATCTGGCGCTCCTTGCCGCCATAGGGCGAAGGCACGGCGGCGCCCCCCACCGAGGCGAGCGCCGGGCGGATCGCGTTCTGGCCGAGGTCGAAGATCTTCGCTTCGGAGAGCGTCTTGGACGAGAGTGCCAGCTGCAGGATCGGTACGGTCGAGGCGTTGTAGTTGAGGATCAGCGGCGGGGTGATGCCCGGCGGCATCTGCTTGAGCACGGTCTGGCTCATGCTCGTCACCTGCGCGGTGGCGGTGCGGATGTCGACGTTCGGGCGGAAGAAGATCTTGACGATGCCGATGCCGGCGAGGCTCTGGCTCTCGATATGATCGATGTCGTTCACCGTCGAGGTGAGCTGCCGCTCGTAATAATAGACGACGCGGCCGGACATCTCCTCGGGCGGCAGGCCGCGATAGGTCCACACCGCGGCGATCACCGGGATCTTGATGTCGGGAAAGATGTCGGTCGGCGTCGTCAGCGCCGCCACGCCGCCGCCCAGCACGATCAGGATCGCGAGGACGACGAAGGTGAGCGGCTTGCTGAGCGCGATGCGGATGAGATGGAGCATGGGCAGCCTGCGCAACGGAAAACAGGGTGCCGGCGCTGGGCGCGGGGGGTGGGGGACGCCGCAGCGCCGGCGCCAGGGCATTTGCTCCCGCGCTGCAGCGATGGCGAATTAAATGAATTTCACCTCTGGGACGCGCGCAGCTCGATGCTCGCGATCAGGCCGGGCGCTGCGTCGCCGAACGCAAGGGTGAACCCGTGCAGGTGGAGGATGGCGCTGACGACCGCGAGTCCCAGGCCTGTCCCTTCGACACCGGCAGCCCCGCTCGCCCGGTGAAAGCGGCGCAAGACCGCCTCGCGTTCATCCACGGGTATGCCGGGGCCGTCGTCGATCACTTCGATGACGGGCACATCCGCGCGCTCTCGAAGCCGCAGCGTGACTCTTGATCGTGTGAACTTGATGGCATTGTCGAGGACGTTGCCTACCGCTTCGAACAAGAGCTCCGGGTCCGCTGTGACGCGGCGCGCGCCGCGCAGGTCGATGGTTAGCGCAACGCCGCGCTCTTCGGCCAGGGGCGCGTACAACTCGGCCAGCTCGCCCAGCAGCATTTGCAGGTCGACGGAGACCATGCCTGCGCGGCGGCCGCTCGCCTCGAGTTCGGCGATGCGGAGCAGCGCGGCAAACCGGTCGACCACGGCGTCGAGATCCTCGATCGCGCGTTCGGTCACGCTGCGCGCGGCTTCCGGCAGCGGCGTTTCCTGGTGCATCCGGTGCAGCGTCGCGCGCACGCGGGTGAGCGGCGTGCGCAGGTCGTGCGCGATGGCATCGGTGGCGCTTTTCACCTGCGCCACGACATGCGCGACCTCGTCGAGCATCAGGTTCACCGTGGCGGCGAACTGGTCGAGCTCGTCGCGGCGACCGGCAATCGGCATGCGATGGCCGAGGCCGCCTGCGGCAATGATGCGGCTGGCCCGCTCGAGATCGCGGACGCGCCGCAACGGCCCGATGCTGAGCAGCATCGCCGCGGTCACCACCAACGCGGTGCCGGCCAGCCCGCTGACGAGCAGGATCTGGAGCAGCCGGATCCGCAAATCCTGGATGGGCAGGATGTCACGCGCCAGCAGGATCGTCTCCCCCGCCGTCGTGCGCACGGCAAGGACGCGGAGCGGCCCATGGACGCCCGGCGCGGCGGGAACCGCATAGGGCGTGCCGATGCGGGGCGGGGCGGGCAGGTCGACATTGCCGACCACCTGTTCGCCGTCCCGGCCGAGCAGCGCGAAATAGCTGAGGCCGGGGGTGGTGTTAGCGATCTCTGCGCGCAGCCGATCCGGCAACGCCGCCGGCGGCGATGCGAGCAGGGCGTTGGCACGCATCAAGAGAATCTGGTCGCTGCGCGCGAGCAGTTCGTGCGCGGTGAAGACATAGCTGGTTGCGAGCGTGGCCCACAGGGCGACGAGGAATACCGATCCGAGCAGCAGTGTCAGCCGGAAGGGGGTCGTGGCGCGAACGTCGCGCCAACGCAGCCGATCAGACGGCATCGAACCGATAGCCTTCGCCCTTCACCGTCGCGATCGCCGAGGGGACATCCGGCAGTTCCAGCTTGCGGCGGAGCCGGGCGACATGGACGTTGATCAGGTTCGCGCCGGGATCGAAGTGATAGTTCCACACCTGCTCGAACAATACGCGCCGGCTGACCGTGACCCCGGCATTGCGCATGAGAAATTCGAGCAGCTTGAACTCCATCTGGAGCAGGCGCACCGGGGTGCCGCGAACGCGCGCTTCCCGGCGCAGCAGGTCGAGCTGGATGCTGCCGACCTGCAGCAGCGTTTCGACGGATTGCTGGGTCCGGCGCAGAAGCACTTCGATCCGGACGGCCAGTTCGCTCGGCGCGAAGGGCTTGATCAGATAGTCGTCGCCCCCGGCGCGGAGGCCGGCGATTCGCTGGTCCACATCGCCCAGCGCGCTGACCATCAGCACTGGCGCCTGCACACCCGTCGCGCGGAGCCGGGCGAGCAGGGCAAGGCCGTCCATGTCCGGCAGCAATCGATCGAGGGTGAGCGCGTCGAGCGTCGCCTCCTGCGCCGCCGCGAGTGCGGCTTCGCCCGTTTCGGCGACGGTCACATCATGGCCATGCGCGCGCAGTTCATGGGCGATTGCCTCGGCCGTTGCGCCGTCGTCTTCCACCACCAGTATGCGAGCCATGGTGGCACCATAGAGAGCGCTGCGCTTGCAGCAAAGCGCGGACTGGGGCGCGGCCAGGTGAAGTATCGACAATCTAAGCACCGCCAGGAGCGGACGCCCAAGCGTAGTCCCTCCGGGGCCTGACGCCTTCTTGGCGGGTGCTTTCCCAGCAGGTGAACGCGTCGGCATGCCCGTTAGCAGGGGCTGCCTTACCTCGCACTCACTGAACGCCACCGTCCTCCCCCGGTAGGAGTACCGTGCGTTCTCGAAGCGCGCGCGAGATGCACTGCTGGCGGCTTCCCGCGCCTTGAGACAGCCCGCCGTCGCGTGCCTACCGCCGTGGAGAGTGCCGACCGGTTCCTGGCCCGACTTTTCCCTACACCTCCCGAGGAGACTCCCATGACCGAGGACGAAATCCGCGCGTCTGCCTATGCCATGCCCGTTTCCAGCCCGGCCTATCCGAAGCCGCCGTTCCGCTTCATCAACCGCGAGTTCGTGATCATCGCCTATCGCACCGATCCGGAGGCGCTGGCGCAGGTGATCCCGGCGCCGCTGATGCCCGCCGATCCGATCGTGAAGTACGAATTCATCAAGATGCCGGATTCCAGCGGGCTCGGCGACTATACCGAATCCGGCCAGGTGCTCCCGGTCACCTATCAGGGCGCGCCCGGTGGCTTCACCCACGCCATGTATCTGGACAGCGAGGCTGGCATTGCCTCGGGTCGCGAGATCTGGGGGTTCCCCAAGATGTTCGCGCAACCCAAGGTGGAAGTGCGCAACGACGCGCTGGTCTGCACGCTCGACTATAACGGCGTGCGCGTCGCGACGGGCACCATGGCGTACAAGTATCAGGCGCTGGATCCCGTCGCGATGGCCGCATTCCTGACCACGCCGACCTTTCTGCTGAAGGTGCTGCCGCATGTGGACGGCACGGCGCGCGTCTGCGAACTGGTCCGCTATGCCCCTAGCGAGGTGACGGTGAAGGGCGCGTGGACCGGCCCCGCGAGCCTCGAGCTCCATCCGCACTGCCTTGCGCCGGTCGCCAAGCTGCCGGTGCGCGGGGTGGTCTCGGCAACGCACATCCTCGCCGATCTCACGCTCAGCTGCGGCGAAGTCGTCCACGACTATCTCGCCCCGCCAGCCGCATAACCGCATTGTCCTGACGAAAAAGGGGAGCCGCGCGCCCTAGCACGCGGCTCCCCTTTTGTTTCCCCCGCCCCTTTGGGGCGCGGGAGGCCCACCTCAGAAGCGGGTGCCGACGCCGAAGCCGAACACCAGCGGGTTGATGTCCACCTTGGTCTGGTTGATCGTGCCGCCGGTGTTGAGCCGGGCAGTGGTGCCCATGTCGATGTACTTGACGTCGAGGTTCAGGAAGAACTTCTTGTTCAAGTCGATGTCCACACCGGCCTGCAGCGCGTAGCCGACGCTGTCCTTGAGCGAGAGGCTGGTCTGGCCGAGCGCCTTGTTCAGCGAATCGCTGGTCTTCGCCGAATAGAAGGTGGTGTAGTTGATGCCGGCACCGAGATAGGGGCGGATCGCGGCCTTGGGCATGAAGTGATACTGCAGCGTCAGCGTCGGCGGCAGCACCCAGGTGTGGCCGACCTTGCCGAGGGCCGAGATCGCCTCGCGGCCCTGGATGTCATGGCGGGTGCTGGAGACGATCAGCTCGGCGCCGATATTGTCGGTGGCCATATAGGTGAAGTCGACTTCAGGCATCACCGCATCGCCCACGCCGACCTTGCCGGTAGGGATGCCGGGCGTGATGCCGGTCGACGATTCATTGGGGGCAACGACGATGCCGCGCAGGCGGACCAGCCAGTCGCCGGCCGCGATTCCCGCCTTGTCCTGTGCCTGGGCGCTCGCAGTCGAGGCCAGCAGGCCGGCAGCGGCCAGACCGACAAAAAGCGAAGTACGCATGGTTCATTTCTCCTCGTGTTCGACGAGGCACCGGGTACCCGCAAGTTCGTCGCGCGGTTTTGATCGCGCGCAACGTCGCGGGTAGGTAATGTTCCCAAGTTAGTGGGCTTCATCCCTGCGGATCAATACGTAACGACAAGCCCTGCACACGCGCGGCATGCCACGCGCGGAGGCGGATATGTACATGGATCGAACCCAGCTGGATCTTGGCGCGGCGGATTGGAGTCTGCCGGCGCGCTGCGCGGCCTGTGGCGTGCGGATGGCATCGCTATGTGGCGGCATTTCCGCCGGCGCGCTCGACGCGCTCAATCGCATCGGTCGCAAGCGGGTGCTGCGCCGCGGGGAGGTGCTGATCTGGCAGGGAGATACTGCCGAGCAGGTCGGCATTCTCCATCACGGCCTGGTGAAGCTCTCCGCCTCGCTGGAGGATGGCCGCGAGCAGATGCTCGGGCTTGCCTTCCCAGCCGACTTTGTCGGCGCGATCAGCGAGCGGCCGTCGAGCCACTGCGTCACCGCGCTGACCGAGACCGAGCTGTGCGTGTTCCCGCGCAGCGCGCTGCCGGCGCTGGTCGAGGCGCATCCCGAGATCGGCCAGGCGCTGCTGACCCGCGCCTATGACGAGCTGGACCAGCTGCGCCGCTGGATGCTGCTGCTCGGCCGCAAGTCCGCCGAGGAGCGGGTGGCCAGCTTGCTCCTCCAGTTCGCCGCACGGGGCACCTGTTCGCCCGGCGCGCCGGTGGCGCTGCCGCTGACCCGCCAGCAAATGGCCGAGCTGCTGGGCCTGACGATCGAGACGGTCAGCCGCAAGCTCACTGCAATGAAGCGCGACGGGGTGATCGCGCTACCTGACCTGCGGAGCTTCGTGATCCTCGATCAGGAAGAATTGGTAACGATTGCAGCCGAGTATCCGTAACTAACCGCATGTCGGGGAAAATTGGTTCTGCCTAGCCTCCCAGCATCCTCGAAGAAGACCGGGGTGCAATGGAGGCGACCATGAAGAATGTACTCGTTCTGATGCATGACGACGCCGGACAGGAGGCACGGTTCCAGGCGGCGCTCGACCTGACGCGGGGGCTGGAAGGGCATCTGCGCTGCATCGATGTCGCGATCGTGCCGGCCTATGTCGGCGATTATGTCGAATTCGGGGGTGGCGCGGCGCTGCTCGCCGACGAACAGACCCGCGAGGCAGCCAATCGCGTGCGGATGGAGGCGCGGCTGAAGGCCGAGGACGTTCCCTATGACTGGATCGACGCCACCGGCTTCGCCCGCGAATGCCTGCGCGACGCGACCGCGCTCGCCGATCTGGTGGTGCTCAATCGCGAACTCGACAAGGTCGACTATCCCGACATGCGCGACCTGATCTGCGACACGATCCTGAAGACCGGCAAGCCGATCGTCGCGGTGCCGGAGAAGACCCTGGGCTTCGACCTCTATGGCCACGCCGTGGTCGCATGGGATGGCTCGCGCACCGCCGAGGCGGCGCTGCAGGCGAGCGTATCGCTGCTGAAGCATGCCGGCACGGTGACGATCCTGGTGGTCGATGAAGGCACGCTGCGGCTGCCTGCCGCCGAAGCGGCGGAATATCTGTCGCGGCACGGCATCCGGCCCGAGGTGCGCGTCGTGCCGAAGACCGATACGGTGAGCGCTGCGATCTTTACGGTCCTGGAGGCGCTCAAGGCGGCCTATCTCGTGATGGGCGGCTTTGGCCACAGCCGGTTCCTGGAAGCGGCCTTTGGCGGCGTGACCCGGCGGATGCTGGCCGAATGTCCGGTGCCGCTGGTGCTGGCACACTGACGCGACCTCATCCGCTGCGCTCTCGATAGTCCCGGAAGCGAAGAGGGGCAGGCATCCCGAGATGCCTGCCCCTCTTGTTGTTGGCGCCGCCCGCAGCGGGCGGACCGCCCCCGCTTACTTGACGTGCTTGGCGAGGTGCTTGTTCATCTCGAACATGGTGGCCTTGTCGCCGCCGAAGATCGGCTTCAGCGTTTCGTCGGCCAGAATCTCGCGCTTGTTCGCCGGGTTCTGCAGGTTGTGCTTCTTGATATATTCCCAAACCTTGCTGACGATCTCGCTGCGCGGCAGATCGGCGGTGCCCACAATCTTCGCCAGTTCGGGCGAAGGGGTAACCGGCTTGGCAATGCCACCGCGTGCTTTGGTCTCGGCCATCGTGTCTAACTCCTGTTCGTGCCCCTTATGGGGCTATTCCTTCGTCAGCGCCTCGGGATTGAGAGGCTTCCTCCCCCTTGTCGCAACCAACGATGTACTGCGGTTCGTGCGGTGATGCACGCCCCTGTACGCCTTTGATCGCGGGAAAGTGCGTCTGTCCAGCGCAGACAGCATGGAAGCGCGCCGAAGCGGCATTTTGCGGCGCTGCGGTGGTGCAAGCGAGCAACACTTTGCCGCAAAAATGTAGTAAAGTTGCGCGGTCAGGCCAAGACTCGGGTTCGCACGAGACCCTCGAAGGTGCCGCGCACGTCCGGCGTAGCGTCGGCGGTGAGCCGCCGAACCTCGTCTAGGAAGCTCGCGGCGTCGGCACCGGGCGCGCGATGCGCCATTTCCCAATGGCCGAAGGCGCGGCGATCGACCTGCTGGCGCGACAGCAGCACGATCGCGCGATGCCGGCGGTCGCCGCGGATCCGGGCATAGGCCGCTTCCACGGCGTCCTCCGGCCCTTCCAGCGCCTGCAGGAAGCGCCCGGCATCCGCATAGAGCAGCCCGGTGATCCGGTCGCGCGCATTGTTGCGGCGGGAAACCGTCAGGATGTCCTGCGTGGGGCAGGGCGCCGCGGGATTGACGGAACTGATATAGACGAGCTGCAGCATGGATTTCCTCTCCTGCGAGCACGCTTCTTCGGCGTATTCTGGTTAACAACCGATCAATATCACGAAAGCTCCCTTGTTTTGCAGGCGTTTAGTCGAAGCTGGACAAATCTGGCCAGTTGCGGCACTAGAGCGTGGTGACCGACGCCCTGCGCCTTACCCTGCGACTTATCCGCCCTTAGGGGCCGATCTCGCCTGCGCGCGTCTCCCCTAAGGGCAAACCGGAGCTTCCCTAACGCATCGTGGCTGCGCTAGGCGCGGCCCGACCTTCAAGAGAGACACGACCCATGTTGCGCGACCCCAGCGTCAAATATCGTCCCTTCCCGCAGGTGGATCTGCCCGATCGCCAATGGCCCAGCCGCACCATCACCAAGGCGCCGCGCTGGCTTTCCACCGACATGCGCGACGGCAACCAGGCGCTGATCGATCCGATGGACGGCGAGAAGAAGACCCGCTTCTTCGAACTGCTGGTCAAGGTGGGGCTCAAGGAGATCGAGGTCGGCTTCCCGAGCGCCGGCGCCACCGAATTCGACTTCATCTCCGGGCTGGTGCGCGAGGGCAAGGTGCCCGACGACGTGATCGTCCAGGTGCTCACCCAGTCGCGCCGCGACCTGATCGAGACCAGCTTTCAGTCGCTGAAGGGCGCCAAGCAGGCGATCGTCCACCTCTACAATGCCGTCTCGCCGGCCTGGCGCCGCATCGTGTTCGGCATGAGTCGCGATGAGATCCGCCAGATTGCTATCGAGGGCGCCAAGGTGCTGCGCGACGAAGCGGCCAAGCAGCCCGATACCGAGTGGCATTTCGAATATAGCCCCGAGACCTTCTCGACCGCCGAGCTCGATTTCTCGGTCGAGGTCTGCGAGGCGGTGATGGACATCCTGCGCCCGACGCCGGAGCGCCCGCTGATCCTCAACCTGCCGGCAACCGTCGAGGCGGCGACGCCCAATATCTATGCCGACCAGATCGAGTGGTTCTGCCGCAATATCCGTAGCCGCGACAGCGTCGTGATCAGCCTGCACACCCACAACGATCGCGGCACCGGCGTTGCTGCGTCGGAACTTGGGCTGCTGGCGGGCGCCGACCGCGTCGAGGGCTGCCTGTTCGGCAATGGCGAGCGGACCGGCAATGTCGATCTCGTGACGCTGGCGCTCAACATGTACACGCAGGGGCTGAATCCCGGGCTCGACTTCTCGGACATCGACGAGGTGATCCAGACGGTCGAATACTGCAACCAACTCCCCGTCCACCCGCGCCATCCCTATGCGGGCGACCTGGTATTCACCGCCTTTTCCGGTAGCCACCAGGATGCGATCAAAAAGGGCTTCGCCTCGCAGGCCGCCCGCAACGACCAGATCTGGGACGTGCCGTACCTGCCGATCGATCCCAAGGATCTCGGCCGCGACTATGAAGCGGTGATCCGCGTCAACTCGCAGTCGGGCAAGGGGGGCGTCGCCTGGGTGCTCGAGCAGGACAAGGGGCTCAAGCTGCCCAAGCGGATGCAGGCGGAATTCTCCAAGCACGTCCAGGCACTGGCCGACGAGACCAGCCGCGAGCTCAATGCCACCGATATCTGGGGGCTATTCGAGCGCGTGTATCTGCCCGGTGACAAGGACCGGATCGCGCTGGTCGATTATGAGGAAACCGGCAGCGCCGGCAGCCGCGTGTTCGTCGGCCGTATCTCGATCGATGGGGCCGCGCAGTCGATCTCCGGCCGCGGCAATGGCCTGATCTCGGGCGTGGTCGATGCGCTGGCAGGGTCGACCGGGCCGCGGTTCGACGTGGTCGATTACAGCGAGCACGCCATCGGCGGCGGGGCGGACGCGCAGGCGGCGGCCTATGTCGAGTGCCGGACCGAGGATGGCCGGACGGTATTCGGCGTTGGCATCGATGCGGATATCGCGACGGCGTCGGTCCGGGCCGTGCTGAGCGCCGCGAACCGCGCCTGACAGGAAAAGCGGCCCTGTCGCAGTGCGACGGGGCCGCTTTTACAGGGATCAGTGGACCGTTGCGATTTCGCGCTCGGGGGCTGCCATGCGCATGCCGGTGGTCCGTTCGAACCGGAAGGCGGCGGCGCGCTGGGCGAGGGCGTTGACTTCGCCCGAGAGGTTGCGGATCGCGGCCGAGGTTTCCTCGACCATCGCGGCATTTTGCTGCGTCACCAGGTCCATCGCCTTCATCGCCGTCGCCACCTGGCTCACGGCCGCAGACTGGGCGTGGTTGTCATGGTCGATCGCCGCGATCAGATCGTGCACGGCTTCGACGTCGCCGGAGATCGTGTCGAGTGCGGTGTCGGTGTCGTGCACTGCGTCCGCGGCCTGGATGATGTCCGCCTGGGTCTCGCTCAGCATGTCGCGCGCCTGCTTGGCCTGATCCTCGGCGCGGAGCGCAAGCGCGGCGACGAGATCGGCGACGACCATGAAGCCGCGGCCCGCCTCGCCGGCGCGGCCAGCCTCGACCGCCGCGTTCATCGCCAGCACGCGCGTCTGGAAGGCGATCTTGTCGAGGCCCTCGATCACGCCGTCGATATTCCGGGCGCTGCCGCTGGCGCGGTCCATCGCCTGCACGGCGCGGGCGGTGGTGCCGCGGCCGTCGCGCAGCGCCGTGGTGGCTTCGCCGGCACGCTTCACCGTGTTGTCGGCAGCGATCATGGTGGCGCGCAGCCGCTCCTCGATCTTGGTCAGCGCCTCGGTCGCCTGGGCGAGATTGGCGGCGCTCTTCTCAGTGCGGTGCGCAAGGTCTTCCGAGCCGTGCGCGACCTCGGACGAGGTGTTCCGGATGTTGTCCGCGCTCTCGCTGACCAGCTGCACGCGGGCGCGCAGCGAGGCGATCGCCTCGTTGATGTTCTGCCGCAGCACTTCATATTCAGCGGGGAAGCGGCGGTCGATCGTGCGCGACAAGTCACCCTCGCGCAGCGCCAGCAGGCCGTTGCCCAACACTTCGGTGACGTCGCGCTGCTCCTCGAGCTTGCGCGCGTCGGACTCGCTCTGGGCCGCGGCGGCGGCACGGTAATGCTCCAGGCCGCAGGCGATGCGGCCCATTTCGTCGGTACGATCCTGATAGGGGATGGTGGCGACCTCACCGCGGGCGAGCCGGTCGGTCAGGCCGGACAAGGTGCCGATCGGCTCCAGCACGCGGCGGTACATCGTCAGGTAGAAATGGGCTGCCTGCGCGGCAACGATCAGTCCCAGTACCACCACGATGGCGATCGCGAGGGAAAATTCGGAGTTGCCCTTGGCCTTGATTTGCGATTGCGCGTCGTTAGCCATCGCCACGAGCTTGTCGATGGCGGTGCGGTGGGTGTCGTACAGGGCGCGCAACTTTGCGTAGCTGGCGTCGATCGCGGCCCGGTCGCCCTTGCGCGCGGCGGGGACCAATCCCTGTTCGATTTCGTTCCAGAACTTCTGCGCCGCGGGATGGGCCTGCTGCAGCAGCTGGCTCCGCAGGTCCTCGCCTACGCGCGCGGTCTGCCAGAAGCGGTTCCGCTCGTCATACTGCTTGTGAAGATCATCCAGCCGGTTCGCATGCTCGCCCACCGTCTCTGGATTCCGGGCGATCAGCGTGGCTTCGAGAAACGGCTCGATGATGTATTCGGGCGGCGGGAGAATGTCCGCGATGAGATCGGCATTGAGCTGCTGCCGCAGCTGCATCTCGCCACCCATGCGGATGCGATCGAGCCGCCAAGCGGCCAGCAACCCGCCGGCGAGCAGAATCGCCATCATTGCGAGCGCGCTGTTGCGAACGAAACTTGCAATCGACATCCACGATCCTCTGGTGGCAGGCGCACGGGTACCCTTGAGGGGCCATCGCGGCGGACAGCCCGTAGGTGTTTTATAGGCACCGCGGCTGACCAGAGTGTCTCAGGTCGAGATTATTCGCGTATATTCGTAAGAGTACGGATAATCTCGCATCCCACCCTGGCGTCGGGATACACGTCCTGCTTGGCGGAGCGGACCCGCACCTCTACGACGCGCGCGTCGCGCAGGGCGAGCGCCGCGACTTCCTCGCACAACACTTCCTGCAATTCGAAATGTCGTGTGCGGACAAGGGCATGGATGCCCGCGCGCAGGAAGTCATAGTCCACCACCGCATCGATCCGGTCTTCCGGGGGGGCGGGATAGCGGCAGGTCATCGCCACATCGATCCGCACCCGCTGCGGGGCGGCGCGCTCGTGCGGGTGGATGCCCAGGCCCATGCTGAGCTCGAGCGCGTCAAGATGGATCACATAGTCAGGCATCGGGGCGGTGCTCGCGTCCTTCGAACATCACGTCGCCGTCCCGCGCGAGGAAATGCTGGCCGCAATCGACATAGACGTTCTGCCCGGTCACGCTGCGGCATTCGAGCAGATACGCCACGGTCGCGGCGATGTCGGCGGGGTCGACGGGGCGGCGCAGCAGGTTTTGCGTGCCGGTGCGGGCGAATTCCGCCTCGGTCTGGTCGAGGCTGGGCAGGGTGAGGCCGGGGGAGACGGCGTTGACGCGGATCCGCGGCGCCAGCTTCTGCGCCAGCATATGGGTGGCGCCGTGCAGGGCCAGCTTCGAGCAGGTGTAGCTGAAGAAATCGGGATTGAGGTTGCCCACCTTCTGGTCGAGCAGGTTGACCACCGCGCCCTCGGCGAGGTCCGGCTGCGCGGCGAGTGCCATCGCGAGCCCGACCGGCGCGGCGAGGTTCACATGCATGTGCCGGTCCAGCAAGCTGTAGTCGGTGATCGGCGCCGCATCATAGGCGAACAGCGAGGCATTGTTGACAACGGCGTCCAGCGGGCCGCCCAGCGCGGCGCGGCAGGCCTCGACCAAGGCCGTGGGCGCGGCAGGATCGGCGAGTTCGGCGCAGACGACCGCCGCGTGGGCGCCGCTGGCGCGCAGCTCGGCGGCAAAGGCTTCGGTTTCGTCGGGCGAATGATGGTGATGGACCGCTACCGCCCAGCCGCGTTCGGCCAGGCCCCGGCTGATCGCCGCGCCGATCCGCCGTGCGCCGCCCGTGACCAGCACCCGCCCTGGCATCAATAGCCCATCAGCTTGAGCACTTCGGCCCGGCTGCGTTCGTCCTCGCGGAACACGCCCATCATCCGGCTGGTGACCATGCCGACACCCGGCGTCCGTACGCCGCGGCCGGTCATGCAGCCATGCTGTGCCTCGATCACCACCGCGACGCCGACCGGATGGAGATGGTTCCAGATGCAGTCGGCCACTTCGGCGGTAAGCCGCTCCTGCACCTGCAGGCGGCGAGCGAAGGCGTGGAGTACGCGGGCGAGCTTGGAAATGCCGACGACATGGTTCCTGGGCAGATAGGCGATCGATGCCTTGCCGGTAATCGGCGCCATGTGGTGCTCGCAATGTGACTGGAAGGGAATGTCCTTCAGCAGCACGATCTCGTCATAGCCGCCCACCTCCTCGAATACGCGCGAGAGATGGTGCGACGGATCCTCGGCATAGCCCGCGCAATATTCCTTCCACGCGCGTGCGACGCGCTGCGGCGTGTCGAGCAGGCCCTCCCGGCTGGGATCGTCCCCGGTCCAGCGGATCAGCGTGCGGATCGCCTCCGCCACGTCTTCGGGCACGGGTATCTTGGGAGCAGCGGCAACGAGATCGCCGTCTTCGGGATCGTGGTGGTGGTCGTGCATCATTCGTCCTTTCGATCGCCGCTCCGCTTTCCCTTACGGCAAGCGCGCTTTGCCGGGCGGTAGCAGGATCCCGGCACCGAAAGGCGCAGGAATCCCGGGATTCGCGCGGCTTTGGAAACATTTGACCCGTTGACCTCCGGAAAAGCCCGGCATTAGCGTGTGCATGCAAAAACAGCAAAGTCGCGACCGGCGCAAGATCGGGGCGGCCAGGGAGAGGAAAGACCATGACGAAGGGCGAACTGCTCGGCGCGTCGGCAATGCTGCTGGCGCTGGCCGGGCCCATCTCCGCATTCGCGCAGGACCGTGGCGCTGCACCGCCGACGCAGGATGAGGGCTATGTCTCGGCCAACGAGATCATCGTCACCGCCACCCGCCGCAACGAGACGGTGCAGGACGTGCCGGTGGCGATCACCGCGATCGGACCGCAGCTCCTTGAAAATGCCGGCGTCGACAATGTCCGCGACCTCGAGCAGCTGGCGCCGTCGCTGCAATCCTCGACCGGCCAGTCCTCGGCGACCGGCACCACCATCTACATCCGCGGCATCACCACGGGTGGCGACAATCCCGGGTTCGAGCCGGCGGTGGGCGTGTTCATCGATGGCGTGTTCCGGTCGCGCTCAGGCGTGGCGATTTCGGAGCTGCCGGAACTCGAACGGGTGGAGATCCTGCGTGGACCCCAAGGCACGCTGTTCGGGCGCAACACCTCGGCCGGCGCGCTCAGTATCTTTACCGCGCAGCCGAAGTTCGAGACCGGCGGCTATGCCGAGGCGGGCTATGGCAACTACAACGCCTATGAGGCGCGCGGCGCCCTCACCGGGCCGGTCAGCGAGCATGTCGCGCTGCGGCTGGACGGGGCCTATCGCAAGCGCGACGGCTATATCGCCGACGCCAACAGCAACCGGATGATCAACGACATCAATCGCTGGCTGGTGCGCGGGCAGGCGTTGTTCGACAGCGGACCGGTCAACCTTCGCTTGATCGCGGACTATTACCAGACGGACGAGCAGTGCTGCGCGGTCGTCTCGGCCGTGCGCGGCCCACTCGCGCCGGTGATCCAGGGGCTCGCTGCGGCACAGGGGCTGGTAGGTCTCTACACCGGCTCGACCGATGACCGGATCCAGGCGATTTCGCCCAACCGCGCCTATGGCGAGAAGGTTCGCGATTATGGCTTCTCTGGCGAGCTGAACTACGATCTGGGCGGCGCCAAGCTCACCTCGATTACTGCCTATCGCCGCTGGCGTGTGCTGCGCTCGCAGGACATCGACTTTTCAGGGATCGATCGCGCCTATCGGGATGGCTATCGCAACGCATTATCGGATTTCACGCAGGAACTGCGCCTGCAGGGATCGGCGTTCGGCGGCAAGCTCGACTGGCTGGTCGGCGGCTTCTACCTCAATGAAAGCAACACGCTACGCGACACGGTGCGCGTGGGTAGCGACTCCAATCGCTATGTCGATGCCGTGTTCTCCGCCCAGTTGCGGCCGCTGTTCGGCACGCCGGTGCAGTTCTACGGCTCGCTGGGGGCCGGGGTCCCAACCTTCGGGCAGGTGCTGCTCAACCCCGCCGCGCCGCCGGCCGCCTATGGCCAGCTCGCACGGCTGGTGACGCTGTTCCGCGCGCAGACCGGCACTGCGCCGATCCCCGGCATCGCGGTCGTGCCCGGCCTCGCCGGGCTGGCGCTCCAGCCGCTGCCGGGCAACACGCCGGGCCAAGGAAACAACAACGACGATTTCCGGGTGAAGACCATTGCCTTCGCGGTCTTCACCCACAACATCGTCAACCTGACCGACACGCTGTCGCTCACCCTCGGCGCGCGGTGGAATCACGAGACCAAGGACCTGACCGCGACAATCGCCAGCAATACGGGCGCCTGCACCTTCTTCAACCAGGCACGTACCGGCAATGCCGCGGCAGCCGCCTATGCCAATATCCTGCGCCAGGTGCCGGGGCTGTTCAGCAACCTGTTCCTGCTCAGCTGCAACCCGGCGGTGAATAGCGAGTTCAACGGCGCCTATGCCGACAAGCGCAGCGAGGACCAGATCACCGGCACGGTGAAGTTGGCCTACAAGTTCAGCCCGCGCGTGCTGGGCTATGCAAGCTATGATCGCGGCTACAAGTCGGGCGGCTTCAATCTCGACCAGGCGACGTTCGACTCGGTGCTGCTCGGCGGCAATGGCCCGCAGGCTGGCGACCTGCATTTTTCGAAGGAAACCGTCGACTCGTTCGAAGTCGGGCTCAAGACGCAGGTCAGCCGGCAGTTCACGCTCAACCTCGCGGGCTTCTATTCGCAATTCTACAACCTGCAGAGCCTGGTGTTCAGCGGCACCAATTTCGTGGTGCAGAACGTGCCGAAGACGACGAGCAAGGGCGTAGAGGCCGAGGCGACGATCCAGCCGGTGCGCGATCTGGTGTTCCAGCTCGGCTACAGCTTCATCGACGCGCGTTATGACGACGATGGCAAGAATTTCGCGGGCACGCCGCTGCAGGGCAAGGGCAACCAGCAGCTCGACAACCAGCCGCGGCACACGCTGACGGTCGCCGGCACCTGGACCCCGCCGCTCGCCAAGGGCGTCAATGGCTTGCTGCACGTCGACATGCGCTACAACAGCGAGGTCAACATTCCCTCCAGCCCGCCCGACGCGAATGGCCGCAACGCGCTGTACAACCAGGGCTATCCTTTGGTCTCGGCGGCGATCGGCGTGCAGAGCCCGGATGGCCGGCGCAGCCTGCAATTCTGGGTGCAGAACCTGACCAACCAGCATTATTTCATCAGCGGCTTCGGCGTGCCCGAGCAGAACGGCAACTATGCCGGCTATCCGGGCACCCCGCGCTTCTATGGAGTGCGTGCCAAGGTCGGCTTCTAGAGCATCGTGCCGTTAATCTGGCGCATATCCAGCTTTAGCGAAGTAGTTTGCGCATTCGCTGGGCTCGAAGAGGCAGCAGATGTCGCCGATGGCGCTGATCAAGGCATCGAAGGTGCGAGCCGCGGCTTTTCGCAGGTGTGCCTTGAGTTTGGCGAATGCCATTTCAATTGGATTCAGATCAGGCGAGTATTGGGGGAGGAAGAGCAGCCAGGCGCCGCGTGCCCGGACAGCCGCTTCAGCATTGGCGCTTTTGTGCACCGAGAGATTGTCGAGGATTACCACGTCGCCCGGCAGCAGCGTCGGCGCGAGCTGCGTCTCGATGTAGATGTTGAAGGCCTGACGATCCATCGCGCCGGGGATCACCCAGGGAGCGGTCAGTCCACCTTGTCGCAGGCCGGCGATAAAGGTCTGGGTTCCCCATTTGCCGAACGGTGCGCTGGCTTTGAGGCGTGTCCCATACCGGGCCCGTCCGCGCAGGCGGGCCATCTTGGTGTTCACCGAGGTCTCGTCGATGAACACCAAGCGGCTGGGATCGCGGCGCATGTGCGGCTGCCGATCTTCGATCCAGATCTTGCGCCGTTCGGCAACGTCAGCGCGTGCGCATTCCGATGCCATCAGCTGCTTTTTTATATGTGAACCCGGCCCGGCACAGCAGCTTCGACAGCGATGCACAAGCCGCCACCACCCCGCGCTCGGCATGCAGCCGCGCTGCCAGTTCGGGCATCGTTACGTCGGGGTCGGCTTCCACCGCCGCGATCAGATAATCCAGATGCTCAGCCAGAGGGCCCTTCCCAGCCGGACGCCCTTGCTTGCGGGGTTTGGCGCTACCTTCGTCCGCAGCGCGCGCGACCCACCGGATCGCCGAGCTCACACTCACCGAATACCGTTCCGCCGCAGCTCGGCGCGAACTCCCAGCCGCCACCGCCTCGACCACACGAGCACGCAAATCATCCGACCGACATTCGCCCATGATCCACCTCCAGAAGAGGTTGAATCACAATCAGCATCGCTCGGGAATCCTTCGATTCACAAAAGCGGCGCGCCGCTCTAGCTCAGCGCTCGAACAGCCGGTCGAGCGGGCCGTCGGCGAGGCACCAGAGCAGCGCGACCAAAGCCGCGCAGGCGAGACCCGCTGCCGGCGACGCGATCGCCACGGCGACGCCCGCAAGGTAGAGGCAGCAGGCAAGCATGCTCTTGCGCAGCGTTCGCCGATGGTAGCGCTGCGCCTCGGCCGAACTGGCGCCGGTGCGCCGGATCACCCGCTGCAGCCAGTTATAGGCGAAGGAGGGGAGGAGCATCACCAGCATGTAGAGCAGCGTCGCCTCGCCGCTGAAATGCTGCTCGCCGAGATAGGCGGTGGCGAAGGGGATCAGGGAGAGGGTGAACAGCAGCACGATGTTCGACCAGAGCAGCGCGTTGCCCGCGCGGGTAGCGAACTGGAACAGCCGGTGGTGGTTCACCCAGTAGATCGCCACATAGGCGTAGCTGAGCGCATAAGCGAGGAAGACCGGCCATTGCGCGGCCAGCGCGCGCAGCCCGGATGCTTCGGGCGCGTGCAGTTCCAGCACCATGATCGTCACGATGATGGCAATCACGCCATCCGAAAACGCCTCGACGCGCTTGGCGCCGTCGCGGCCTTCCTGGTCCTGCATATCCGTTCTCCTGCCCGCGCCGGTGGTGGCGCAGGCAGGAGGCGGAGGCAACTAGACCAAGGGTTTACTTGGCCGAGAAGGCGGCGTTGATGTGCAGCTTCACTTCGTCCGAGACGAAGGGGACATACTTGTCCATGCCGAACGCGCTGCGGCTGATCGTGGTGGTCGCTTCGAAGCCGAAGTTCAGCTTCTTCATCATCGGGTTGGTGCCCGCGCCGACCAGCGTGGTGTCGAGCGTGACGGGCTTGGTAACGCCGTGCAGCGTCAGGTCGCCGGTGATCTGCGCCTTGGTGCCGCTGACGACGACCTTGGTCGAGACGAAACGAATCGTCGGGTACTTGGCCGCGTCGAAGAAGTCCGGCGAGGCGAGGTGCTTGTCGAGCGCCGCGACGGTGGTGACGATGCCGCTGGTCGGGATGGTGATGTCCAGCTTGGCGTCGTTCGGCTTTGCCGGGTCGATCGTCAGCGAGCCGGTCGCGCCGCCCGACTGGCCGGTGAACTGGCTGAAGCCGAAGTGGTTGACGGTGAAGTCGACCTGGGTGTGGCCGGTGTCGACCGCATAGGTGCCGGCAGGAACACGGGCAGCGTCGGCCTGGCCGGGCAGTTCCTGGGCGAAGGCGACCGGAGCGGCCGCGAAAAGAGCGAGAGCAAGGAGAGCGCGCATGAATGTTCCCTTCGGGTGGTTGCGTCGCTCCCGTAATGAGGGTGCCGGCCGCGCATTGCTAGTGCGCAGCCGGCAACCCAAGGTTTCCGGGTTGGATCAGTTCTTCGACTGATCGACCAGTTTGTTCGCGCCGATCCACGGCATCATCGCGCGCAGTTCGCTGCCGACCTGCTCGATCTGGTGGCGCTTGGCGGCGATGCGGCTGGCCTTCAGCTCGGGCTGGCCGGCGCGGTTGTCGAGCACGAAGTCCTTGACGAAGCGGCCCGACTGGATGTCGGCGAGCACGCGCTTCATTTCCTTCTTGGTCTCTTCGGTGATGATACGCGGGCCGGTCTTGATGTCACCATATTCGGCGGTGTTCGAGATCGAGTAGCGCATGTTGGCGATGCCACCCTCATACATCAGGTCGACGATCAGCTTCAGCTCGTGCAGGCACTCGAAATAGGCCATTTCGGGGGCATAGCCCGCCTCGACCAGCGTCTCGAAGCCGGCCTGGACGAGCGCAGTGGTGCCGCCGCAGAGCACGGCCTGCTCGCCGAACAGATCGGTCTCGCACTCTTCGCGGAAGTTGGTCTCGATGATGCCCGAGCGGCCGCCGCCGACGCCCGACGCATAGGCCAGTGCCACGTCATGCGCGTTGCCCGAGGCATCCTGGTGGATCGCGATGAGGCAAGGGACGCCGCCGCCGCGGACATATTCGCTGCGCACGGTGTGGCCCGGGCCCTTCGGCGCGATCATGATCACGTCGATGTCCGCCGGCGGCTCGATCAGGCCGAAATGCACGTTGAGGCCATGCGCGAAGGCGAGCGCCGAACCCGGCTTCATGTTGCCCTTGAGATCGGCTTCCCAGATCGCGGCCTGGTGCTCGTCGGGCGCCAGGATCATCAGGATGTCGGCCCAGGCGGCCGCTTCCTTGTTCGGCAGCACCTTGAAGCCTGCGGCTTCCGCCTTGGTGGCGGAGGCCGAACCCGGGCGGAGGGCGATCGCGACGTCCTTGACGCCCGAATCGCGCAGGTTCTGCGCATGCGCATGGCCCTGGCTGCCATAGCCGAGGATGGCGATCTTCTTGTCGGTGATCAGGTTCAGATCGGCGTCGCGATCGTAATAGACACGCATTTCCAGTTTCCCTTTCTGCTCCTCTCCCATTGGGAGAGGATACGGAGACTTGCCGGCCGGCGTCAGCCGGTTGGCTCGTCGAAGTTGGTGAGGGTGGCGGGGCTCGAGGGCATTCACCCTCACCCTCCCATGCTGCGCATGGGCCCCTCCCTCTCCCAAGGGGAGAGGGGTTGAACTTCAGGCTGGCTCGCGGCCGCGCGAGATCGCGACGATACCGGTGCGGGCGACTTCGATCAGCCCCACTTCGCGCATCAGCTCGACGAACTTGTCGATCTTGTCGATCGTGCCGGTGACCTCGAACACGAAGCTGGAGATGGTCGCATCGACCACCCGGGCGCGATACACTTCGGCGAGGCGCAGCGCCTCGATCCGGTGATCGCCGGTGCCGACCACCTTCACCAGCGCCAGCTCGCGTTCGACATGCTCGCCCTTGGTGGTGAGGTCGACCACCTTGTGCACCGGCACCAGCCGCTCTAGCTGGGCGATGATCTGCTCCATCACCGGGGCCGAGGCGAAGGTGACGATGGTGATGCGGCTGATCAGATCGTCGTCGCTGATCTCCGACACGGTCAGCGACGAGATGTTGTAGCCGCGCGCCGTGAACAGGCCGGCGATCCGCGCGAGGATGCCGGGCTCGTTATCGACGATGACCGCCAGCGTGTGGCGCTCGATGGCTTCTTCCTTGATGTGCATGGGCTAGATACCTTTTCGGGCGCCGTTCCTCCCCCTTGACGGGGGAGGATAGCGGAGCTTGGCAGCTTGCTGCCTAGCGAAGCTTGGAGAGGGTGAGCGGCTGCGGAG
>NZ_BCTR01000018.1 GCF_002091475.1 Sphingomonas azotifigens NBRC 15497
ACGCAAATCGCCCCTCTCCCTCCCACTGCCTTCGGCAGCGGGCCCCTCCCTCCCCCGAGATGGGGGAGGGGGCTATGGACCGTTTCCTGTACCATCAAACCAGCGCCTTGGCCTCGTCGTCCATCTCGCCGGAGACTTCGCTCGCCTGGAGCAGCATCTCGGTATGGGCGGCGCCGGACGGGATCATCGGGAAGCAATTGGCGAGCTTCGCGACGCGGCAATCGACCAGGACCGGGCCGTCATGGTCGAGCATTGCCTGGATCCCGTCGTCCAGCTGTCCGCGATTCTCGATGCGGATGCCCTTCCAGCCATAGGCCTCGGCCAGCTTCACGAAATCGGGCAGCGCATCCGAATAGCTCTCCGAATAGCGCGACTGGTAGGTCAGCTCCTGCCACTGGCGGACCATGCCCATATATTCGTTGTTGAGGATGAAGATCTTCACCGGCAGCCGATATTGCGTAGCGGTCGCAAGCTCCTGGATGTTCATCTGGATCGAGGCTTCGCCGGCGATATCAATGACCAGATCGTCGGGGTTGCCGAGTTGCGCGCCGATCGCGGCGGGCAGGCCATAGCCCATCGTGCCGAGGCCGCCGCTGGTCAGCCACTTGTTGGGCGCTTCGAAGCCGAAATGCTGCGCCGCCCACATCTGGTGCTGGCCGACCTCGGTGGTGATGATCGGCGCGCGGTGCTTGGTCGCCTCGTACAGCGCGCGGATCGCCCGCTGCGGCATGATCGTCTCGCCCGCTTCCGGGAAATCGAGGCAGCGGCGGGCACGCCAGCCCTGGATGCGGCTCCACCATTCGCCGAGATCGGGCTTGGGATGGCCGCGCGACTTCCAGCTCTCGACCATGGCCTCCAGCGCCCGCGCGCAATCGGCGATGATCGGCAGATCGACGCGGACATTCTTGTTCACGCTCGAACGATCGATGTCGATGTGCACCTTGCGGCTGTTCGGTGCGAAGGCATCGAGCCGGCCGGTGACGCGGTCGTCGAAGCGCGAGCCCACCGCGATGATCAGGTCGGCCTGGTTCATCGCCATGTTCGCTTCATAGGTGCCGTGCATGCCGAGCATGCCCAGCCACTGGTCCGACGAGGCGGGCAGGGCGCCCAGGCCCATCAGGGTCGAGGTGACCGGCGCGCCGGTCAGCGCCGCCAGCTCGCGCAGCAGGCGCGTGGCCTCGGGCCCCGAATTGATCACGCCACCTCCGGTGTAGAAGACCGGGCGCTCGGCCGCGGCGAGCATGTCGACCGCTTCCTGGATCTTCGCCGCTTCCGGCTCCGTGGTCGGGCGATAGGTCTTGTGCTGGATCGGGCCCGGCGCCTCGTAGCGCGCGGTGGCGACCTGAACGTCCTTGGGGATGTCGATCACGACCGGACCGGGGCGGCCCGAGGTGGCGATGTGGAACGCCTCATGGACGGTCGCGCCGAGCAGCTCCGGCCGCTTCACCAGATAATTGTGCTTGGTGCAGTGGCGGGTGATGCCGACCGTGTCCGCCTCCTGGAAGGCATCGGTGCCGATCAGCGTTGTCGGGACCTGGCCGGTGATCACGACCATCGGAATCGAGTCGAGCAGCGCATCGGTGATGCCGGTGATCGCGTTGGTCGCGCCCGGGCCCGAGGTGACCAGGACGACGCCCGGCTTGCCGGTCGAACGCGCATAGCCCTCGGCGGCGTGGGTCGCGGCCTGCTCATGGCGGACCAGGATGTGCTTGATCCGGTCCTGCTTGAACAGGGCGTCGTAAATCGGAAGCACGGCACCGCCCGGATAGCCGAACACGACTTCCACCCCGAGATCGGTCAAAGCCTCGATCAGGATGTCTGCGCCGCTCTTCTCGGTCACCTTTACCTCCACGCACTCGCGAAAATGGGTTACTGTACGGAAAGCTTCCGTCGGAGACGCGCTGCTAGCCGCACGAAAATGATGCGTCAACCCCTAAGGAAATAATTTCATTTCAATACGGCGTAGATTTTCGTACGTATCTGTCTCCGCCGTCGACTCCCACCCCCCAGGGGGTTGGCGGCGGAACCAGGTATATTGTCGCTTGGCATATTGCCGGGTGGCGGTAGCGCCCGCCGCGAGGGCCATTTCCTCGCTCCATTCGCTGGCAAGAACCTTACCGATTTCGTGCACGCCGATGGCGCGCAGCACCGGCGCGTCGGCCGGCAGGTCGGTACGGGCAAGCAGGGCGCGGACCTCGTCCTCGGCTGTCGCCAGCATCGTCGCGAAGCGGCGGTCGATCCGTTCGCCGAGCCAGTCGCGGTCGGGCAGCAGGATGAGCGCGGCGAGCTGGATCGTATCGCCGATGCCGCCCTCGCGGCGGTCCTGCCAGTCCGCCAGCGTACGACCGGTCGAGCGGACGACTTCGAGCGCGCGCGCGACCCGCAGCGTATCGCCGGCATGCAGTCGCGCGGCGGCGCCGGGGTCGACAAGGGCGAGCGCTGCATGCGCCTCGGCGACGGGGAGGGCGCGGACCTCGGTACGAACCGCGGGATCGATCTCGGGGATCGGCGCGATGCCGTCGATCAGCGTACGCAGATACAGGCCGGTGCCGCCGACCAGGATCGGCAGGCGCTCCTCGGCATGGGCTTCGGCGATGACGGCCCGGGCCTCGGCGGCCCAGCGCGCGGCCGAGCACGCCTCGGCGCCGTCGATATGGCCGAACAGCCGGTGCGGGGCGCGGGCCTCTTCCTCTGCGGAGGGCCGGGCGGTGAGGATGCGGAGATCGGCATAGACCTGCATCGAATCCGCGTTGATCACGGTGCCGCGATGCTTTTCGGCGAGCGCGAGCGCGAGCGCGGACTTGCCGCTGGCCGTCGGCCCTGCAATGAGCGCGACGCGCGGTAGCCCAGGGGAAATCATGTTCATTGCGACGCTGATAGCAGAAGGTCTCACGGCAGGGCAGCTGGACGCAGCGGCCGATCGGATCGCGGCGGTCGCCTGCGCGCCTGGCGCGTGGCGCTGGCTGGACGAGGGCAGGGCGGCGGACCTGCCCTTCGCGCACCACCCCGATGCGGCGCGCGCTGCCCTGGAAGGGGCGGTGCCCGGCGCCGACGTGATCGTGCAGGTGGAGGCCCATCGCGCCAAGAAGCTGCTCGTCGCCGACATGGATTCGACGATGATCACGGTCGAGTGCATCGACGAGCTGGCCGACTATGCCGGCATCAAGCCGCAGATCGCCGAGGTGACCGAGCGGGCGATGCGCGGCGAACTGGATTTTGCCGAGGCGCTCGATGCCCGCGTGGCGCTGCTCAAGGGCCTGCCCGAGTCCGCGATCGACCAGTGCCTCGCAGAGCGCGTGCGGCTGATGCCGGGCGCCGAGGCGCTGGTGCAGACGATGCGCGCGCGGGGTGCCCACACGATCCTCGTCTCGGGCGGCTTCACTCGCTTCGCAGAGCCGGTCGGCACGCGGATCGGGTTCGATTGCCGCATCGCCAATGTGCTGGAGATCGAAGGCGGCGTCCTCACCGGCACCGTCACCAAGCCGATCGTCGACAGCAGCACCAAGGAAACCACGCTGCTCGGCGCGATGGCCGAGCTGGGCCTCGCGCCGGAGCAGACGATGGCGGTGGGCGACGGTGCCAACGACCTCGCGATGATCCGCAAGGCCGGGCTCGGCGTCGCCTATCACGCCAAGCCGATCGTCGCGGCCGCCGCCGG
>NZ_BCTR01000019.1 GCF_002091475.1 Sphingomonas azotifigens NBRC 15497
CGCCGGTCAGCCGGTCATAGGCGAGATAGCCGTACAAGCCCCAGCGCGTCGTCAGCTGGCGGATGCCGGTCGCGGCGAGGCCGACGCTGTGCACGGCATTGTCGCCGACCCGGTAGACCGGAATCCCCGCCGCGGTCGCGTCGCGCTGCGAGACGCCGAAATAGGCGCGGCGATACTTCGCGTCGGACAGGTCCATGCGCGGGCCGATCGAGACCAGCCAGCGATCACCGTCGCGTTGGACGTAATCGAGCGCCAGCCGGCTCACCACGCCTTCATGGCCGCCCGCACCCTTGCGCAGCTCGCCATAGGCGCGAATCTGCGGGGTGAGGTAATAGCCGGCGAACACCCCCGGTTCGACCGTGAAGCCGACCTTGGAGACATTGGCGCCGACGCGCTGCGCAGTGCGAGCGCCCTGGAAGCCCACGACGATGCCGGCTTCGAGGCCATGCTTGTCGTAGAGCGCGATATTGGGGTTTTCGTCCGCCGCCTCGAATTCGAATTGCGCGTCGCCGCGGGCGGTGGCGAAGTCGAACAGCGGGCGCACGGTATCGTGGTCCGCGCCGGGATAGCTCGGCAGCGCCTGCGCGCCGATGGCGATGCGGTAGCGGCGCGGCGCTTCGCCCTGGTCGGACTGCGCATGCGCCGGCAGTGCGAACGCCAGCGCCAAGCCTGCACATAAGATCGATCGTTGCATGGAATTCCCCTTCAGTGCTGCATTGCCATGCAGGGCTTGATCGCGCCACAGGCTTTCGTGGCTTCGGCCTGTGAGGGGAAGGGACCGACCAGTAAGCGCGTGAGCTGGCCGGACTTGAGATAATAGGGTTGGCGACCCGGAAAGCGGCTGTGCAGCTGTGCCCAAAGCCGCTCGGCATTGCCGGGGGTGGCGAAGGCGCCCAGCTGCACCCGCCAGGTGCCGGCGGCGCGGACCGGGGCCGTAGCTGGCGTGGTTGTGGCGGCGCGGGCGGGCTTTGGCGGCGGCGCGGCCGGGGCGGTGGCAACGCTCGTATCGGCGCTGATCGCGGGGCTGCCGCGGGGCGGGGAGCTCTTCCGCGTCGGCAGCGTGGTGACCTGCGCCTGGTGATCGTCGGTGCGGGCGAGCAACTCGCCGGCCTGGCGATCGGCAAGCGGTATATACTGGTCCATCTGCGCCAGCGTACGGGTCGCCGGCTCCAGCCCGCCGCCGGCGGCGCGCAGCATCAGCGCATAGGCGCGCACCCAGTTCTTGGCGACCCCGTCGCCGTTGAACAGCATCACGCCGAGCAGATATTGCGCGCGGGGCTCGCCGCGAGTGACGGCGCGCTCGAGCCAGGGCACTGCCGCCTCGCGCTTGCCGTTTTCGAACAGGACCATCCCGTAATTGGCCTCGGCCAGGTCGTGCCCCTGCAGCGCTGCGAGGCGATACCATTTCTCCGCCTCCGCGAGATCGACCGGTACCCCGCGGCCAAGCTTGTACACCTGACCGAGATTATACTGCGCATCGGCATCGCCTTTTTCCGCGGCGGGCCGCCAGTGCCGCATCGCGCCGGCATAATCCCCCCGCTCATAAGCCTCGACTCCCGCCTTCACCGCGGCGGTCTGCGCCAGTGCCGAAGCCGGCGCGGCGATGCTGGCGAGGAGAAACAGGGCCGTCATGCGCATGATGAGAAAATCCCCCTGGAACGATCGTTGCACGCTGTCCTGCGCCTTAGCGGCTCCCGACTCGCCCGTTAACCCGATCTTATCCGCGAACATGCAAGGAAGATGCGGGTTTTGGTGACTTCGAGAGGATGGATGCGCGTCCTGGCGCTGGCTTCGCAAAAGGGTGGATCGGGCAAGACGACCTTGTCCGGCCACTTGGCCGTGCAGGCGCAGCGAAGCGGTGCCGGGCCGGTCGCGATGATCGACCTCGATCCGCAGGGCTCGTTGACCGACTGGTGGAACGAGCGCGACGCCGAACTGCCGGCGCTCGCCCAGACGACCGTCGCGCGCCTCGCCGCTGATATCGAGGTGCTGCGCCAGCAGGGTTTCAAGCTGGTGGTGATCGATACCCCGCCCGCGATCACCCCGGCAATCCTCACCGTCATCCAGGTTGCCGAACTGATCGTCATCCCGACGCGACCGAGCCCGCATGACCTGCGGGCGGTCGGCGCCACGGTGGAGCTGTGCGAGCGTGCGCACAAGCCGCTGCTGTTCGTGGTCAACGCCGCCACGCCGAACGCGCGGATCACCGCGGAGGCAGCGCTGGCGCTGTCGCAGCACGGCACGGTGGCGCCGGTGATGCTGCATCATCGCACCGACTTTGCCGGATCGATGATCGATGGCCGGACGGTGATGGAAGTCGATGCCGGCAGCAAGTCGGCCGCCGAGGTCGAGAGCCTGTGGAGCTATGTCTCGGACCGGCTCGAGAAGAATTTCCGCCGCACCGTGTTCGCCGCCCCGGCCGCTGCGACGCCGTTCGCTGCGACGCGGCCTGCGGGCGGCTTCGGTCGCCGGGTGGTGCGTTGACCCCGATGGACGAGCTGCCCAAGCCGATCGCCGCGCTGAGCGCAGGGTTGCTCGCCCGCAAGGGGCTGGCGCGCAAGCCGGTCCTGATGCTCGCCGAGGAGAACGACACGGCCCCGCTCCAGCCGCTGCCGGAGACGCTGGCCGAGCAGCTCGCCCGCACCGCCCGCGCGACCAAGGGCAGGGCGGCGTTCACGCTTCGGCTCGATGCCGATCGGCGGCTCCGGCTGCGGCTGGCGGCAGCAATCGCCGGCCGCTCGGCGCAACAACTGGTAACCGAGGCGATCGATTCGATGCTGGGCGAGATGGCGGAGCTGGAGCCGCTGGCGCGCCGAATCGCTGCAACCGAAGGACGGGGATGAAGATGAAGCGCCGCCATTTGTTTTCGATCGGCGCCGCGCTGCTGGCGTTGGGCGGCACCGCTGCGACCAGCGTCGTCGTGCGCGGTTCCGCCTTCGCGACGGTCGCCCCCAATGCCAAGAAGGCGGCCCATGAGGCACGTGCGGCGCAGAAGGCGCTGGGTGCGCGCAAGGCCGAGGCGGCGGTCGCCCATGCCGAGCAGGCGGTGGCCAACGATCCCCAGCGCGGCGACTATCGCGCGCTGCTCGGGCAGGCCTATCTGCTCGCCGGCCGGTTTACCGCCGCGCGGCAGGCGCTGCGCGATGCGCTTTCGCTCGATCCGGACAATGGGCGAGTCGCGCTGAACCTTGCGCTCGCCAGCATTGGTACCGGCGATTGGGGCGGCGCGCGCGCGCTGCTCGAGACCCATGCCGCACAGATCCCAGCGACCGATCGCGGCTTGGCGACCGCGCTGGCGGGCGACCCCGGCGGCGCGATCGAGATCCTCGCGCCGGCGGTGCGCGGGTCGGATGCGAGCGCGCGTACCCGGCAGAACCTCGCGCTGGCGCTGGCCCTGGCAGGACGCTGGGGTGAAGCCAAGGCGGTGGCGGCGATGGATGTCGCACCCGATCAGCTCAACGCCCGGCTGATGCAATGGGCGAGCTTTGCCCGGCCGGCCAATGCCTATGACCAGGTCGCCGCGCTGCTCGGCGTGCGGGCGGTGCAGGATGCCGGTCAGCCGGTCGCACTGGCGCTCACCCGGCAGCCCGATGTCGCGGCGCTGGTTCCGGCACCTGCGCCTGCCGCGACTCCGGAACCGGAACCCAGCCCGGTTCCCGTGAACGATCCGATGCCCGCGCCGGTCTTCAAACCTGCCCCGGTCCGCGCCGCAGTGGCAAAGCCGATCAAGCCCGTCGTGCCCAAGGCCGCGCCCGTTCGCACTACGGCCGGCCCCTTTGTCGTGCAGCTCGGTGCCTTCGCCAATGCCGGCGTGGCGCGCGACGCGTGGCAGAAGCTCAATGGCCGCGTGGCCGCGCTTGGCCGTCTCAAGCCGCAGGGCGCTACTGTCCCTGCCGGCAAGGCGAGCCTTTATCGCCTCTCCGTGGGCGGCTTCGCGCGCGCCGATGCCGACGCGCTGTGCCGTGCCGTCCGCTCGGGCGGCGGTACGTGCTTCGTCCGCATGGCGGCGGGCGATGCGGTGGCGAGCTGGTACAAGCCCGCATCTCGCATCGGTCTCGCCGCGCGCTGACCCCTCAGACCAGCGTGCCGCCCTTGTAGAGCTGCAGCACCCGCCCCTGCGTGGGCAGGCGGTCGAACGGCGTGTTGCCGGCGCGCGCGTTCATCTTGCGCGCGTCGATCACCCAGGGGGTTTCCGGATCGAGCACGATCAGGTCCGCCGGCAGGCCCGGCTTGAGCAGCCCGCTCTCCAGGCCAAGGATCTTCGCCGGATGGGCGGCGAGCAGCGCGAACAGCTTGTCGAGGCTCAGCCTGCCGTCGCGCACCAGCGTGAGCGACAGCGCGAGCAGCGTCTCCGCACCGGCCATACCCGGCTCGGCATCAGCGAAGGGCAGGCGCTTGGCTTCGGGCCCGCGTGGATCATGGCCGGAGGCGATCACGTCGATCGTGCCGTCGACCACCGCCGCCAGCGCCGCCTGCCGGTCGCTCTCGTCGCGCAAGGGCGGCGACAGGCGGGCGAAGGTACGGAAATCGCTGACCGCGATGTCCGACAGCAGCAGATGCGCGGGCGTGATGCCGCAGGTCACCGGCACGCCGCGACGCTTGGCGGCGCGGATCAGGTCGAAGCCTGCCGCCGTGGTGACCTGACGGAAGTGCAGCTTGGCGCCGGTCTCTTCAGCCAGCATCAGGTCGCGGGCGATGGCAAGCGCTTCGGCAATTGCGGGTGCGCTGGGCAGCCCGAGCCGCGCGGCGGTCTCGCCCGCGGTCGCGACGGCGCCGTCCGCCAGCCCGCCATCCTCGGCATGAGCGACGACGGTGAGGTTAAGGTCGCGCGCGTAGAGCAGCGCCTTGCGCATCGTGCCGGCATTGGCGATCCAGTGTCGGCCGGTGGCGATGGCGCGGGCGCCGGCAGAGGCGTTGATCGCGATCTCGGCCAGATCCACGCCTTCCAGGCCGCGAGTCGCCGCGGCGAGCGGATGCACCCAGAGCTGCGGCTTGCCCGAAACCGCGGCGCGGCGGACGATGCCGGGATCGTCGAGCACCGGCGACTGGTCCGGCATCAGGCCGACGCGGGCGATGCCGCCGAAGCGGCAGGCGCCCTTGTCGACCGCGAAGACGCCCAGGTCGATCAGTGCAGGAGCAAGTACCTTGCCGGAGACATCGACCACCTCGGCATCGGCTGGCGCATCGATCTGGCCGACTCCCGCGATCGTGTCGCCCTGGACGAGCAGGTCGCCTTCGGAAATCCCGCCCTCGGGGCAGACCAGCTGCGCGTTGCGGAAGAGGATGCTGCTCATGCCCAGCCCTCCACACCGCGCGATCGTCGGGTGAGCACGTCGAGACAGGCCATGCGGACCGCGACGCCCATCTCCACCTGCTCGGTGATCGCACTGCGCTCGGGATGGTCGGCCACGATCGAGTCGATCTCGACACCGCGATTCATCGGGCCAGGGTGCATCACCAGCGCATCGGGCTTGGCCCGGGCGAGGCGTTCGGGGGTGAGGCCGTAGCGCATGTGGAACTCGCGAGTCGAAGGAATGTAGCCGCCGGCCATGCGCTCGTTCTGGACGCGGAGCATCATCACCACATCGGCGCCCTCCAGCGCGGCGTCGAAATCAGTGAAGGGGGTGACGAACATCCGGTCCATCGCCGGCGGCATCAGCGTCGAGGGCGCGACCACGCGCACCTCGGCGGCCAGCGCGGTGAGCGCGAGGATGTTCGAGCGAGCAACGCGGCTGTGGAGGATGTCGCCGCAGATCACCACCCGTTGACCGGCCACCGAGCCGCGACGTCTCCGGATGGTGAGCGCGTCGAGCAGCGCTTGGGTGGGATGCTCGTGCCAGCCGTCGCCGGCATTGAGTACCGGGCAGTCGACCTTGTCGGCGATCAGCCGCACCGCGCCCGAGCTGGCATGGCGGATCACGATCACGTCGGCGCGCATCGCGTTGAGCGTTACGGCCGTGTCGATCAGCGTCTCGCCCTTTTTCACGCTGCTCTGCGCGGCATGCATGTTGACGACGTCGGCACCGAGCCGCTTGCCGGCGATCTCGAACGACAGCAGCGTACGCGTCGAATTCTCGAAGAAGGCGTTGATCTGGGTGAGGCCTTCCAGCCTTTTGTCGCTCTTGGCGCGGCTGCGATTGGCCTCCACCCATTGTTCCGCCTCGTCGAGCAGGAACATGATCTCGTGGGGCTGGAGTCCCGAAATGCCGGTGAGGTGCCGGTGCGGGAAAACGGCGCTGCCCTGTATCTGGGCACCGGGGCGATGATCGGAGGTGTGCATTAAAGCCGCCGCCTAAGCCCTGCGGCGGCGCCGCGCAAGCCGGTCAGACGTTCACCAGCCCATCGATCGCGCCTTGCAGAATATAGGCGGCAGCCATCTTGTCGATCAGCTCGGCGCGCTTGGCGCGGCTGGCGTCCTGTTCGATCAGTGTCCGTTCCACCGCGACGGTGGACCAGCGCTCGTCCCACATCAGGATCGGCAGGCCCATGTCCTCGCAATTGCGGGCGAAGGCGCGAGTCGACTGGGTGCGGGGGCTGTCGGTGCCATCGAGGTTGAGCGGCAGGCCGATCACCATGCCCACTACCTGCTGCGCGGCGATCAGTTCGGCCAGCGCAGCCTTGTCCTTGGTGAACTTGGAGCGGCGGATCAGCTGGGCCGGGCTCGCAAAGCTCCAGCCGGCGTCGCAGAGCGCGGTGCCGATCGTCTTGGTGCCGACATCGAGGCCGATCAGGCGGCCGCCTTGCGGCAGGGCGGCGCGGAAATCGCTGGGGGCGGTGGTGATCACCCCGCGGCTATAGGGGAGGCGGGGCGGGGCTGCAAAGGTCTCCCCGCCGCCGCCCCTCAGGGCTTGTAGGCCGCCAGCCGCCGCGCCGCATCCGCGCGGACATTGGCCCAGAACAGGCTGTAGTCGAACACGTGATAATTGTTTCCCGGCAGCACATATTGGCCGAAGTCGGGCGGGGCGGTGCCGATCTTGAGGATGCCGCGTCCGTCGCAGCGCGCCGGCACGCGGCCGGGCTCGAGATGCGCCGATTGCAGGTTCAGGTCCGGGATCAGCGAGCCGAGATTGGCGCTGGCAGGTGCCGAGTCGTTCGGCTTGCCGGTGAGCGGGTTGGTGCAGAGCATCTTGGTGCCGCCGCGCGGCTTGCCGGTGAAGCCGGTGGTGGCATCGAAGGTGTCGATGATCAGCGCGGGGTCGGCCGGTTCGGCGAAGCTCTGCCACGAAAGGATGCAACCCGCCTGGTTCGGCCCGGTACAGGCGGGAAGACCCATCTTCGGCAGGTCGGCGGTCAGCGAGACCGGCCAGCCCACGACATAGGCCGCGACCACGCGCCGCGCGATCGGGGTGCCCGCGACTCGCTCGCTGAGCAGGCGGGCGAGGTGCAGCGCGCCCTGGCTGTGCCCGGCGAGGATGATTGGTCGATCGCCCGCTTCGTGCAGAAACTCCTCGAACGCCGCCGCGACGTCGCGATAGGCGAGATCGAGCGCCTTCTGCGCCTGAGCCTTGCTGGTCAGGAACGCGCCGAAGGTCGCTTGGCGATAGCGCGGCGCCCAGATCGCGGCGCTGGCGTTGAACGCGCTCGCCTGGCCGCGCAGGAACAGCTCGGCGCGAGCATTGGCGTCGGGGTTGTCGAGCGGCGCGTTCCACTGCTTGGTATCGAGGAACGATGTCGGGTGAATGAAGAACAGCGCGGCCGCGGGACTGGCCGCTGCGCTCTGGCCAGCGGGGGTCCACAGCGCCGGGTTACCCGGTTTGTCGGGCCGCGCGATCCACATGTCCGCCATCGCATAGTCGCGTGGCGACACCGGCTGCAGATCGGCGACGTCTCCGGCCGGCACCAGGAACTGGCGCATCAGCTGGATGCCGTAGAGCCGATAGGCGAACATGGACGCAACGCCGAGCATGATCAGGATCGCAACCGCATAGATAAACTTTCGGGCCAATCGGCCTCTCCATTGTGCAATGCAGCATAAACGGGCGGCGACGCAATCGCGTTCCGGTGAGTGTTGCGTGCGAAGGATGCAACCGCAAGTGCCGATCGGCGATGCGGGCGCTTGAAGGGGCGGGGTTCGGCTGTTAGGCGCAAGCGCATGTCCGTAGACACCGCAACCGTGAAGAAAGTGGCGAACCTGGCGCGCATCGCGATCAGCGACGCCGACGCCGAGCGCCTGGCGCCCGAACTCAACAACATCCTGGGCTGGATCGAGCAGCTCGGCGAAGTCGACACGCACGATGTCGCGCCGATGACTGCCGTGATGCCCAACACGCTGCGGCTGCGGCCCGACGTGATCACGGATGGCAACCAGCGCGACGCGGTGCTGGCGAACGCGCCGCAGGGCGAACATGGCTTCTTCACGGTTCCGAAGGTGGTGGAATGAGCACGCTGACCGATCTGGGCGTCGCCGCCATCCGCAACGGCGTGCGCGACGGTGAATTTTCCGCGCGTGAGGTCGCCGAGGCGTTCAACACCGCCGTCGCCGGGGCCGACGCGCTCAACGCCTTCATCGTCAAGACTCCCGAGCATGCGCTCGCTGCCGCCGATGCGGCCGACAAGGCGCGCGCCGCGGGCGAGACGCTCAAGCCGCTCGCCGGCGTGCCGATCGGCATGAAGGACCTGTTCGCCACCAAGGGCGTGCAGACCACCGCCGCCAGTCACATGCTGGAAGGCTTCAAGCCGGTCTATGAATCGACCGTCTCGCACAAGCTGTGGGAAGCCGGTGCCGGCATGCTCGGCAAGCTCAATCTCGACCAGTTCGCGATGGGCTCGTCGAACGAGACCAGCTATTTCGGCAATGTCATCTCGCCCTGGCGGCGCAACGATGGCGGCAACACGCCGCTGGCGCCGGGCGGCTCCTCGGGCGGCAGTTCGGCGGCGATCGCGGCACGGCTCTGCCCGGCGGCGACCGGCACCGACACCGGCGGCTCGATCCGCCAGCCGGCAGCGTTCACCGGCATCTCGGGCATCAAGCCGACCTATGGCCGCTGCTCGCGCTGGGGCGTGGTGGCGTTCGCCTCCTCGCTCGACCAGGCAGGCCCGATGGCACGCGACGTGCGCGACTGCGCGATCCTGCTCGAGGCGATGACGGGCTTCGATCCCAAGGACTCGACCTCGCTCGACATGCCCGTGCCGCAGTGGGAAGCGGGCCTTTCCGCCGATCTGCGCGGCAAGCGTGTCGGCATCCCGGCCGAGTACCGGATGGACGGCACGCCGGCCGAGATCGAGGCACTGTGGCAGCAGGGCATCGACTGGCTGAAGGACGCGGGCGCCGAGATCGTCGAGGTCAGCCTGCCGCACACCAAGTACGCGCTGCCGGCCTATTACATCATCGCGCCGGCCGAGGCCTCGTCGAACCTCGCCCGCTATGACGGCGTCCGCTACGGCCTGCGCGATCTGGCCGAGGGCCAGAACCTGCAGGACATGTACGCCACCACCCGCGCTGCCGGCTTCGGCGACGAGGTGAAGCGCCGTATCCTGATCGGCACCTATGTGCTGTCGGCCGGCTTCTACGATGCCTATTACACCCAGGCGCAGAAGGTCCGCACGCTGATCGCGCGCGACTTCGACAATGCCTGGAGCCAGTGCGACCTGCTGCTCACCCCGACGGCACCAAGCGCGGCGTTCGGGCTGGGCGAGAAGGTCGACCCGCTGGCGATGTACCTCAACGACGTGTTCACGGTGCCGGCGAGCCTTGCCGGCGTGCCCGCGATGAGCGTGCCGGGCGGGCTGGACGCAGCGGGCCTGCCGCTGGGGCTGCAGATCATCGGCAAGCCGTTCGACGAGCAGGGCGTGCTCAACGCCGGTCTGGCGATCGAGCAGCGTGCGGGCTTCACGGCGCGTCCGCAGGCTTGGTGGTAAGCGCCGGCCTGGCGGCAAGAATGTAAAGACGAGGGGGGCGGTGGCGCAGGCCACCGCCCCCTTTTTGCGTCAGGCTTCGGCGGTGCGGGCGGGCCGCAGCTTGCGATACAGCCGATAGGCGGTGTCGACGCCGAGATAGAGCAGCGGCAGCAGCACGATATAGCGGTAGCGCGGCACCGGCTGGGTGATGATGTACGGCAGCACCGGCACGAGCGCCATCGCTGCGAGGTAGATCAGCCGCGTCCGCCAGGCGAACAGCGCGGCGAACGCGCCGACCAGCCCAAAGGCGCTGAACGTCCAGAGCAACGCCTGGCGAAGGACGACGCTCCGCTCGAGATGGCCGGTATAGATGCCCCACTGCCAGCTCGGCGGAAAGTAATATTGGATCAGGTGCTTGGCGCACAGGCGGGCAAAGTCGCCGGGGTGCGCGCGAATCCATGCCTTGGTCTCGTCGCCCATCGCGTTGGCATAGACGAGCTCGCCGCCCATGGCCTGCATGCGGTTGAACGCCGCCTGGCTCTCCAGCGGGTGGATTTCGCGCAGGCGCCCGACGAAGATCTCGCGTTCCGGCTTGCCCAGCGCGGCGGGGTGGTTGCCGATCGCCAGCTCCAGGCCGAAATTGCCGCGCAGCGGCAGGAAGCGGCCAAAGGCCTCATAGTTGCGGATCGTCCAGGGCGTCAGCACCGCGATCAGCAGCGCCGTCACCAGCGCGCCGTGGCCGATCCAGCTCCGCGGCGGCGCCTTGCGCAGCAGCAGCAGCCCGATGATCGCATAGGCGGCAAGGCCCAGCGCGGGGTTGATGAAGAACAGCAGCGCCGCCGTCAGGCCCAGCCAGAAAGTGGTGCGGAATTTCAGCGTGCTGCCGGTATCGGCCTGCAGCGCGATCAGTAGCACGATCGTGCCGAGCAAGGTCGCCAGACCGCCTTCCCAGATCCGGAACACCGTCGTTTCGAGCTCGGGATGGATCGGCACCAGTGCGAAGATTGCCAGTGCGACCAGCCGCGGCGGCCGCGGAATGCCTGCGATGCCGGCGGCGCGATAGAATAGCGCCCCCGTGCCGAGGGCAATCGAGATGGCGACGAGCGCCAGGATCCACTCGGACAGCTCGGTACGCACCCCGAACAGCCGATAGACGGTGCCGGCAAACATCGGCAGAATGGGGTTTAGATGCGTGGTGAGGCCGCTGCCGCGCCCGAACACGTCGCCGATCGTGCCGTCGCGCGCGAACGAGAGGGCGACATTGGCCGCCTCGCCCAGCGCATATTGCGTGCCGCGTGCGACGAGCTTCCACACCCGGAGAAGAAATCCGACCAGCAGGATCGCTGCGGGCAGATAGCGGGCGTAGCGGTGTTCCAACAACGCTTGCAGTTTCACGACGTCATCCCCCTTGTCGATTCCGTTCTTTCGGGCGGCACCGCGGCGGCGGCGACGTCCGTCGCCTGCCGCGCGGCGCATCGAAACCGCCTGCCGCGGCAGGTGGAGGTCATTCCATCAGGCGCGGGGCGCCGGTACGCCGAGATAGGCCAGTCGCCGTACTTCGCGCCGGCCGCGCACCACCGTGTCCAGGATCAGCCCGGTGAAGATATTCAGCAGCCCGACGATCGCGAGGCCGGTGACGAGCACTGCCGTCGGCAGGCGCGGGACCAGGCCGGTCTGGGCATAGGTGATCGCCAGCGGGATCGCGAGCAGCAGCGCGAGCAACATGGCGACGCCGCCCAACAGGCCGAAGAACAGCACCGGACGCTCGATGCGGAACAGGTTCACGATCGTGCGCAGAATCCGCCAGCCGTCGCGATAGGTCGACAGCTTCGACGTCGATCCCTCGGGCCGCGCGGCATAGTTGGTGACGATCTCCGACACCGGCATGCGCAGCTCGAGCGCGTGGATGCTGATCTCGGTTTCGATCTCGAAGCCGGCCGACAGCACCGGGAAGCTCTTCACGAAGCGCCGCGAGAAGACGCGGTAGCCCGAAAGGATGTCGGTGAAGCTACGGCCGAACAGCTGGGCGAGCATGCCGGTCAGCATCGCATTGCCGAAGCGGTGGCCGCGGCGATAGGCCAGCTCGATCTCCGACTTGCGCGCGCCGACGACCATGTCGAGCTGCTCCTCGATCAGGCGGTTGACCAGCTCGGGCGCGGCATCGGCGTCATAGGTGAGGTCGCCGTCGGACAGGACGTAGACGTCCGCCTCGACATCGGCGAACATGCGGCGGACGACATTGCCCTTGCCCTGCATGCGCTCCGAGCGCACCACCGCGCCAGCTTCGGCCGCGACCTCGCAGGTCCGGTCGCGGCTGTTATTGTCGTACACATAGACGGTGGCTTCCGGCAGCGCGGCGCGGAAAGCCGCGACGGTACGGCCGATTGCTACTTCTTCATTATAGCAAGGAAGCAATACGGCGATTTTTAATCCAGAAAACCGTCCGGCGCCCGTGGTGTCTTGCGGCGACATGGTGCTACCCCCGATACTTCGCATGCCAGAAAAGCGATATTCTCCGGCTGCGTAGTGGATCGCACTACGTTGTGCAATGCCGAACAAACTCGCCAAACAGGCCGTTCGGCGCAGGCTGAACCGGGGCGGGACAGCCCTTGGATCCAGCGACGGCCGAGCGGGTCCGTGCTCGCTGCCAATTGCCCGCTGGACCTGAGCGCCGCGACGCGCGATAGGCTGCCCACATATATCCCATTACCTTGTGAAGAGCACATGGCGACCAAGACTGCATCGAGCTACCGAATCCAGGGCGACACCGGCGAATGGGAGGTCGTGATCGGCCTCGAAGTCCATGCGCAGATCACGTCGCAGGCCAAGCTGTTCTCCGGCGCGGCGACGGCATTCGGAGCCGAGCCGAACAGTCAGGTCAGCCTGGTCGATGCCGCCATGCCCGGCATGCTGCCGGTGCTGAACGGCGAATGCATCCGCCAGGCGGTGCGCAGCGGCATGGCGATCGGCGCGGTGATCAACAAATGGTCGCGCTTCGATCGCAAGAACTATTTCTACGCCGACAACCCCCAGGGCTATCAGATCAGCCAGCTCTTCCACCCGCTGGTGGGCGAGGGACAGATCACGATCAGCCTGGACGAGAAGGACCCCGAGGCCGAGGTGAAGGCGATCGGCGTCGAGCGCATCCATGTCGAGCAGGATGCCGGCAAGCTGATGCACGATCAGCACCCGACGCGCTCCTATGTCGACCTCAACCGCGCGGGCGTCGCGCTGATGGAGATCGTGTCCAAGCCGGACATGACGTCGCCGGCGGAAGCGGGCGCGTATCTCTCCAAGCTCCGCTCGATCCTGCGCTATGTCGGCAGCTGCGACGGCAACATGGACCAGGGGTCGATGCGCGCCGACGTCAACGTCTCGGTCCGCAAGCCGGGTGATCCGCTGGGCACGCGCACCGAGACCAAGAACGTCAACTCGGTTCGCTTCGTGATGCAGGCGATCGAATATGAAGCGCGCCGCCAGGTCGAGGTGCTGGAGAGCGGCGGCCGCGTCGTCCAGGAAACCCGCCTGTTCGACCCGGACAAGGGCGAGACTCGCTCGATGCGCTCGAAGGAAGACGCGCAGGACTATCGCTACTTCCCCGATCCCGACCTTCTGCCGCTGGAGCTGGACGACGCCTTCCTCGAGGAATGCCGCGCCAGCCTGCCCGAGCTGCCCGACGCCAAGCGCCGCCGCTACGAGGAGTCGCTGGGCCTCACTGCCTATAACGCGGCGGTGCTGACCGCAGAAGCGGAGACGGCGCGCTGGTTCGAGGCACTGCTCGCCGAGAGCGCGCGGATCCAGAAGAAGGGCGAGCAGGAAGTCGCGCGCGCCGCGGCCAACTGGCTGCTTTCGGACCTGTACGGGGCGCTCAACCGCCTCGGCAAGGGCATCGACGAGAGCCCGGTCAGCCCCGAACAGGGCGCCGAGCTGCTCGCGCTGGTCGCCGACGGCACCATTTCGAACACGCTGGGCAAGCAGGTGTTCGAGATCATGCTGGAGACCGGCGATGCGCCGGGCAAGATCGTCGAAGAGCGCGGCATGAAGCAGACCAGCGACACCGGCGCGATCGAGGCGGTGATCGCCGAGATTCTCGCCAAGAACCCGAACCAGCTGGAGCAGTATCGCGGCGGCAAGGAAGCGCTGTTCGGCTTCTTCGTCGGCCAGACGATGAAGGCGATGGCGGGCAAGGCCAACCCGGCGGTGGTCAACGAGCTGCTCAAGAAGGCACTGAGCTGAAGGGAAGGGATGCCCCGGCGGCGTTTCGCCGCCGGGGTGAAGCCGCGTGTTACTTCTGCTTCGGTTGGCGGTGCTTGGCGACTGCCTTCTGTTCTTTCCCCGAAAACTTTTCGAGATCCTTCCGGAACGCGCCCCGGAGCTCGTCGAGCGCTGCGCGCGCGTCTTCGCCCTTCTTCGGCGGGAACAGCACAAGGCGGTGCTTTCCGCGCGCCTTGTACGCGAACTGAACCTGATCCTGGCTGCCGAAGTCTCGGAACGCGAACAGCGTGGTGAGCGAGCGACCGGCGATCGTGCCCTTGTGGTATGCGATCTCGGCAACGATCAGTTCCGAATAGCACGCGGCCTTGGACTTGCTGCGGCGGGTCATCACCTTGGTGATCGTTTTGCGGTCGAGCGGCTGGTCGTGGCGGATGATCTGCGTGCCGGCCGGCAGCGACAGCAGCGTCGGCAGGTCGAGCGATTGCAGCGTGTCCAGCTGGATCTGGCTCTCCAGCGTGCTGCGCATGTGCGCCCTGTTGTGGGCGTCCTTGCTCGCATGCGCCGCCCGGTCGATCAGTTCTTCTCCCACGCCGCCGAAGGTGGACAGGAGACCGGTCGTTTCCGACTTCATGCGCTCGGCTGGCCAGAGGTGCAGTTCGCACGGAGCGGTCTGCGCGAGCGCGCTTCCCGCCCCGATCCAGAGGCTGGCGGCCGCTGCTGCGACGGGCAGTAGCTTGTTCAACATGTAGCATTTCCTTGGCGAAGGCGGTGAGTGCGTTCTGCGCGCCTTCCCCATCTGGTGCGCCACGTCGCCTGCTCCATGATCGGCCGGCGGGCTCGGAACAACGTGGCCGGGGGTTAGCGAGCGGGGTTAGCGCCTGCGACGGGGGGATGCCGGCTTGCCAAGCGAGGCGGCGCTTCGCATGGTGGCATGAACAGCGGAGATGGTTGCATGATCAGGATGTTGGCGTGGCTTGCGATGGCGTTGATGGCGCTTCCGGCGGCCGCGCAGACCCCGCCGCCCGCCACCGTGGCCAATCCGAAGGTGGCGATCGAGACCAGTGCCGGGCGAATGGTGGTCGAGGTCTATCTCGACAAGGCGCCGGTCTCCGCGCGCAACTTCCTGCGCTATGTCGATGCGAAGCGGCTGGACGGCGTGGTGTTCTACCGCACGGTCAAGCCGGCGGAGAAGTTCGGCTTCGTCCAGTTCGGCATCCAGAACGCGCCCGCGAAGATGTACCCGCCGATCAAGCACGAGCCGACCAGCGAGACCGGCATCCACCATCTTGCCGGCACGCTGTCGCTGCCGCGGCTCGCCCCGGGCAGCGCGCGGGGCGAGTTCACGATCATGGTCGGCGATCAGCCCTCGTTCGATGCGGATCCGAGCAAGCCCGGCGACAATCTCGGCTACGCGGCGTTCGGCCGGGTGGTCGAGGGCAAGGACGTGCTGCTCAAGATCTTCGACGCGCCCACCTCGCCGACCAAGACCATCATGGGAAGCTTCAAGGGCGAAGTCCCCGAGGTGCCGGTGAAGATCGTATCAGCCCGCCGTATCGCCGGCTGATCCGCCTCAGAGCGGGTGGGGGTCCAGGTAGAGATAGCCCGGATCGAACTCGGCGAGTCGCTTGAGGCCGGGCAGGTCCTGGAACGCCACCAGGCCGTTGCGAAACTCCACCAACCCACGCTCGCGCAACTCGCGCAGCACGCGGTTCACATGCACGGGGGTGAGGCCCAGGCATTCGGCAAGCTCGGCCTGGCTGATCGGGAAGCGGTACCGCTCGGCCTCGGCATGGCCGACCACGCCCAGCCGGACGTGCAACTCGCAGAACAGGTGCGCGGCGCGCTGGATCGCCGAGCGGCGGCCCAGCGAGACTTCCCACTCGCGGTGAATCGCCGCGTCGACATTGGTGGAGAACCACATCACCCGCGTGAGATGCGGCTGCGTCTCGGTGATCTCGCGCAGCCGGGTGTGGGCGGCGCGGGCGATGGTGCAGGGCGTGAGCGCAAGCAGCGAATGGTCGAGCCGCTTCAGCGTGAATCCGTGGAGGTCGGCGAAGTCACCCGGCACGTGCACATGGGTGATCTGCCGGGTGCCATTCTTGAGATCCTTGTAGCGGGCGATGAACCCGTCCAGCACCAGCGTCGAATAGTTCAGCTCCTCCCCGGAGCGCACGATGGTGCGGCCGGCCGGATGCGTCACCATGTCGACGATCGTGCCGCGGAGCGCCGCTTCTTCCGCAGCGCTGATCTCGTCGCGTAGCCGAAGTTTGCGCAGGTGGCATTCGATCATCGCGGGGGCATCTCCAGCATGCGGAAGCGGCGCCGCGGGTCGGCGGCACCGCTGCCATGGCAGGGTTGGGGGAGGGAGTTATTGCTGGTTGAGGTCCTGGTTCTTCACGACCCCGTCGGCGCCGTTCTCGCCGCCGGCGCCCAGCGGCACCGCCTTGGTGAGCGGCACACCCTTCTTGCCCGCGGCATCGGCGGCGTCCGAGCGCGCTTCCACCGCCTGCTGGATGTCGGAGCGGGGATCGTCATTATCGTTGGTGATGTTCGGCATGGGAGCTCTCCTGGTTCAGGCGACCGGCTGGCCGGGGGTGATGCCCGGATCGATGCTCGGCGTGGTCTCGGGCGCCGGCACGTCGATATCGGGGCCGGGGGGATCGATCTCCGGCGGCGGACCGCCGGGCTGGCCGGGGTTGGGCGCCGGCGCTTCGGACGGCGGCGTGGTCGGCTGGATGGGGGGCTCTACCGGCATGGGACAACTCCTGTTCGTTGCAGCCCCAACGCCTTGCGACGCCCAATCGTTGCTTCGTGCTTGCCCCGGACCCCATGACTGCTATAGAGCCCGCCGACCGGCGGTGTCCCCTGCGGGCGTGGCGGAACTGGTAGACGCGCTGGATTTAGGTTCCAGTATCGAAAGATGTGGGGGTTCGACTCCCTTCGCCCGCACCAGTCCTCGCGGCTGATGTGTGGTACACCGCAATTCCGATTCCTTTGAGAAAGCGTGAGAATGCAGACTGTCGAGACGTTGAACGAGGGCCTGAAGCGCGCCTTCACGCTGAAGATCACCGCCCAGGAAATCGACTCGAAGGTCGATGCCGAAGTGAAGCGGGTCGCGCCGCAGATTCGCATGCCCGGCTTCCGCCCCGGCAAGGTGCCGGTCAACCTGGTCCGCAAGATGCACGGCGAGGCGCTGGCGCAGGACGCGCTCAACAGCTCGATCCAGGACGGCATCCAGCAGCTGATCGTCGATCACAAGCTGCGCCCGGCGATGCAGCCGTCGGTCAGCCTCGAGGGCGACTATGCCCCCGGCGGCGACGCGGAAGTGAAGGTCGAGCTGGAAGTGCTCCCGGACGTTCCGACCCCGTCGATCGAGGGCCTCAAGCTCGAGCGCCTGACCGTGCCGGTGCAGGATTCGGAAGTGCAGGAGCAGCTGAAGCAGCTCGCCGACCAGCAGAAGCGCTGGGACGATGCGGCCGAGGGCCATGCCGCGACCACGGGTGACCAGGTCGTCATGGACTTCGTCGGCAAGGTCGACGGCGTCGCCTTCGAGGGCGGCACCGGCGAGGGCATGGCCGTCGAGCTCGGCTCGGGCCGCCTGATCCCGGGCTTCGAGGAGCAGCTCGAAGGCGTGAAGGTCGGCGACGAGAAGCAGCTCAACGTCACCTTCCCGGAAGATTACGGCGCCAAGGATCTGGCCGGCAAGGCCGCGACCTTCGACGTCAAGATCACCGCGGTGCAGACCGCCGGCGAGACCAAGATCGACGACGACATGGCCAAGGCGTTCGGCCTCCAGGACCTGGAGCAGCTGACCGGCCTGCTGAAGGGCCAGATCGAGCAGCAGCTCAATGGCCTGACCCGCACCCACATGAAGCGCAAGCTGCTCGACCAGCTCGCCGCCGGCCATGACTTCCCGGTCCCGCCGTCGATGGTGGAAGCCGAGTTCGACCAGATCTGGCACCAGCTTGTCCACGAGACCGAGCATGAGGAAGATCCGGCGGCGGCGCTTGCCGAGCTGGAAGGCGAGCGCGACGAATATCGTGCGATCGCCGAGCGCCGCGTGCGCCTGGGCCTGCTGCTCAGCGAGATCGGCACCGCCAACGGTGTCGAAGTCACCGCGCAGGAAATGAACCGCCTGATTGCGCAGGCCGCGCAGCAGTACGGCCCGCAGGATCGCCAGCGCTTCATCCAGTATGTCCAGCAGGAGCCGATGGCGGCTGCCCAGCTGCGCGCGCCGCTGTTCGAGGACAAGGTCGTCGACTTCCTGTTCGGCAAGGCCGAGATCACCGATCGCGAAGTGACCAAGGACGAGCTGGAAGCCGCGATCGAGAGCGAGGACGGTTTCGCCTCGGGCACGCACGTGCATGATCATGACGACCACAAGCCGAAGAAGAAGGCGGCCAAGCAGGCCGAAGCTTCGGACGAGGCTGGCGACGAAGAGAAGCCCGCCAAGAAGCCGGCTGCCAAGAAGGCCAAGGCCGAAGAGGCCGAGCCGGCCGCCGAAGGCGATGCCGAGCCGGTGAAGAAGCCGGCCGCGAAGAAGGCAGCCAAGGCAGCCGAAGGCGAGGGCGACGAAGCTGCGCCGAAGCCGAAAAAGGCACCGGCCAAGAAAAAGGCCGACGCCGAATGATCCCGAGGGGCCGGAACGAAAGTTCCGGCCCCTTTTTCTTTCGGCTGTCATGGTGCGCGGGCTAGCGTCGCTTCGGCGTGGACGAGGCGCGACGACGCAAGGGCACCACGCGGTGCTGCCAGGGTAATCCGCTCCGGCGCATGAATCGCCCGGTAGCAACCCACCTTCCGCGATCGCGTGCCGCGACCAAGCAGCTGGCGGCTGGGCGGCCGAGTCAGGCAGTGGATTGTGTTAAGATGGCGCAATCCGCGAGACACGCCGCGGCGCGAACCACAAACGTGCAAGGATGACAGTCGGTTCCGTGGCTTAGCTGCTTGGCGAGGCCCCTCAAACGTTTGTTCCCGCCAAACCTCCACCGTGCACGGCGGCAGACTTTATTTTACGCTGCTGTCTCCAATTTTGACACATCTTCCGTTGCTGAAGCCCGACAAGCGCATTTTTCGCGATGCCAGAAGCTATGATGAGTCGAAATTGGAGTAGCTTTACTGTTTCCCTCACTTCTTTCGAAGTTCGCGCATTGTGCAGTTGCGAACAGAAGCACGGTCAAAATTCCTTAGAAAAAAGTCGATAGACCCGCCTGCTCCCGGCATGGTGTACGATAATAATAAGCGCAATTATCGATGAATATGCGAATTATTTCTCTACATCATCTAGGTATAAGTGATACTTATCGGAAGATTGCTGGACATTATAATAGGTGATTAAGTATAACGTAATATAAAATCGCGATCAATATTTATTAATATGTAAATTGCGTTGGGATTATGAAGAGGTAATCTAAGCGATTATGTTGCTGTATTGTAGATCAACGGGTCGATGAATTGTATTCATTCAAGTAAAAAGGGAAATCAATCATAATATATGCAAGAATATGAAGGTTATTTACTGAGGGGTGCTGATTAGCTGTAAGGCATTGAAAATGGCTATAAAAATGACTTTTCTGGCAAAAAATCCCGCTAGCATAACGATATGGATGTTGTCCCAGTTTTACTCTTATTGATGCTTTCAATTGCAATTGACTCATCGAGCATTTGGGTAGAGTAGATCGATGCCGGGTTAACCGGATCTCAACCATGTTTGGGGGTTTTATGCGCACTCGTGTTCTCACCCTGCTTGCTGCCGCGACCGCCGCGGTTGCAGCTCCTCAGGCTGCTTCGGCAGCCAGCATCATCGGCAGCTTCTCTGGCGCCCTGCTGAACGTCACCAGCTCGGCGCAGCCGATCGCCGCCGGCAGCACCTTCGATGCCTTCGGCGGTGTCGTCTCGAGCACCAGCGGCGGTTTCGTTGGTCAGGGCGGCCTGATCTCGCTGAATCCGGTCACCGCGTCGGCCGGTTCGCTCGTTTCGATCACCACCGGCTTCGGTTCGTTCGCGGGCAAGGTCATCTCGGTGACCACCCCGACCAACGCCGTGAACTTCATCGCGTCGGGCCTCTTCACCTCGACGATCGCGGGCTTCACCACCCCGAGCAAGTCGACCGTGACGTTCGGCTACACCCAGACGGGTGGTGCAGGCGCGGCGATCTCGGGCAGCTTCACGCTCGACTCGAAGAGCGCGGTGCCGGAGCCGGCGACCTGGGGCATGATGATCGCGGGTGCTGGCATGGCCGGCGCTGCTCTGCGTCGTCGTCGCACCAGCAAGAAGGTCGCCGTCGCCTAACAGCGCGTCGAACCTATTGTTCAGAAAGGGCGGTACCGGCAACGGTGCCGCCCTTTTTGCATGGGGTGCTGCCGCAGGCGATCGCTGGCCGCAGCCCAGACAGCCATCGTCGCCATCAGCGCGGACCGCCCACGAAGAGCCAGGATGGCTTGAACGCGCGCGTGCCGCGCTTGAGCAGTGCTGGCGGGGGTGGCCGGATCGGGCGACGCTGGGCAATTGCCGGCGCCCCTGTCGCGGCAAAGGGCCTAGCCGCCTTGCTTTCGCCGGCGAGGGCCGGGTTCAGGCTCCCGGTGGAACGGTGATCGGAAACCGCCGGAGCGCCGCCGGCAGATCGGCTACGGTATCGATCACGAGATGCGCGCCAGCGGCGGTGAGGGCTGCGCGCGCGGTCGCCAGCAAGGCGTCGCGTTCGGCGGCGGGCAGGGCCGCGAACGCTGCGGCCGACAGGCCGACGCTGTTGCCGCTGGCGGCAACCCCGATCGTCCACACCCCCGCGGCGCGGCCTTCGGCGATGCCGACCGCGGCATCGTCGACCTTCACACAGGCTTCGGCCGGCCATGCGCCCAGTTCGACCAAGTTCTTCCACAGCATCAGCGGCGACGGGCGGCCCATCGCCGTCTCACCCGCGCAGACCAGCATGTCGGGCCGATAGCCCTGCTCGGCAGCGCGCGGCAGGATCTCGGCCATCATCGTTCGGGTATAGCCGGTGCAGGAGCCGACCGGGACACCGGCCGCCTGCAGCCATTGTGCGACCCGTGCCGCGCCCGGGATCAGCTCGGCGCAGTCGCGCGCGGCTTCGCGCATCATCGGCTCGATCGCGGCGAAGATGCGATCGCCGTCCGCCTCCGCGGGCGCATCGCCATGGCGTGCGGCCCAGGCGCGGGCGACGCGCGGCTGGGCGAGCAGCGCGCGGATGTGATCGCGCTTGGCCATCCCCATGTCGGCGCGAGCTTCGGCCTCCTCGATCGGGATGCCCTCGGCGGCAAAGGCGCGGCACAGCGCGACGACCGGCGCGCGGCTGCCGAAGTCGATCATCGTGCCCGCCCAGTCGAACACCACGGCCTTGAGCGGGTGCGTCATGCAGTCTCTCCCATCAGTTCGGTTAGTACGTGCTCGGCCAGCGCGAAGCTGGTCGATGCGCCAGTGCCGCTGGTCACCACCACCAGCCGCACGTCGGGTGCGGGGCTGCGGACGATGCTGTGGCCGGCCGCCGAGGCATAGGTGCCGGTCCAGCGCGCCTGCACCCGTGGCGGGGCCCCTAGCAGTTCGGCATAGGCGGCGAGGATCCGGGCGTCGATGGCATCGGAGGCGAAGGGGTCGGGGGTCGGCGCATAGTGGTGGCTGTCGCCGACGACGAGGCTGCCATCGGCGCTCTGCACCGCGATCAGGTGGATGCCGTCGGCGAGTGCGGCTGCCGCGGCCGGTTCGCCCTCGAGCCGCGCCCGCAACGCCGCGGCTTGCGGCAGCGCGGCATAGCCCAGATAGCGGACCATGCTGAGATCGCCCATCACCGGCGAAGGCAGGCGCCATGCCGGCGCGGCCAGCCGCAGCATCTGCAGCTTGCAGCGAGTGATGCCCGCCTCGGCGTAGAGGTCGGGGAACAGCGTCGACCAGTCGTCGCCGGGGCAGACGATGATCTGGTCGGCGAACAGCGTGCCGTGGTTGGTCTCGATGCGGCCCTGCGCGACCGCGTGCACCGCCGTGCCGTATTGGAAGGTGACGCCGTGCGCTGCTGCCAGCCAGCCGGCGAGGCGGGGGATCGCCTCCGCAGACTCGACCCGCAGGTCGTGCGGGCTCCACAGTGCGGCGCGTGGCGGCACCAGCATGGGCCAGTCGCGGGCAAGTTCGTCAGCGGGAAGGCGATGGCAGTCACGCCCCATCTCGGTTTCGGCAAAGGCGTCGAGCACCGCTTCGGCTTCCGGCCGATGGGCGGCGAGCAGCAGGCCGCGCTGGACGATCGGAATGCCGGCGAGCGGCGCCACCTCGGCCCAGATCGCCGCGCTGCGCCGCGCGAGCTGCCACACCGTGCCCGCTTCTTGGCCCGTGACCGTGACGAAGCCGAAATTGCGGATCGATGCGCCGTTGGCGGCGGCATCGCGGTCGAGCACCAGCACTCGGCGACCGCGCCGGGCGGCGGCGAGCGCATGGGCGAGGCCGACGATCCCGGCGCCGACGATGATGCAGTCGTGGCGCGTGGGCGTAGCCGACATCAGGCGGTCACCTGCATCGCGCCGATGCCCGGATCGGTGCGGCCGCGCCGCCCGGTCTCGATCTTGCCGGCGAAGCGGCGGAGAAAGGCGGCGTCACCCGCGCTGCGCACGCTGAGATCGTACCAATGGTCCGACGCGGCGAGCGGCCAGGCGTCGCGCAGTGTCTCGCCCGGCACCAGTGTCACCATGCGGTGGCGTTCGCCGGCGACCGGATAGCGTGGATCCATCGCGATGCTGAGCTGCGCCGGCTGGGTCCCCCGGTTGCGCAGGACCAGCTCGGCCGCGCCGCGCGCCGGCAGCTGGACCAGCGCGACGTCGAGCAGCGGTGCCTGCACGCCCGCGAACTGCCGCCAGAAGCCGTTGGGGCCGCGCACGATCAGGTCATGCGCACGGTCGACCTGCCAGTCCGCCTGCGCGTGCCGGTCGCCGGCGCCGATGGTGAAATGCCAGGGCTCGGCATCGTCGTGATGCGCGTGCACCGTGAAGGTCGCGCCGACCTTGCCCTGGTTGACGAATTCGAGCCGCAACCTGCCCTCCGGCGTGACGCTGGCGACCAGATCGACCGCATAGGGCAGCGGGCAGTGCGGGCGCTGGCCTGGCATCTGCGCGGTCGGCTGCTGGACGGCCGGAATGGCATTCGCCACCCCGGCGTGCGAGCGCGCGACCCGCTCGCGGAAATCGTCGGTTGCCGGCAGCGTCAGCGTGTGCGCGCCGGTATCCGGCTGGGCGAAATCGAAGGCGCTGGTCAGGTCGCCGCACACCGAACGGCGCCAGCTGCTGATGTTCGGCTCGGCGACGCCGAAGCAGCGCTCCATGAACTGCAGTACCGAAGTGTGATCGAACAGCTGCGAATTGACCTGGCCGCCGCGGCTCCACGGCGACACCAGGATCGCCGGCGTGCGGATGCCGAGGCCGATCGGATGCGCGTCGCCACCGGCCTGGCTGGTGCCGGCATAGTCCTTGGTCTCGCCGTCAATCGGTACCGTCGAATGGCCGCGATAGCGCCCGACCGGTGGGACTGGCGGCGGCATATGGTCGAAGAAGCCGCCGGCCTCGTCATAGTTGAGGATGAAGACGGTGCTGGCGAACACCTCCGGATGATCGACCAGCGCCTCGATCAGCTTGGCGGTGACGTGCTCGCCCTTCGCAGGCTCGGCGGTCGGATGCTCGGACAGATCGGCCGCGGTGACGATCCATGAAACCTGTGGCAGCGTGCCGGCGGCGATATCGCGGCGGAATGCCTCGACCAACTGCTCGCCGTCGGAGCGGGTACGGTCCGGCCCCTTCTTGTGCTCGCTCACCCAGGCGCGACCGCGCTGGTAGAGCGGCGAATCCTTCGCGCAGGGGCGGAACGGCGGGAAGATCGAGAGCAGGTTGTCGCCGAAATTGTCGTATTCCTGATAGACCTTCCAGCTGACGCCGGCTGCCTGCAGTCGCTCGGCATAGGTGGTCCAGCGATAGGCGTCGGGGCGGAGCTGCTGATCCTGCGCCATGTCTGCGCTGGGGGTCTCGTCCTCGCCGTAATTGTGCATCTGCGGATCGCCGCCGACCGTGCCGCCGCCGTTGCAGCCGCTGAACAGGTGCAGGCGGTTGGGATAGGTCTGCGTCATCGTCGAGCAGTGATAGGCGTCGCAGACGGTGAAGGCGTCGGCCAGCGCGTAATAGAAGGGCAGGTCGCCCGGGCCGTAATGGAGCAGGCGGTTGTGCAGTTCGCCGGTATGGCCCCAGCGATCATAACGGCCGCGGTTGAAGATGTGCATGTTCTCGACGTGCGACTGGTCGGCGCCATCGACCTTGAACGAGCGGCTGGTGTGCGAATCGCCGTGATAGGGAAGGACATGGCCGTCGGGATGCTCGGCCGAAGGCTGCGCCCATACGCTGCTGCCACCGGCAAGGCGCAGCGGCCGCGGGTCGCCAAAGCCGCGCACGCCGTTGAGCATGCCGAGATAATGGTCGAACGACCGGTTCTCCTGCATGTGCACGACGATGTGGCGGACGTCGCGGATCGTGCCGGTGCGGCGCGCGGCGGGGATCGCCAGCGCGCGATCGATCAGTCCCGGCCAAAGTGCTGCAAGTCCGCTGGCACCACCCCATTTCAGCAGATCGCGACGGTTGGCCGAATTCATGGTTCCCTTCCTCCCCGAACCAAGCTACTTGAATTGGTATAGTCCAATATCGCTACAGTTTGACGACAGGCGGGGACGCGCCCTGCCGAGAAGGAGCCTTCATGTCGCGTTCGAATCCGGTGATCGTGCAGATTTTCGAGGCCTTCGCCCGCCATGGCGATGCGCATTATGGCGAGAATGTCTCGCAGCTTCAGCATGCGTTGCAATGCGCGCAGCTCGCCAGCGAGCAGGGCTGCGCCGAGACGATGGTGGCGGCGGCACTGCTCCATGATATCGGCCGGATGCTCGATCCGGATGGCAATGCGATTGAGTTGGAAGGTACGGACGCGCGCCACGAGGATACCGGCGCAGCCGCGCTTTCCCGGGCTTTTCCGCCCGAAGTGACCGAGCCGGTGCGATTGCACGTCGCCGCTAAGCGCTATCTCTGCGCGGTCGATTCGCGCTATGTCTCGGGCCTGAGTGCCGCGTCCTTGCTGAGCCTCAAGGTGCAGGGCGGTGCGATGGACCCCGACGAGGTCGCGGCCTTCGAAGGCGAGGCATTCTGCAAGGAAGCGCTGCTGCTGCGTAAGTTCGACGACTGGGGCAAGCGCGTTGGCTGCCCGGTGGCGCCGCTCGAGTCGTACCGCCCGCTGCTGGAATCGCTGGCCGCGCCCGTGGCCGCTGCGGGCCTGCCCGACTAAACGAAAAACATTGTCCTGGATCAAAGAGTTGTGCCGGAAGGTCGCTTTTTCCCTCGCGCTGTAACCTGTGCGTCATGCGAATCTGGTGTAGACCAGTTGCCGCCGGGAGATGTCGCCAGCCCGGTTCGTGCCAGTAGAGCGCATGTCCTATCCGCTGCCGCCCGGGCTGCTGTGCCGGGGGGGCGTGGAGGCGTGCGCCCGCTCGGCTTGAACGGCGACGCAGTCAGGGATCGTCGGCAACGACGAGGGGGAAACCATGCAGCATTCCATTCGCGTGCAGCGCATTCGCAGGCTCGTGCTCGCCACCACCATGATGGCGGCGCTGACGCCCGCCGCTGCCTGGGCGCAGCAGCAGGACGGCGAGTCCGAGATCGTCGTCAACGGCCAGTTGCTCAGCACCCAGGCGGCGATTGCCGCCAAGCGCACCGCGACTTCGGTCGTAGAAGTGATCAGCGCCGACGATCTCGGCAAGATCCCCGACGCCACCGTGGCCGACGCGCTCGCCCGCGTTCCCGGCCTCAGCGTGATCGTCAACCAGGAGACCGGCGAAGGCCAGTATGTCACGATCCGCGGCCTTTCGGGCACCTATAACGCCGTGTCGATCAACGGCGTCCGCGTCGCGCAGACCGACAGCGGCAGCCGCGACGTTTCGCTCAACCTGCTGCCGCCCAACGGCCTCGCCGAGATCCGCGTCACCAAGACGCTGACCCCCGATCAGGACGGCGACGCGATCGGCGGCTCGATCAATTTCCGCACGCCCACCGCGTTCGATTTCAAGAACAACCAGGTGCTGCGCGCCTGGCTGAGCGGCGGCTTCAACAGCTATGCCCGCAATTCGGGTGAGAATGCCGCGCTCTATCAGGGTCAGCTCGATTATGGTCGCCGCTTCGCCGATGATCGCTTCGGCATCTTCGTCTCGGGCAATTACGGCGTCACCCATGGCAACAGCCAGGAAACCGAGAATGACGGCGAGTGGGAGCCCTATGTCTGGCGCAAGAACTCGACCGAGACGATCTCGCAGACCAACATGCACCTGCCGGGCATCGACCTCGACTATCGCCGGTTCCAGCAGATCCGCTGGGGTGGCAATGCCTCGCTCGACTGGCATGGCGACAACACCCAGCTTTATCTGCGGGGCCAATATTCGCATGCCGAGAAGACCGGCACGAACGACTATACCGATTATCGCAACCGCAAGAGCAAGCGGCTGACCCAGGTCAACCCCGAGGATACCAGCCTGCGCCAGCCGCAGGACATGATCATCGGCACCGATCCCAAGCTGGGCAACATCTATGGCTATACGCCGGCCCAGATCGTCGACGTCGACGGTGACGGCCGGATCACCGATGCGGACCGCAACTCGAAGCAATATTGGTCGCTCAACGGCCGATCGGGCGTGTGGAACCCCAAGGTGTTCCAGTTCGCGCGGACGTTCGAGACGCAGGACAATACCCAGTATCTCGCGACCGTGCAGATCGGCGGCAGCAGCAGCCTCAACAGGCTGAAGCTGAATTATGATCTCAGCTACAGCACCGGCAGCCAGGAATCGCCGGACCATTACAGCGTCAGCTACAATTGCGACGTCTGCAGCTATCCGTTCAACGCCACTGGTATCGACTGGGTTTCGCGCGATCCGCGCTTCCCGCACGCCAGCCTGCCGGCCTTCGCCGCCAATGTGGAGCGCGATCCCTCGCTGCTGCCGCTCGACGGCGCCAGCCTCGATCGCTGGAAGCAGACCGACGATCGCTGGGCCGCCAAGCTCGACGCGCGCTACGATGTCGGCGGCGTGCTCGATCACGTGCAGGTCGGCGCCAAGTGGCTCCGCTCCAGCCGCCGCTATGACTCGACGCCGGTATGGAACGGCGATTTCAGCGGCACCCCGCTCGACGGCAAGTCGCTGGCGGCCTCGGGGCTGATCCAGAAGACGGTCAACAGCATCCTGGGCGGCGAATATTATTATGGCGCGGTGATGGGCCGCGACGCCGTGGTGCGGGCGATCGACGCCGCGATCAAGGCCCAGCCGGGCAATGTCGCCAGCGGCACCGATCTGCTGCGCGACGATCGCAACGGCCGCGAGACGATCACCTCCGGCTATGCGCTCGCCAACTTCAAGACCGGCGACCTCACCGTGATCACCGGTGCGCGGGTGGAGCATCGCGAGACCTATAACCGTTTCTGGTCCGACGACGGCAGCAACAGCGGCTTCGACAGCACCACGCGCAGCTACACCGTGTTCCTGCCGAGCGTGACCGCGAACTGGCGGCCGGATGCCAAGCATGTCTATCGCGCGGCGTTGTGGACCGGCTATTCGCCGCCCGAATATGGTTATCTCTCGAGCGGCCAGTCGATCGGCCGCGATCCGGTGACCAAGCAGATCCTCTCGATCAGCCGCGGCAACCCGGACCTGAAGCCGGCGAAATCGACCAATGCCGACGTCTCGCTCGAATGGTATCCGGATGCGTCGAGCCAGCTGTCGCTCGCCGGCTATTACAAGCACATCTCGAACTTCATCTTCACCAACGGCAACCAGATCAACGCCGACACGCGCACCGGCACGATCGAGATCACCCAGCCGGAGAACGGCAAGACCGCCGAGGTCTATGGCGTCGAACTGGGCGTCATCAAGCAGTTGCAGGGCCTTGCTGCGCCGTTCGACGGTTTTGGCCTGGAGGGCAACCTCACCGTGCAGCACAGCGCGGCGGACAGCGGCCAGCCTTATCGTAACGGGGCTAAGATGCGGTTCGTCAACACGCCGCACCTGCTCTACAACGCGGCGATCACCTACCAGAAGTACGGCATCGAGATGAAGCTGTCGTACAATTATCGGGGCAAGTATATCGAGGATCTGCGCGACAACGCCGTCGACAAGTGGGTGCAGCACAATCGCAGTGTCGACTTCCACTCGCGCTACAACATCACCCGCAGGATCGCGGTCGATTTCGACGTGGCGAACCTGCTGAACGACTGGCGCTACTACACGACCAAGGGCGACAATCCGAGCTACCAGAAGGACTATATGGAGCCGGGCCGTACCTTCATCCTGCGCACCAACGTCAACTTCTGATCGCCTGCCCGAGGGGGGGCCTGGGGGGCGGCGCCGCGGCGTCGTCCCCCTTTTTTACGCGTGGTGCGGCTTGACGGCGCAGCGCCCGCGCTGCCAAGCGGCGGCATCGCTGTTGCAAAGGGCATGGGCCTTCGATGCCGTCTGGAATTTCGCTGCTGAGCCCGGCGCGCGGCGCCGAGGATCGCCCGCAATATCTCGCGCTGCGCGACCAGATCGCCAATGCAATCGATCTGGGCAAGCTCGCCCCGGGCGCGCGGCTGCCTTCCGAGCGCCAGTTGCAGACCGATACCGGCACCGCGCGTGGCACGATCCGCGAAGCGCTGTTCCAGCTCGAGGCCGAAGGGCTGATCTATCGTCGCGATCGCAGCGGCTGGTACGTCTCGCCGCCGCCGGTGACCTATGATCCCACCCGCTGGGCCGGCTTCATGACCTATGTCGTCGAGCAGCAGCGCGTGCCGGCGACGGAGACGCTGGCGCTGGAGAGCATCGCCGCGCCCTCGGCGGTGGCGGACATCTTCCGCCGCGCGCCGGGCACGCCGATGCATCTGCTGACGCGCCGTCGCTCGATCGACGGGCGGGCGGTACTGATCGAGCGCATCATCGTCGATCCCGCGCTGGCGCCGGGGCTGGGGGAGCATGATCTCAACGGCTCGCTGACCCAGATCCTCACCACCCAATATGGGCTGAAGGCCGAGCGCAACCGCGTCGACATGCGGCCCTGCGCGCTCACCGCCGAGGTCGCGTCCAAGCTGGGGGTGAAGACCGGTACGCCCGGCCTGCTGGTGGTGCGGACCAGCTTCGCCGCCAATGGCGCGGTGGTCGAATATGACCGCGAATATTGGCGGCACGACGCCATCCGCATCCATGTCGACCTGCAGGTCCGGCCCTGACGATATGTCGATCCGGCATCCCTCGGGGATGCCGGATCGAACGAACCGGTCGGGCCGGCGTCCGAGCCATAGGCCGAGGAGGCGCCGCCGGTCACTACCTCGACGCGCTTGATCAGCGCCTGGGGGAAGGTGTTGACGTCGACCACGCCGCTCGTCGCCGAGGGTACTGAGCGTTGCCCGTCGAACAGCACCAGCGTGCGGCTCGATCCCAGCGAACGCAGGTTGACCGAGGCGATGCCCGCCAGCCCGTTGCTCAGCGAGCCGTTGGAATTGGCCGCGGTCGAGCTGCCGCGCACCGCCGGCAGGGTGTTGGCCAGATCGGCGATGTTCGCCGGTGCCACGGTCTGGATCTCCTTGCTGCTGATCACGCTCACCGGCGTGGGAGCGCTATAGCCGTCGCGCTCGATGCGCGAGCCGGTGACGACGATGTCGCCGCCCTCGCGCTGGGCCTCCCCGGTCAGCGGGTCGACATGGCGCTGCAGAAAGACATCGAGGGGCAGCGCACCACCACCGCTTCGAACTCGTTCAGCGCCTGTTCCGCCTGCGAACTCAGCTCGATCGACACGAGCACGTCGATGCCATAGCCGAGCGCCGACATGTTGACGTCGGCGGTATAGCCGCGGAACACGCCGCGCTATTCCAGGATCTTGCGGCGGCGCGCGGTTGCGGTGCTGGAAAGATGTACGCGCTCACCAAGTGCCACGTCCGAAGTGCGCCCGTCCGTCACCAGATGGTGCAGGATGATCGACGGTATCGGTGCGCCCGGCGCTAGTAGCCGGTTCGGCCGCAGCGGATCGTCACGGCGCTCCCCTGCGGCGCAAATCCGAGCGCGAAGCCATGCAGGTCGACGATCGCCTTTACCAGCGCAAGGCCGAGCCCGGCGCCGCTTCCCTCGATACGCACGCGATAGAAACGCTGGGTGACCAGCGACCGCTCTGCCGGGGGCACGCCGTCGCCCTGGTCTGCGATCGCGATCACCGGCATGCCGGCATCGAGCAGCAGCCGAACCGTTACCGTGCCGCCGGGCGGGCCGAACTTCATCGCATTGTCGATCAGGTTGGCGACGGCCTCGATCAGCAGGCTGGCATCGCCATCGATCGGCGGCACCGGCACGCAATTGCAATGCAGGTGAATCCCGCGATCCTCGGCGACCGGGCGGTGCAGCTCGCAGGCATCCTCCACCAGGCGGGTCAGGTCGACGGGCGCGAAGCGGCTGCGGCGGGCGCCGTCTTCCAGCTCGCGCAGGCGCAGCAGCGCGGCGACGATGCCTAGCAGGCCGTCGATCTCCGCCAGGCTGCGGTCAATCACCCGTTCGAAGCCCGCGCGGTCCTGGGCTTCGCGCAGGCCGCGCTCCAGTCCGGCGCGCAGGCGGGTGAGTGGGGTACGCAGCTGATGCGCGATGTCGTCGCCGATGCCGCGCACATCGGCCACCAGCATCTGCAGCCGATCGAGCATCGTATTGATGTGCGCGCAGAGCAGCCCGAAGCTGTCGGGCCGGGCCGGCACGGGCAGCCGCTGGGCGAGATCGCCCGAGACGATCCGTTCGGTAAGCAGTCGCATCGTATCCACCTGCCGCGCGGCGCGGCGCCCGGCGACGAGGCCGACGCCGAGCGCGAGCACCAGCCCGGGGAGCAGGCCGAACAGCAGCGATTGCCAGGTCAGCCGCAGCGCTTCCTCGGTATCGTCCAGGTCCATGCCGCTCAGCAGCCTGGTGCCGTCGGACAGCGGGCAGAGCGTCAGCCGGGCAACGTCGCTGGTCTTGCCGGGGAGCTCGGTAGGGGCCACGGGGGCGACGATCGAGGCGCCGGTGCCGGCCGGCAACACCGGCATCGTCGCGACATTGCCGGCGATGCGCCGTCCGTGCGCATCGAACAGCGCAAGGAAGCGCTCGCGGTGGATGTCGCGGGCCAGCCGCTCGCGCAGTTCCTCGGCCCGCTCGGCTGGCGGCGTCAGCGCGAAGAAGCTGCAATCGTCGAGCAGCGTGTGCTCGATGGCGCGACGGTGATTGCCGTTGGCGGTGACCCAGAAGATCGCGGCCAGCACCAGCGACTGGAGGATCAGGATCGCCGCAAGCGCGCCGCCCCAGCGCCAGGTCGCGCGGGTGCGCGGGTCAGGCCGGAACATCGAAAACATAGCCTTGTCCCCGCACGTTGCGGATCAGCTGCAGTTCGCCCTCGCCATCCACCTTGCGGCGCAGGCGGCCGATATGCACGTCGACGACGTTGCTGTTGGGCTCGAAGCTATAGCCCCACACATCCTGGAGCAGCATCGATCGGGTGACGATGCGGCCGGGACGGCGCACCAGATAGTCGAGCAGCTTGAGCTCGCGCGGCAGCAGGTCGAGCGGGCGGCCGGCGCGGCTGGCCTTGCCCTCAAGCAGATCGAGATCGAGCGGGCCGACGATCAGCCGGGTGTCGCGGCGTTCGTCGGGGCGGCGGAGCAGCGCCTCCACCCGGGCGAGCAGCTCGACCAGCGCGAACGGTTTGGGGAGATAGTCGTCGCCGCCCGCGCGCAGGCCGCGGACACGATCGTCGAGGCTGCCAAGCGCGCTCAGCACCAGCGCCGGGGTGCGGAAACCGTCGGCGCGCAGGGCGGCGATCAGGTCCAGCCCCTCGCCATCCGGCAATTGGCGATCGACGATCAGCAGGTCGATGCCGCCGGCGCGCACCGCTTCGGCGGCCGCCGCCAGCGTGGCGCGGTGGTGCACGCCGTGGCCGGCGGCGGCCAGCTCCAGCCGGATCTCGTCGGCGGTGCCGGGATCGTCTTCGAGGAGCAGGATCTGCGTCACGGTTGCGGTGTTTCGCCGCGAGCGGCGCGCCGTCAACTGAATTGCGGTTCAGAGTCTGAACGCGGTTTTAGTCGACGCCCCTGAAGCGGCGCCGGTAGGGGGCGCGCGGATGGATCGGAGACGAACGATGCGGATGCTGATGGCTGCCTTGGGGATGGGGCTCGCAACGCCCGCGCTGGCGCAAAGCGGTCCGGCCGTGTCGCTCGATGCGCTCGCGCGCGACGTGGTGGCCAACAATCCCGAACGGCAATTCTACCAGCAGCAGATCGACGCCGCGGGCGTGGTGCGCGAAGCCGCCGGGCGCTGGGCGGATCCCGAAGCGACGGTGGAATTCGGTCAGCGCCGCGCGACCGACGTCAATACCGGGGCGCTGAACGGCGAGGGGATGACCTATGCCGTATCGGTTACCCAGCCGATCGAATTCGGCGGACGCGTTGCGCTCCGGCGGGCGATCGCCGACCGCCAGGTGGCACTGGCGCGGATTGGCCTGCAGCAGTTCGAGGCGACGCTCGCGGCGCGGGCGCGTTCGCTCGGCTACCGGCTGTTCGCGGCGGACGAGAAGGCGGGGGCGGCGCGCGCGGTTGCCAACCGGATGCGGACGCTGGCGCAGGTGATCGTCGCGCGCGATCCCGCCGGCCCCTCGCCGCAGCTGGAGGCGACCGCGCTTCAGGCCAGCGCGATCAGTGCCGAGCGCAGCGCCGCGGCGGCGGATGCCGAGGCGAATGCGATCCTGTACGAGCTCAACCAGCTGCGCGGCGCGCCCTTTGCCGCGCGCGTTCGCATCGTCCGGCCGGACATGAGCCTGCCCGATCTGCCGCCCGATGGGGCGCTCGTCAGCAAGGCCAGCGCCAATAATTTCGAGTTGCAGGCACTGCGGGCGCAGTTCGAGCAGCAGGGGCTGCGCGTCGATCTGGCGCGGAAGGCACGCATTCCGGTGGTGAGCGTCGGCCCCTATTATGATCGCGCGCGATCGGACATTCGCGAGACCAATGTCGGCGTCCGCCTCACCACCAGTATTCCCCTGTGGAATCGCCAGGCCGGCGATGTCGCCGCCGAGCAGGGGCGGCAGGCACAGGCGAACGCTGCGTTGATCGCCGCCGAGCGCCGCATCGCCCGCGAGGTGTTCGATCAGGCCGCGCAATATCAGGCCAAGCGCGAGGCGCTGGCGAAATGGGAGGGCGCGTCGGCGCAGCACTTTGCCGCCGCGGCGGCGGAGGCAGATCGCAACTACCGGCTGGGGGCGATTCCGCTGACCACCTATACCCAGATGCAGCAGGCCTATCTGGAAGCGACCAGCGCGATCCTCGACACCCGCCGTGATGCGATCGAGGCGCTGCTCCAACTGCGCGCCTTGAACGGCGGCAATCCGCTGGCGCGCTGACACCATGCAGCGCTGGCTCCACTGGGTAACCCATCACCGGCTCGCCGTCGCGGCGGTCAGCGCGGTCGTCGCAGCTGTCGGGCTCTGGTCTTATTTCAGCCTGCAGATCGATGCCATCCCGGACATCACCGGCGTGCAGGTGCAGATCAACACGCCCGTCGCCGCGCTCGCACCCGAGGAGATCGAGCGGCTGGTGACGCTGCCGATCGAGCGGGCGATGGGCGGCCAGCCGGGGCTCGACCAGACCCGCTCGCTCACCAAGACCGGGCTGAGCCAGGTCACGCTGCTCTACAAGGACGGGACGGACCAGCTGAAGGCGCGCCAGCTCGTCACCGAGCGGCTCAATGCGGTGCGCGACCAGCTGCCGGCGGGCAGCACCCCGCAGCTGGCGCCGATCACCACCGGCCTCGGCGAGATCTATTACTACACGCTCGAATGGCGCCAGCCGCCGCCGGGCATGTCGGCCGAGCGCCAGTTGATGGAGCTCTACGAGGCGCAGGAATATACCGTGCGGCCAATGCTGCGCGCGGTGGCCGGCGTCGCCGACGTCAACTCGAATGGGGGACTGGAGGAGCAATATGTCGTCCAGCCGGATCCGGCCAGGCTGACCGCGCACGGAATCACCGCCGCCGAGCTGGCGCAGGCGGTGGCGGGCAATGTCGAGAATGCAGGTGGTGGCATTATCGCGCGTGGGGCCGAACGCTTTGCCGTTCGCACCGATGCGCGGGTAATGACCGCCGAGCAGATCGGCGCGATCCCGGTCAAGTTTGCCGCCGGCGTGGTGCCGTTGCAGGTCCGCGACCTCGCCACCGTCGTCACCAGCCATGGTCCGCGCCAGGGGGCCGCGACGCAGAACGGGCGCGAGACGGTGCTCGGCACCGCGATGATGCTGGTCGGGCAAAACAGCCGTCAGGTTGCGCTGCGGATCGAGGCCGCGCTGCCCGCGATCCGGGAGGCACTGCCCAAGGGCATGACGATCGACCGGCAATATAGCCGCGCCGATCTGGTCGACCGCACGATCGCGACGGTAGAGCGCAACCTCGGCGAAGGCGCGCTGCTGGTTGCGCTGGTGCTGCTGGTGGTGATGGGCAATTGGCGCGCGGCGCTGATCGTCGCACTCGTCATCCCGCTCGCCTTCCTCGTCACCGTCGCCGGCATGCATGCGATCGGCGTGTCGGGCAATCTGATGAGCCTCGGCGCGCTCGACTTCGGGCTGATCGTCGACGGCGCGATCGTCGTGGTCGAGAATGCGCTGCGGCTGCTGGCGGTGCGGCGGCAGGAAAAGGGCGGCGACCTCGACATCGAAGAACGCCGCGCGATCGTCGCCGAGGCGGCACGCAGCGTGGCGCGGCCCACCTTTTTCGGCATCGCCATCATCGCGCTCGTCTATGTGCCGGTGCTGAGCCTGGGCGGGGTGGAGGGGAAGCTGTTCCAGCCGATGGCCCAGGCGGTCATGCTGGCGATCGTCGCCGGGCTCGCCTGGACCTTCACGATCGTGCCGATGCTCTCCGCCTGGCTGCTCCGCGCACCGGTTACCCATGCCGAGCCGGAGGAGGAGAAGGGGCTGATCGGCCTCGCCAACCGCGCCTATACGCCGGTGCTCTCCGCAGCCCTCGCGCATCCATTGCTCTTGGTGATCGGCGCGGCGGCGCTGCTGGGCGCGACCGTTCTCACCTTCCGGACGCTCGGCTCGCAATTCACTCCGCAACTCGACGAAGGTGCGATCACCGCGATGGTCTACCGCCCGGTCGGCATGTCGCTGGAGCGCAGCCTCGCCATCGAGCAGGCGACCGAGGTGGCGATCCGCAAGGCCTTCCCCCAGGTCACCCACAGCTTCTCGCGCATCGGCACCAGCGAAGTCGCGACCGATCCGATGCCGCCCGAACAGAACGACCTCTACATCTTCTACGCGCCGGAGAAGGACTGGCCGAAGGGCGAGGGCAAGCCGCGCACCAAGGAGGAACTGGTCGCCGGCATCGAGAATGTCGCCCAACAGGTCTATGCCGGGCAGAATCTCGAATTCGCCCAGCCGATCGAGATGCGCTTCAATGAGATGCTGGAGGGCGTGCGCGCTGACGTCGCAGTAAAGATCTACGGCGACGATTATGACGTGCTCGAACGCGCGGCGGCGCAGGCGAAGGCGATCCTGGCGAAGCAGCCCGGCACCGCAGGCGTCGAGTTCGAAACCTCCGGTCGCCCCAAGACGATCGTGGTCGAACTCGACCACGCGGCGTTGCTGCGGCTGGGGATCGGCACCCAGGAAGTGAACAAGGCGATCAGCGACGCAGTGGCCGGAGCCGAGGTGGGCTTCATCCCGCACAATGCCGCGCGCCACGCGATCGTGATCCGCATGGCCGAGGGACTGCGCGCCAACCCGCAGGCGATCCTCGCGCTGCCCCTGCGGGTCGGCGCCTATGGCATCGTGCCACTGTCGCGCGTCGCACGGCTGCGCGAGACGAAGATGGTCGAGCCGATCCTCCACGATGACGGCAATCGGCGCGCCGCGCTGATGGTGAACCTGTCGACCAGCGATCTCGCCGGCTATGTCGACAAGGCACGGGCGGCGCTGACGCAGCAGATCAAGCTGCCCCCCGGCCACCGAATCGAGTTCGGCGGGCAGTACCACCAGCTCGAAGCCGCCCAGCGGCGGCTGGCGATCGTGGTGCCGGTGGCGCTGCTGATGATCTTCCTGCTGGTCTATGCCGCGCTCGGCAGCCTGCGCGAGGCGGCGATCGTCTATACCGGTATTCCGTTCGCGATCACCGGCGGGGTGCTTGCGCTATGGCTGCGCGGCATGCCCTTCTCGATCACCGCGGCGATCGGCTTCATCGCGCTGTCGGGCATTGCGATGCTCAACGGGCTGGTGCTGATCGACCATATCAATGGCCTGCGCGATGGCCGCGAAGGCGAGGCGCTGCCGATCGACGATGCGGTGCGCCAGGGCGCGCGCGACCGGCTGCGGCCGGTGCTGTCGACCGCGCTGGTCGCCTCGATCGGCTTCCTGCCGATGGCGATCGCGAGCGGTGCCGGCGCCGAAGTGCAGCGCCCGCTCGCCACGGTGGTGGTCGGCGGCATCGTTACCTCGACATTGCTCACGCTGGTTTTGCTGCCGAGCCTGTATCGCTGGGTGCTGCGGCGCGCTTGAGCGCGCATCCCGCCCTATGAACGGACCGCTCCGGTCCCTTAGCCGCCGACAGGCGTACGCGGAGCAGGCGAACGGGTAGCATCTGGTGCGAGAGGGAACCGGGCAAGGCCGTTTTGGCACGGCTGGACGCGCTGGACAGCGCGGGGTCAGCGCGCCGTATGGACCGGCAGATCGATCGCGAGCACCGCGCCGCCGTCTTCGGCATTGTCCGCATGGATCGGCGCGCCCATGGCATCCGCGAAGCCCTTGACGATCGCCAGTCCCAACCCGCTGCCGAGCCGGCGATCGGTACCTGCACCGCGTGCGAAGGTCTCGAACGTCGCCGCGCCGCCGTGCCCCGGAAGACCCGGCCCATGATCGCGGACCGCCAGGCGCACCCCATCGGCCGTCCGCTTGCCGAGGATTTCGATCTTGCCGGCGCCGCCATGGATAGCCGCGTTCGTCAGCAGGTTCAGCAGGATGTGATGGAGCAGCCTCGGATCCGCACGCACCAGCGGGAGGTCCGGCGGCACGCCAAGCACCACGTTGCAATCGGCCAGCACGTCGCGCAGGTCGTGGACGGCGGAGGCGGCGGCGTCGGTAAGGTCGATCGGCTCGATGCTCAGCGTCACCGCACCGGCATCGATGCGCACCATGTCGATCAAATTATCGAGGAAGCGTCGCAGCCGCACGACTTCGGCGCGGGCGATGGCGGTTGCGGGCTCGCCGGGATGAATGCGGGCGAGCGTATCCACCGCCGCCGCCACCGAGGTCAGCGGCGTGCGGAGGTCATGGCCGATCGAGGAGAGCAGCGCCGCGCGCAGCCGGTCCCGCTCGCGCAGCACGGAAACCTCGCGCACGTCCTGCTCCAGCCGCAGCCGCTCGTGCGCCAGCGCTGCCTGGCCAAGCAGAGTGGAGAGCAGCAGCGCGCGATCGGGGGTGATCGGCTCGCGTCCGTCCTGCGCCGCGAGGCCCAGCACCGCGAGCACGCCCAGGCTGGTCCGCAGGGGGTGAAACTGCCAGTCGGCGGCGATCAACGTGCCGGTGCCGACTCCGCCGGCCTCACCGCTGCTCCACGCCCATTCGGCGGCGGCATGGTCGACCGCGCCCATCGGCGGCGCGTCGTCGGGGCAGCTGGCGATCCGTTCCAGCCCGCCCTCCCGGCGGACGAGCAGGATGACCGAGACGCCGAGCAGTTGAGCGATTTCCTCGCACACCACGCGGCTGGTGCTTTCGGTGTCGGAGGCGCGGGCGAGCGCCTGGCCGAACGCCGCGACCGCGGCATTTTCCTGCGCGCTCCGGGTGCCCAGCGTCGCGCGGGCGCGCAGCCGTGCGGTGAGGTTGGCGGTGAACAGCGCGATCGCTTCCAGCACGCAGAAGGTCAGCACGCTCTGGGGATCGCCGATGGTGAAGGTGTAGAGCGGCGGCAGGAAAAAGAAATTATAGGCGAGGCCTGCCATTGCCGCTGCCGACACGCCGGGGCCGAAGCCGAAGCGGAAGGCGATCACGATCACCGGCAGCAGGAACAGCAGGTCGGTCCCGCCGGCGCCGATCAGCGGCAGCGTGGCGCGTCCAAGCAGCACGGTGAGCGCCACGGCGAGCGCGCCGACCAGATGCTCCTGCCAGCGACCAAATGCCGGCAGGGGGGGACGACGCGCTTCCCTCGCCTGCGTGGGCGCCGCCGGCAGGACGTGCACCGCCACCCCCTCACTGGCGCGCAGCATCGATTCGACCACCGAGCCGTGGCGCAGCTCGAACCACCAGCTGCGGCGCGAGCGGCCGAGCACCAGCTGGGTGGCGCGCATGCCGGTCAGGTGGGTGCGCAGGCCGTCGATCACCGTGGCGGCGGGAACCGTGGCGACCGTGGCGCCGAGGCTGCTCGCCAGCTGTAGCGTCTCGGCCACGCGGCGGCGTTGCTCGGCGCGGAAGCGCGCGGCGCGCGGCGTTTCGATGAACACCACCTGCCACGATGCCTTGAGCGCATCGGCAAGCCGCTTGCCGGCGCGCACCAGCCCGTCGCCGCCGGGCAGTTCGCTGACCGCGACCAGCACGCGTTCACCGGCTGCAAAGGTGCCGGGCACGGCCATCGCGTCGAGATGGTCGAGCATTGCCCGGTCGACGCTGAGCGCGGCGCGGCGCAGCGCCATTTCGCGAAGCGCGGAGAGATTGGCCTTGGAGAAGAAATGGGCAAGCGCGCGGCTCGCCTCGGCGGGCACATAGACCTTGCCCTCCTTCAGCCGGTCGATCAGCTCGTCGGGCGGCAGGTCGACCAGCTCGATCTCGGCATCGTCGAAGATCGCGTCCGGCACGGTTTCGCGCACCCGTACCCGGGTGACGCTCGCCACCACGTCGTTGAGGCTCTCGACATGCTGGACGTTGAGCGTGGTGTAGACGTGGATGCCCGCGTCGCGCAGCTCCTCCACATCCTGCCAGCGCTTGGGATGGCGGCAGCCGGGGGCGTTGGTGTGGGCGAGTTCGTCGACCAGCACCAGCGCCGGGCGGCGGGCGAGGATCGCGTCGAGGTCCATCTCCTCCAGCCGGTGGCTCTGATGCTCCACCGCCTTGCGGGGCAGCACCTCGAACGGCGCGACCAGCGCCTCGGTTTCCGCGCGGCCATGCGTCTCGACCACGCCGATGACGACGTCCTTCCCGTCGCGGAGCCGCTCGGCGCCCTCGCGCAGCATCTCGAAAGTCTTGCCGACGCCGGGGGCGGCGCCGAGGAAGATCTTCAGCCGCCCGCGCGCCTCGCGCCGGGCTTCGCGCAGCAGCGCATCGGGATTGGGGCGGTCGTTCAACGGGCGCGCCTCTCGCGGGTTGCGTTTTCCGAATAGCTTGGAGTGCGGGCACTGACCTCCAAGCCGTCATCCCCGCGAAGGCGGGGATCCATTGGCGCTGGTGCCGCGGTTCGTGCCCCCAGCGCACAGGGCAATGGATTCCCACCTTCGCGGGAATGACGGTGGTGTGTGGCAGGCGCCGTCCCGCAATCCATCAGCGATTACCCTGTTCAAAGCCGAGAAGCGCCTTCGATACGCCGAACCTGCGGCCGAACGCCACGCCCCACCGCCCGACTATATGGAATCTTAATGCCCGCGCCCGGCTTTCGCCGTCGAAGCTTAACGGCCGGCGGACCTAGATCGCGCCCAAGCCGCCACCCGGCGGTGCCATAGCCAAGGGCCACAACCCATGTCCGACATTCTCTGGCTCGCCGCGCTCGGCGGGCTTTTCCTGCTGACGCTGGCCTTCGTCCAGCTGTGCGTGAAGGCCTGATCCCATGGGCCTCCACCTGATGCTCGCCGGCGCGACCGCACTCGCGCTGCTCGTCTACCTCGTCGCCGTCCTGCTGCGGCCCGAGCGTTTCTGAGGAGGGCCGCATGACACTCCAAGGCTGGGGCTTCATCGCCCTGTTCGTCGCCATCCTGGCGGCCGCCGCCAAGCCGATGGGCCTGTGGCTCTTCGCGCTCTACGAAGGTCGCCGCACCCCGCTCCATCGCGTGCTCGGCCCTGTCGAGCGCGGCATCTACCGCATCGGCGGCATCGACCCGAACGCCGAGCAGGGCTGGCGCGCCTATGCGCTGCACCTGATCCTGTTCAACCTCGCGCTCGCGCTGCTCACCTATGCGGTGCTCCGCCTCCAGGCGGTGCTGCCATGGAACCCGCGCGGGCTGGCCGGCATGGGCGCGGACGGTGCGTTCAACACCGCGATCAGCTTTGCGACCAATACCAACTGGCAGGGCTATGCGGGCGAATCGACGCTTTCCAACCTGTCGCAGGCGCTCGGGCTGACGCTCCACAACTTCACCTCGGCAGCGACCGGCATCGCGATTGCCTTCGCGCTGTTCCGCGGGTTCGCGCGGAAGGAAGCGCGCGGGATCGGCAATTTCTGGGCCGACTTCACCCGCGTGACGCTCTACCTGCTGATCCCGGCCTGCCTCGTTTATGCGCTGTTCCTGATCGCGTGCGGCGTGCCGCAGACGCTGGCCAGCAGCGTCGACGCGACCACGCTGGAAGGTGCGCGCCAGACGATCGTGCTGGGCCCGGTTGCCAGCCAGGAAGCGATCAAGATGTTCGGCACCAATGGTGGCGGCTTCTTCAACGCCAACTCGGCGCACCCCTTCGAGAACCCGACCGCGCTCTCCAACTTCGTGCAGATGCTGTCGATCTTCGTCGTCGGTGTCGGCCTCACCTGGACCTTCGGCAAAGCCGTTGGCGACACCCGCCAGGGCTGGGCAATCCTCGCCGCGATGGCGGTGCTGTTCCTCGGCGGCGTCGCGGTGACCTATGCGGCGGAGTCCGCCGGCAACCCGGCGCTCCACGCGATCCATGTCGCCGGTGCGAATATGGAGGGCAAGGAAACCCGCTTCGGCATCGTCGGCAGTTCGCTGTTCGCGGTGGTCACCACGGCAGCCTCGTGCGGCGCGGTCAATGCGATGCATGACAGCTTCACGGCGCTCGGTGGGTTGATCCCGCTGTTCAACATCCAGCTCGGCGAGATTGTCGTCGGCGGCGTCGGCGCGGGCGTCTACGGCTTCCTGCTGTTCGCGATCCTGTCGGTGTTCGTCGCCGGGCTGATGGTGGGCCGCACCCCCGAATATGTCGGCAAGAAGATCGAGGCGCGCGAAGTGAAGCTGGCAGTGCTCGCCATCGCCATCCTGCCGCTCTGCATCCTGGGCGGCGCGGCGCTGGCCTCGGTGCTGCCGGCCGGGCTGGCGGGCATCGCCAACAACGGCCCGCACGGCTTCTCGGAGATCCTGTACGCCTTCACCTCCGCGACCGGCAACAACGGCTCGGCCTTTGCGGGTCTCTCGGCGAACACGCCCTTCTACAACGCCATGCTCGGCATCGCGATGTGGCTCGGCCGCTTCTTCGTGATCGTGCCGGTACTGGCGATCGCCGGCAGCCTCGCCGCCAAGAAGCACGCAGCCGGCGGCGTCGGCGCCTTCCCGACCACGGGGCCGCTGTGGGTGGGGCTGCTCGTCGGCATCATCCTGATCCTGGGCGGGCTCACCTTCCTGCCGAGCCTGGCGCTGGGGCCGATCGCCGATCACGTCACCCTGCTCCGCGGCCAGCTCTTCTGAGGACGACAAGCAATGTCTGCACCCAAGTCCATCTTTGCGGCCGAGCTGATCGGCCCGGCCATCGGGGACGCGTTCCGCAAGCTCGATCCGCGCGAGCTGATCCGCAACCCCATCCTGTTCACCACCGCGGTGGCGGCGCTCCTGCTCACCGTCCTGCTGGCACTCGGCGGTGAGCCGCTGCCGGTCGGGTTCCAGGTCCAGCTGATCGTCTGGCTGTGGCTCACCGTGCTGTTCGGCACCTTCGCCGAAGCCTTGGCCGAGGGCCGGGGCCGTGCCCAGGCGGCGTCGCTGCGTGCCACCAAGTCCGAGCTGGAGGCCAAGAAGCTCACCGGCGTCGGCGAAACCTGGCGCAAGGTCGAGGCGCACCTCCTCCAGCGCGACGACCTCGTGCTGGTCGAGACCGGTGACCTGATCCCGGCCGACGGCGAAGTCGTCGAGGGCGTCGCCTCGGTCAACGAGGCCGCGATCACCGGCGAAAGCGCGCCGGTGATCCGCGAGGCGGGCGGTGACCGTTCGGCCGTGACCGCCGGCACCCGCGTCATCTCGGACAAGATCATCCTTCGCGTCACCCAGGATCCCGGCAAGGGCTTCCTCGACCGCATGATCGCGCTGGTCGAAGGCGCCGAGCGCCAGAAGACGCCGAACGAGATCGCGCTGACCATCCTGCTCGTCGGCCTGACGATCATCTTCCTGATCGCGGTGGGCACGATCCCGGCCTTCGCCACCTATGCCGGCGGGGCGATCCCGGTGGCGGTGCTGGCCGCGCTGCTGATCACGCTGATCCCGACGACGATCGCGGCTTTGCTTTCCGCGATCGGCATCGCGGGCATGGACCGGCTGGTGCGCTTCAACGTGCTCGCCAAGTCCGGCCGCGCGGTGGAAGCTGCAGGCGACGTCGACGTGCTGCTGCTCGACAAGACCGGCACCATCACCATCGGCGACCGCCAGGCGAGCGCCTTCCACCCGCTGACCGGCGTCGAAGAACGCACGCTGGCCGAAGCGGCGCTCACCGCCAGCCTCGCCGACGAGACGCCCGAGGGCCGCTCGATCGTGACGCTGGGCCGCGAGAAGTTCGCCTTCGACGCCAAGCTCGATGCCGATGCCGAAGTGATCCCCTTCACCGCGCAGACCCGCAGCTCGGGCGTGCGCCAGGGCGACACGGTGATCCTGAAGGGCGCGGTCGACTCGATCCTCAAGATGGATCCGGACGCCGCCGGCGCTGCCGAGCTCAAGCGCATTACCGACGGCATCGCGCGTGGCGGCATGACCCCGCTGGCGGTGGTTCGCAACGGCCGCCTGCTCGGCGCGGTGGCGCTGAAGGACGTGGTCAAGGCAGGGGTGCGCGAACGCTTCGCCGAGCTGCGCCGGATGGGCATCCGCACGGTGATGATCACCGGCGACAACCCGCTCACCGCCGCCGCCATTGCGGCCGAGGCGGGCGTTGACGACTTCCTTGCGGAGGCCACGCCGGAGGACAAGCTCGCGCTGATCCGCCAGGAACAGCAGGGCGGCAAGCTCGTCGCGATGTGCGGCGACGGTACCAACGACGCGCCGGCGCTGGCCCAAGCGGACGTCGGCGTGGCGATGAACACCGGCACCCAGGCGGCGCGCGAGGCGGGCAACATGGTCGATCTCGACAGCGATCCGACCAAGCTCATCGAGATCGTGGGCCTCGGCAAGCAGCTGCTGATGACGCGCGGCGCGCTGACCACCTTCTCGATCGCCAACGACGTCGCGAAGTATTTCGCGATCATCCCGGCGATGTTCGTCGCGCTCTATCCCGGCCTCGGCGTGCTCAACGTCATGGGCCTGTCGAGCCCGACCAGCGCGATCCTGTCGGCGGTGATCTTCAACGCGATCATCATCCCGTTCCTGGTGCCGCTGGCGCTCAAGGGCGTGACCTACAAGCCGATGGGCGCCGGCCAGCTGCTCGCCCGCAACCTTGCCATCTACGGCCTGGGCGGCCTGGTCGCGCCGTTCATCGGCATCAAGCTCATCGATCTGGCCGTTGCCGGCCTTCACCTCGCCTGAGGATTTGAACCAACATGTTCCGTACGTTTCTTTCGTTCGCGTCGCTCACCGTCGTTGCCGTTCCGGCCTTCGCGCAGGACAGCGTGCCTGCCGCCCCGGCGGCCGCCGCACCGGCAGCGCCCGCGCTGTGCACCGACCGCCCGACCAAGTCGAACTTCGCCTGCACCGTGCCGCAAGGCATGGTGCAGCTCGAGACCGATCTCGGCAACTGGACCCGCACCGATGCCGGCGACACCCGCGTCGACACGATCCTCTACACCAATCCGACGCTCAAATATGGCCTGACCGGCTCGACCGACATCGAGGCGAACATCGCGCCCTATGAAACCGTCCGCACCCGCACCGCGCAAGGCACGCAGACGCTCCACGGCGTCGGCGACCTTACGCTGCGGCTGAAGCAGCGGCTCACCGACCCGTCGGGCCATGTGCAGATCGCGCTGCTGCCCTTCGTGAAGATCCCCACGGCGAAGACGGGCATCGGCAATGGCGAGACCGAGGGCGGCGTCGCCGTGCCGATCAACGTCGCACTGCCCAAGGGCTTCACGCTCACCTTCGGCCCCGAGGGCGACGTGCTCGCCGACAGCGACGGCCATGGCCATCATGCGCAGCTGGTCGGCACGGTGAACGTGGTGAAGGCGGTGACGTCCAAATTCTCGCTGATCGGCGAATTCTGGGCAGCGCGCAATTTCGACCCTGCGGCCTATGTCACCCAGACCTCTGCCGATGTCGCCGCCAGCTATCTGCTGCGCCCGACGCTGCAGCTCGATCTCGGCGCCAATTTCGGCCTGAACCAGGCCACCCCCGATGCCCAGGTCTATCTGGGCGTTTCCACCCGTTTCTGAGGAGGATATCGCCATGCGTTCCGATCTCGTTTCCGGCCTCCGTCCCACGCTCCTGTTCACCCTGATCTTCGCGGCGCTGCTGGGGATCGTCTATCCGCTGATGGTGACCGGCGCCGGGCAGCTGTTCTTCCCGGCTCAGGCCAATGGCTCGCTGGTGCGCGACGATGCGGGCAAGCTGCGCGGCTCGATGCTGCTGGGCCAGAGCTTTGCCGGGCCTCGCTATTTCCAGGGGCGGCCCTCGGCGGCGGGCAATGGCTATGACCCGCTGGCCTCGAGCGGCTCCAACCTGGGGCCGGCCTCGAAGAAGCTGGTCGACCGGGTGACCGCCGACCAGAAGCGCCTGGGTGCCGATGCCCCGGCCGACCTGCTCCAGGCATCGGGTTCGGGCCTCGACCCCGAGATCAGCCCGGAAGCGGCGCGCTTCCAGGTGGCGCGCGTCGCCAAGGCGCGGGGCATCGCGGCCGATCGCGTCGCGCAGCTGGTCGAGGCGAATGTGCAGGGGCCGCTGCTCGGGCTGATCGGCGAGCCACGGGTCAACGTGCTCGCGCTCAATCTCGCGCTCGACCGGCAGGGCGGCGCTCGCTAAGCCAAGTCATGGCGAGCGCAACCAAGGTCCTGATCGTCGAGGACGACAGCCATATCCGGCGGCTGCTGCGCGGGGCCCTCACCCGCGCAGAGCACCAGGTGATCGAGGCGGCGACGGCACGCGAGGCCATCGCCGCCTTCGGCATCGACAAGCCCGATGCCGTGCTGCTCGACCTCGGCCTCCCCGATCGCGACGGCATCGAGCTGATCCAGCAGGCCAAGGCGGGCGGGGCGGCGGTGATCGTCGTCTCGGCGCGCACCGAGACCAGCGAGAAAGTCGCGGCGCTCGATCTCGGCGCCGACGATTACTGCATCAAGCCGTTCGATACCGAGGAACTGCTCGCCCGCCTGCGCACCGCGCTCCGCCACCGCCTTGCGGGTTCGGCCGAGCGTGAGCAGGTCGTCGCGGGTGTGGTGGAGATCGATCTCCTCCACCGCCGCGTCCGTCGCGACGGCGTGCCGGTGCATCTTGCGCCCAAGGAATATGGCGTGCTGGCGATCCTGGCGGCGCATCCGGACCGGGTGATCGCCCATGGCCAGCTGTTGCGCGACGTGTGGGGCCCTGCGCATGTCCAGCAGCTCGATTATCTCCGCATCGTGGTGCGCAACCTCCGGCAGAAGCTGGAGGCGGATCCCGCCCGCCCGCAGTTGATCGTCAACGAACCCGGCGTGGGGTATCGGCTGATCGCGGCCGAGAGCGGACGCTAGGAGAGGGCGCGCGCGAGGGGAGGGGGCCAGGCCCGGGACCGCAGTCCGTGGATGGCAGCTGACCCGGTGCGGCGGCACCCGCACCGGGGCTAGCCGGCATCAGAAGCCGACGGCGGCCCGCTCGGGCTTCCACGCCGTTTCCGCCGCCAGTCGCGCGACGATCTCCTGCGCCGAGAGGTTCCCTGCCTGCCGAAGCTGGCGCGCCACCGTGGCGAAATCACCCGGGGTGAGGGTGCGCAGTTCCTTCAGGGCTGCCGGTGCCGGCTTGCCGAAGAAGCGCTCGAACGCCAGCGCCGCGCGTGCCTGACCGAGCGGGGCAAGGCCGATCTTGAACACGAAGCGCCGCATCGCTGCCGGATCCAGCCGTTGGACGTGGTTCGTCGCGGCGATCACCGGCAGCGGATGGCGATCGAGCCAGGTCAGCATTTCGTTCACTTGGCCGGCCTCCCAGTTCTGCGACGCGGTGGCGCGATCGAACAACAGCGAATCCGCCTCGTCGAACAGCAGCACCTGGCCGCGCTCGCGCGCCTCGGCAAAGGCGTCGGCGATGGCCGCTTCGGTCCCGCCGACCCAGCGGGACAGCAGGTCGGACGCGCGCTTCGCCACCAGCGGCCGGTCCATCGCCCGGGCGAGGTGATGGGCAAGCGCGGTCTTGCCCGTGCCCGGCGGGCCGGTGAGCAGCAGCGACACATCGGCCGGGCCCGTCGCCAGCCGCGCGACCAGCGGCGCCAGCGGCGGATCGCTTTCGAACAGATCGAGGTCGAGCCCGTCGCCCATCGCCGGCGGCAGTTCGGTGCCCCGCAGCGCCCGCACGAGCGCCGCCGCGGGGCGGGCGCCACCATCGGCTTCGCCCGCCAGCCGTGTCGCGCGGGCGGCGACCCGCAGCACGCTGGCCGCTTCCGGTGCGCGATCGAGCAGCGCCGCGACCAGCGGATGGGCGTCCACGCCTTCCTCGGCGGCAATCCGCGCCTGGATCCGCCGGGCAGCGCGGGGACCCGGCAGATCGAGCTTCAGCACGAAGCTCATGCGCCGCAGGATCGCCGAATCGATGTTGCCGATCGCATTGGTGGTCCACAAAACCGGCACCGCATTGGTCTCGAGCAGCCGGTTGACGAACACCTTGCTGCCTTGCCGCCCTTGGAACCAGTCGCCGGGGGACGGCTTGGCGTCCCCGATCAGGTCCTCCATCTCGTCGAACAGCAGTGCCGCGCCGCCGGTGCGGCCGATCATCCGCTGGGCGAGCTGAAGGGCGCTCACCCGATCATGTCGGTTTGGTTCGCAGCCATCGTCGTCCGCCTCGCCAACGCCGTGCAGCGCGAGGCCGGCGGCGCCGGCGAGTGTCCGTGCCAGCTCGGTCTTGCCGGTGCCGGGCGGCCCGTGGATCAGGATGTTGACTCCGATCGCTCGGGATTGGGTGGCCCCCTGCAGCAGCCTTACGAGGAAGGTCGCATCCGCGACATGCGCGAAATCGTCGAGTGCCAGCCGCGCCGGCTGGTTCCGGCCGATGATCGCGGCGATGACCGACTCGCGCTCGGCCGCCGCGCGGTCGAGCAGTCGCTCGAACGGCCAGCGGATATCGACGTCGACCACGCCCTGGCGTGTCGCGTAGAAGCCGGCGAGCCCCAGCCGCAGCGCGGCGCTGCGCCGCACGGCCCGATCGGCGTCGTGCGCCGGGGCACCGGCCAGTTCGCCCAGCAGCGCGGGCAGGTCGCGACCCTGTCCGCTCCACAGCCGGGCGAGCGCCGAGACCCGCGGCAGCCGGTCCACCGCTACCAGCAGGGCCAGAAAGGCGGCATCGAAGCCGTCGAGCGCCAGCGTCTCCGCCAGCACTTGCGTTACGGCAAGCGCGTGCGGCATCGGCGCGCTGTCCTCCCGCTGCGCCAGCGCCTCGCGTGCGGCATCCCAGCTGTGGGTTTCGCCAAGGCCTAGCCACGCAGCATGCTCTTCCGCCCAGTTCTGCAGGGCGCGGCCGAAGCGCTCGGCACCTACCGCCCCGATCCGGAGCGCCATGCTCCGGACGATCGTCCATTCGTTCATGATGTCTTCCGTTCGCGCCGACAGCGCGCAAGCTCGCCATGCGAGCCGCGCGGGTACGGCTTTGTCCGTTGGTATTCGGGCTACGGGGCGGCGGATCCGCATCGCCACGCAGCATCGCCTCGGTTCGGAAGGCGCGTTACGGCAGCGAACGGATCGTACCGGCCGCGCCCATGCAAGGCAGGCGGTCCAGCAATCCAGTTACTCCTGGTGCAGCAGGCGAAGTGCCTGCGCGGCGCGCCCCTTAGCGCCGTCGTGTCGCCCGCGCAACCAGCCTGGTGGATGGCAAGCGGCTCCACCGCCTTCCAATCGACAGCCAAGGCGCCCGCGAACGCGTCTTCGAACGCGAGGATGCTGCGTGCCGAGGAAGCTCGGCGCGCGACTAAGATCGTGCCAAGCCTTGGCAACGCCCGCGCACCGGATCAGCGCTGGCCGCGCAGATACCCCGCGATCTGCGCGTCAAAGCGCCGCGCTGCGCCAGCGATGGGGTCGGCGCTTTGGGCGAGCGCGGAAAGCGCATGGCGGGCGGCGGCGCCGTGGCGCTTGCTGACAAACAGCGCGAGACCGTTCTCCGCCACCACCGGGTCATAGTCGGTCGCGCCGGCCACGCAGACGAGGTAGCGGACGACATTGTCGAGTGCCGGGGCGTCGAGCGCCACCTGTTCGACGCTGGCCTCCCCGGCCAGTGCCTTGGGATAGCGGGCATAGAAGGCGTCGGCGAGGGCGCCGCCGACCTTTCCGTCCGCTTTGATCGCGTCACAAGTGGGAAGCGGCAGGCCTTTTGCGGGGGCGGTTGCCATTGCGGCGTCCTTTGCGGGTGCGGGCATCAGGCTCGGGAGCAGCGCGTCGTAGCGCGCCGAACAGCGCGGCACCGGATGCTCGCGGCAGCTGATCGTGCGGCTCCTTACCCAGGCATCGCTTGCCGGTGCCGACGCTGGCGACGGCGTAGGCGATTCCGCTGCGCCGGTCAGCAGGGCCGCGCGTTCTCGCGCCGCGTGCACGGCCGCCTGGGCGAAAGTCACCCGCGCCGCGGCGCCACCGGACTCCGCGGCCGTATCGCCCAGTTCCTGAAGTGCCGTGCGGAAGGCTTCAGTCGCTTCGGGACTGTCGATGCCCCGTCCGGCGGCTGCGATCGCGGTGTCGGCGCAGGCGGTCAGCGCCGATGCGTCGCCATTTGCGCGCGCCTGGCAGGCGGCGTAGGCGTCCTCCTGGCCCGCGGCGGGCACGGTGGCGGCCGCTTCGCGAGAGGCGTTCGCGGGCGCTTCCGGCGCGGTACCCCCGCACGCGGCAAGTGCAAGGGCCAGAATGCTGGCGTGTCTCGAGAAACGCATGCCGATCCTCTACCCCGCAGCGCCTCAGCGGTAAAGCGAACGGACCGCCGGCACCTCGACGTTCTGCCCGTTGCCCATGAACCGGGTCACATCGATGTTGCGGTCGATATAGTCGGAGATCCAGCCGCGATAGGCCGCGCCCTCATTGCCGCCGGCAGCGTCGAGATAGGCGCCGCGCTGCTTGCTCGGCACGTTCGCCTCGAAGGTGCCGTCGCGCAGATACCCCATCTCGCCATCGATCAGCCCACGCGCACCGCCCAGGCCCTCGTGATGGGCGATATAGGCATATTTGGCGATTGCGGCGGGCGACGCGTCGGCGGGGACATGGCCGCTGTCGCGCAGCGCGGCGACATTGTGCCGGGCATAGTCGGCGCCGGCGAGGATCGACAGGCGCGGATCGTTGCGTGCCGCGAGCAGCCCCGCCCGATCGGCCACGCGGTTGTCGCTGCCGACCAGGCCGAGCGCCTTGGCTTCTTGGTTGAGGAGGCTGCCGGGGCGGGTGGCCTCGCCGATCCAGGTGCCGGTGAGGAACTGGGTGAGGCCGGTGGCCGACGAGGTTCCGGCCTTGGAATTGGCCTGCCACACGCCCTGCGATTTCGCCGCCTCGGCATCGATGATCGCGGCGACGGTCTGCGGCGCCATGCCGGTGCGGTTCGAAGCTTCGAGAATGGCGCCGCGATACTGTTCATTGGCGCCAAGCGAGAGGTCCTCGGGTGCATAGGCGCCTTGCGGGGCGTCTGCGCCGGCGGCCTGCGGCGCGGCGGGTGCGGCCGCCGGTGCCTGGGCGTCGGGCTTTACATACACGCCGATCAGGGTGCGACCGCGGCCCGTCAGGCCATTGGCGGCACCGCCGGTGCGGGCGTTGGCCGAGGCATAGTCGCTCGCGAACCCATGATCGGTGCGGATTTCGATATGGCCATATTTGGCGTTGCGGTCGGTGGCGCCGGGGGCGGCACCATAGACCAGCACCGCGCCCTTGGGGGCATCATAGGGCGAGCGGATGTTCGCGCCCGGCTGGTCGAGGAGATTGACGAAGCCGCGCTGCGCCAGCGCGGGACCGGCACCCTTCGCGGCCACGCCGGGCAGATAGTCGCGCACCGCCCCGGACTGCTGCAGTGCCGTCTTCACCCAGGCATAGCAGCGGCCGATCGACACATGGCCGGCGGCGCGCTGCTCGGCCAGGTCCGCCGCCTTGATCGACGCCGCGCCCGGCTGCGCTGTGCCGCGGGATTGCGTGCTACTCGGATTTGCAAGCGTCGCCGCCTGGAGCTGGCCCCGCTGCGAACGCTGGGCAGGGTGCGCCGCGCCCAGCGTCAGCCGCTGCCCGGGGTGGATGCGGTCGGGATGGAGGATGCCGTTGCGCGCGGCGATGTCAGCTACGGTCGTGCCATGCGCGGCCGCGATCCCGCGCAGCGTGTCGCCGGGCTTGACCGTGTAGGTCGCAGGCGCGGCGTTCGGCAGGCGGATCTGCTGGCCGACCTGGATCAAGGCCGGGTTGGCGATGCCGTTGATCTCGGCGAGGCGCTGCCAGCTGGTGCCGTTCGCCGCCGCGATCTCGCTCAGCGTCTCGCCCTTGCGGACTTCGTGGACGTTCGCGCCTGGCCCGAGATGCGCGAGGCTATCGGGCGAGGAGAGCAGCCGGTTGAGTGCCGAACCGCCGACCGCGCCCGTGCCGCGCTCGCCATCGATCGGCAGGCCAGCGCCCGCAAGCGGATCGGGGGTGAGGCCGTTCCGCGAACCGGACGAGAGGAGGCTTGCCAGCTGGGTCATCGGTCATACTCCTTGGACTTCGCAAGCCGGTGTACTTGCCCTTGCCGGGAGCGTCTCTAATCGGATCGATTAGGCGGCGGGTTGCCCTAGCCGCCGCGCGCCAGAACGAAGCCGCCGGGCGTGAGGTCGAGCCGGTCCAGGTCGAGCCCCATGCCCTGTGCGCCCTTGCGGACCGCGTTGCCCACCGCGCGCAGCCGGGCCGGGTCGCGCTTGGCCTGTTCGACGGTTGCGTCGATCAACGCGCTCTGCACCCATAGCGCCTCGGCAAGTTCCTGCTTCTTCGCGTCCGACGCACTGGCGATCCCACCGGTGGCAGCAACGGCGCTCGCCGCCTGCCGGCGGACCGCCGCCAGGATGGCCGGATCGGGCGTGTCGTTGTTGCCGTGGACGGCCGCCCAGGCGGTGAGCCACCAGAGCGTATAGGCGTCGGCGACATTGTCGATGTGGAGCCCGTGCGGCGCAACCAGCGCGCCGATACGCTCGATGAAATCGCCTTGGGCAAACAGCTTCTGCAGATCGGCGGAACCCGCCGGATCCGCCGCGCGGGTCTTCTGCACGAACGTGGCGAGATTGGCGCTGCGGCGCGCTATGGAGGGGATGTAGCGCAGCGCCGCGGCGTCCGCCGGTGCGGCTTGCCGGGATGCACTTTCCGGGGGGAGCTGCCTTCCGGTCCGGCGCGCCCGTGCCGCATCCTGCGCCATGCGGTCGTCGAGCATCATGCTCAGCGGATCGGTGTGGGTGATCGTGGACATGATCATCACCCATCCGGAGCTGTCGACCACCTGCGCCTGGGCCGTGCCTGCGCCAGCTGCCGCGAGGGTAAGAACGATTGCCGTTGGACGCAGCCTCATCAACCTTGTCCTCCGTTTCAGCCGCGGCGTTGGCGCAGCACCAGCAATCCGCCGACGCCCATACCGCCCGCGGCCAGCGCCAATGCCCCATAGCTGCCGGCTTGCCCGGACGCCGGGGTCCTTGCCGGCGTCTCGTTCCGACCGACCCGGGCCGGCACGAATCCTTCCGCCGTCAGTTCGAACCGGTCGAGATCGAGGCCCATTTGCGCGGCACCCTTGCGCGCCGCGTCGCCGACCGCGCGGAGGCGTTCCGGCTTCTGCTTGGCCTGTTCCACCGCGCCGTCGATCAGGGCACTCTGCACCCACAGCGATTCGGCGAGTTCCTGCTTCTGGGCGTCCGATGCGCCGGCGATCTGCCCAGTGGCGGCGATCGCACCGGCGGCCTGCCGGCGAACGGCGGCGAGCGTGGCGCGGCTGGGGGTATCGTTGTTCCCGCGGGATGCCTGCCAGGCGGTGACCCACCACAGCGCATAGGCATCGGCGATATTGTCGATCTGGAGCCCTTGCGGCGCGACGAGCGCACCGATCTTCTCGATGAAGTCACCCTGGGCGAAGAGCTTCTGCAAGTCGTCGGCGCCGCGCGGGTCGGCCGCCCGGGTCTTGCTGACGAAGCGGGCGAGGTTGGCCGTGCGCCGTGCCTTGGACGGGGTGTAGTGCAGCATCGCCGGATTTGCCACGCGGCGGACGCGCGCCTGCGATGCCGCCGTATCGTGCGAGAAGCGATCGGCATGGTCCTGCAGCGCGATCCGCGGTCCTTCGTACAGCATCGGGCTGATCATCTGGGCCTGAGCCATGCCGGGCACCACGACGCATGCCAGGCCGAGGGAGAGGAGCAAGCGCGACGCCATCGATACCTCCTGTACAGGTCGGGTGGATCGTTCCCGACGCCTACGGAATAAAAAGCGAGCCGGGCGAAGTCGATGCTTCGCCCGGCCGTTTGCGATGAACCGCAGCGTTTCTTAGCCCTTACGAGCCATCGTCGAGAGGCCTTCGCCGATCGTCTTGATCATGTTGGTCGTCGACTGCATCAGGTAGCTGAATTCCTGGGTCGCGACCTGCAGATCGGTCATGGTCTTGGTCGACTTGTTGCTCTTCGACTGCGAGTCGTAGGTCTGCGCCAGCGACTGCATCTCGTCGATCTTGGCATCCATCGACTGCGCCATCACCTCGGCGATGGCGCGCAGCCAGTTGCCGCTGCCGGCCCGGCCCTCGCGCGACCCTTCGGTCTTGGCGCGGTCGCTGCCCTCGCGCGACGCGGCGAAGAGGTTCTCGGCGACGTTCTCCGCCTGCTGGCTCATCTCGCGGGTCATCGCGCCCTGCTCCGAGGGGGACAGGATGCCGTAGCCGACGGTGCTGACCGCATCGGCGATGCTGCCCGGCGCACCGCCGACCGCGGCGCCGAAGCTGCTCTTGGCGATGTCGATCATGCCCTGCGGCAGGCCGAGCTTTTCACCGAGCTGCTGCAGCACCTGCTGGCCGATCGCCGCACCCAGCGTGCGGACCGCGAGCGATGCCCAGCCCGCCGGACCCATTGCGAGCGACGCCAGGCTGATCGGATTGACCAGGGACCGCGTAAGACCACCCAAGAGACTCATGGATCGTTCCTTTCCATCCAGATATCGCGCTCCCCTGGGGAGCCAAGCCGCCGGCACCGTGCCGCCGGTACGAGGGCAAACTGCCCCGGATCGGGTCCGTACGCGCTCCACGATTCGTTTAGCCGGGCTCAACGAATCGTGGAGGGGCGGGGTCATTCGAGCGGCAGGAAGAGCAGTCCTGCCAGACTGTTGAGCTCACGCACGCCGTCGAGATCGAGCTTGCGGATCGCGTTGTTCATGTGCGTGCGCACCGTGTTCTCGGTCATGTTGAGCAAGGTGCCGATGTCGCCATTGGCACGGCCCCAGCCGAGGAAGCGGAGCACCGCCGCCTCGTTGCGGGTGAGCGTCTGCAGGCCGGCCAGGTGCAGCAGCGGCACGCGCCAGCCGGGCACGGTGAGTTCGCCGATGCGGATCTCGCGGGTGGCGGCGCCGCGCCGTTCTTCGGCGGCGCGCAGCTCGGCGATCAGCTGGGCGAGCTGCTCGGCATCGCTTGGCGGCGGCGCTGGCGCGCGGAGGACGGTGGCGCTGGTCATTGGGGCTTGGCCGTTCGCTGGAGGACGCCGCCCGCAATCTCCTCGCGCGTGCCGAGATCGGCGAGGATCGCCTGGGCGAGCAGCGGCATGGTGAGGATGACGACGAAGGTGGCGGCGGCGGCCTTGATCGGCATCGCCATCGAGAAGACGTTGAACGACTGGGCGAAGCGGTTGAGGAACCCCATCGCCAGGTCGATCACGTACAGCACGGTCAGCACGGGTGCGGCGAACAGGAAGGCGAGGGCGAACAGCCGCCCGAACTCGCCTTCGAAGAACATCAGCGCGCGCGCATCGAGCTGCAGTCCGCCGGGGCCGAGCGGCCAGATCAGGTAGCTGCCCATCACCGTGCCGACGAGCAGGGTGAGGCCACCGGCGGTGACGAACACCACCTCGGCGAAGCGACTGAGCAGAATGCCGGTGAGCGAGCTGGTATTGCCGCTCAACGGGTCGACGAGCTGGCCGATCGTCGCGCCCACCTTGGTGTCGATGATCTCGCCGGCGGCGCCCAGTGCCCAGAGCACGGTGCCGAAGAAGAAGCCGATCGCCCCGCCGGCGGCGGCTTCCTTGAGTAGCATCTTCAGCCAGCCCATCGCGGAGAGGTCGTTTGGGTGGAAGTCAGGCTGCATCTGCAGCGCGACCAGCCCGAAGGTGACGATGATGCTGTTCCGCACCGTTCCCGGCATCACCTCGCGCGAGAAGACCGGGACGAACACGAAGGCGAAGGCGAAGCGCGCCGAGGCGACCGCGACGACCAGCAGCTGGTCGAGCCAGGGCATCGCCGCGAACAGCGGCACGCCGACGCCGGGGGGCACCGCCTCGATCATCGCCCCACCGCCGCAAGGCCGGAGAAGATCGAATCGGCATAGCTGTACAGCGTACCCGCCATCAGGCTGGCGGTGACGAAGATGCTGATCACGATCGCGAAGAACTTGAGCGTGTATTGCAGCGTCTGTTCCTGCAGCTGGGTCGCCGCCTGTACGATCGCGACGAGCAGCCCCACCACCGACGCCGCGATGATCGGCGGCGCCGAGAGCAGCAGCACCAGCCACAGCCCCTGCGTGGTAACGGCGACGAGATCGTCGCTCATGACGTTTTCTCCGCGCGGCGCCGGCCCGCTCCCCCACCCGGCCACCCATAGGATACTGGCGTTGGGTGGCCGGGTGGGGGAGCGGGCCGGCACCGGACCTGCGCCCTTGGCGCAGCGAAAAGCGCCCCCTCAGGCATAGGAAAGCACCAGCCCGTGGCTCAGCTTCACCCAGCCATCGACCAGCACGAACAGCAGGATCTTGAACGGCAGCGAGATGGTGACGGGCGAGAGCATCATCATGCCCATCGCCAGCAGGATGTTGGCGATCACCATGTCGATGACGAGGAAGGGCAGGAAGATCAGGAAGCCGATCTGGAAGGCGAGCTTGAGCTCCTTCACCACGAACGCCGGGATGATAATCACGAAGTCGGTATCGCGCAGAGTGCTCACCTTCGCCGGATCGCCGATCCGCTGCTGGGTGCGCAGGAAGAAGGCGCGCTCGCGCGGGTCGCTGTGCTTGACCAGGAATTCGCGCAGCGGCTCCTTGGCGCGATCGGCGGTGGCGAAAATGTCGCCGGTGCTCTCGATCGGGTTTTCGGCCTGCGCGGGTGGATCACCGGGCATGGTGGGGGTGGCCGGGCCCTGGACGGCGGCGGCGACCTGCATCTTCTCCAGCGTCGGGTACATCACGAACACGCTCAGGATCAGCGCCAGCCCGTTGAGCACGAGGTTGGGCGGCACCTGCTGCAGCCCCAGCGCATTGCGCACCAGGCTCAGCACCACGGCGATCTTGGTGAAGCTGGTCACCATCACCGCGAAGAACGGGGCGAGCGCGATCAGGACGACCGTGATCAGCGCCGAGCCGGGGGTGAACTGGGCGAGGTTCACGCCTCCACCTCCACCGGCTGCTGGACCGCGCCTTCGGCGAGATCGACGCGCGCCTCGATCAGCACCGCGAAGCGATCGCCGAGCTGGACCAGCTCGCCGCGGGCCAGCGGGCTGCCGGCGACCAGCAGCTCCACCGCCATGCCCTCGGCGACAGGGCCGAGCGGCAGCGCCACGCCCGGGCGCAGATCGGCGAGCGCCGCGGCGCTGACTCGCTGCTCGGGCAGACGGAGGGTGAGGGGCACGGCGAAATCGCGGGGAGAGGGGGCAGCGTCGCTGGATTCCATGGGCGCTCCATCGGGATGCGGGGTGAAACTGCCGGCGGCGAGGTCGAACTGACCGGCCTGGCGGAAATGCGGGGCTTCGAGCGTGGCGCGGAGGCGGGCGCCGATCAGCACGAGATCGCCGGGGGCGAGGTCCCCCGCTTCGGCGATGCCGAGCCGGGGGCCTTGCACCAGTAGCTGGGCGAGGACGGGCAGGCGCGCGGCGAGCGGCGTGAGGCCCTCCGCCTCGGCGAGCCAGTTTGCCGTGTGCGGATGGTCGTAGGGCAACAGCAGCGCGGCGTCCTGGTCCTCCCTGCGCAGAACGAAATGAAGCGCGGCATCGTCCGATGCGCTGCCGAGATCCTCGGGTTCGAGCTGGACTCCCAGCACCTGCTCCAGCGCGAGCAGCATCGGCTCGGCATCGTCGAGCGCGGCGGCGGCTTCGGCGATCCTTTCGGGATGGAGCACGACCCCGCCGGGGCGGAACCGGGTGCCGTCGGCGCAGCGGAACCAGTTGCCGCGCGGCGGCGCCGCGACGATCTCGACGGCGAAGCCGGCATGCTCGAGCAGCCGCGCGACCGCACCGGCCAGCGCATCGCGCGCCGGATCGACCCGCGGCAGGTCGAGCGCGTCGAGGCGGAGCATGGTCGCCATCAGAAGCGCACCGGCGCAGCGATCGGCTTGGAGGGCGCCTGACCATCGGGCCAGCGGGCGAGCAGCGTCACCGATCCGGCGGTGACGCCGACGAGCATCGTCTCGCCGCGTGCCTCGATCAGCACCACCCGCTCGCGCTGGCCGAGCGGCATCGAGCGGAGGAAGCGGATCGGCGTGTCGCTCTCGCCATTGGCGGCGACGCCCAGCTGGCGATCCTGCAGCTTCTTCAGCAGCCAGATCACGCCCCAGGCCATGCCCAAGACGAGGGCAAGCGCCACGACGATGGCGAGGATCGAGGATAGGACGGCTCCGATTCCCATGATGCGATTGGTTCTCCGGTCTGGTCAGCGTTGGGGCGCGGCGAGGCGCGGGGCGGCGGTATCCATGTCGTGCTGCATCGGGCCGTCGCCGCTCTTCGCCTTGGCGGCCCAGAGGATCACGGCGGCGATCGCATCGAACATGTCCTCGGGCACGATTTCGCCGATCTCGCCGCGTGCCCACAGGCTGCGGGCGGCGGCGACGTTGCGGACGATCGGCACGCGGGCCTCCTCGGCCTCGGCGCGCATCGCGGCGGCGAGTTCGCCCATGCCCTTGGCGGCGATCACCGGCACCGGGCAGGTCGTCTCGTCATAGTTGAGCGCGATGGCGATATGGGTGGGGTTCACCAGCAGCGCGGCGGCGCCGCGGGTCGCGCCGATATTGTTCTGGTTCGCCCATTCCTGGTGCATGTCCCGCCGCAGCGCGCGGACCTGCGGATCGCCTTCGCTTTCCTTGTGCTCCTGCTTGATGTCGCGACGGCTCATCTTCATCTTCTTGATGAAGCTGTGCTTCGCATAGATCCGGTCGGCGGCCGCGACGAACAGGAATACCGCGACGACCATCGCCAGCATCTGCAGCGTCAGCGAATAGGTGAGCCCGATCGTGGTCAGCGCGGCGCCTTCGCGCGATTCGTCGATGGGCGAGGTTGCGGCGAGCCGAATCAGCTGGCCGGAACTGGACAGGGCGCTTTGATAGACGAGATAGCCGATCGCGCAGATCAGCCCGGCCTTCACCAGCGTCTTGGCGAGTTCGAACAGGCCGTCCTTGCCGAACATCCGCTTGAGGCCCTCGATCGGGTTGAGCTTCTCCAGCCCGAATTTCATCTTCTCGGTCGTCATCATCGGACCGACCTGGAGGAATTCGGCGAAGGTGCCGATCAGCGCGGCAGGGACCAGCGTCGCGAAGGTGAGGCGCAGCAGCGTCCACGCGGCATCCCAGCCGATCGCCGGGGCGGTTTGCTCGAACGAACCCGTCGCCGCCTGCGCCACCACGTCGGTGGCGAGGCGCGCCAGTTCGCTCGCGGCATAGCCCGAGACCCCTACGAACAGCAGCAGCCAGGCGAGCGTAAGAAGTCCCGTGGCCAAATCCTTCGACTTGGCGACGTCACCCTTCTTGCGCGCGTCCTGCAGCCGCTTCGGCGTCGGGAGCTCGCTCTTGTCGGCGCTGTCCTTGCCTTGGCTCATGAAGATAAACTCTTGCCGCCGAACGCTTTCCGCCAAGTTGCGGAGGGTTGCGGCAGGTCAAGCAGGTCGACACATCGGCTGCCCGTGGGGCGGGGCAGCGACCTACGTAAAATCCCGTAACCGGTTCCAACACGCAACAGGCAAAATGCGTGCCGGTTGGTAACGCTTGCCGACAAACCCTAGGGAATCCGCCGATTTCACTGATTCGCCGCGCGACAAGGCGTGGGGATGCGGCGTTCGGTCGTGCTGACAAGCGTGTAAACAACCGCCAAATCTAAAAAGGTTCCTCGATTCGCCGACAAAAATGTTCGTTTCATCCCGCCGCAACATGGTGAAATATTTCTGAATGCTGACTTGAAAATGAAAGAAAAACGCGACAGCCTATAGGTGTTCCTGGACGAGCAGGCCGGGAATTGTGGGGCATCGTGCTGAACAACTGTTGGCCTACGGGCTATCGGCTGGGGAGCGATGCAAATGCGTAGCGTAGTTCTTAGCGTGTCATGGCCGGTGCTGGTTGGCGCTGTGCTGATTATTCCGGATGCGGCATGGTCGCGGGACAAGGCGCCGCCGCCGCCGCCCTGTCCCCTCACCGCCACATTGCGGGTCGCGGACCAGGCGTCGCTGGCGGGTATCCAGTCGCTCCAGCAGTGCAATACTTCCATCGTTATCGCGCCGGGGTCCCCGGCGGAGATGCCGAAGGACGTGCGCATCGCGCCGGAGGCCGAGGACGGGTCCGGCGCCGATCGCGCGGCCTCGTTCCAGCGCGTCTCGGGCGGCAAGCCGCGCAGGCCCGAGCCGGCACCTGCCGCCCGGCTGCGCGTCGCGGCGATCGCTCCGGCCCGGCAGGAACCTGCGGCCGTCGTGGCGACCACCTCCGCCGATGCGATCCTGGCGATGCGGCCGATCTCCTACACCACCCGCTACGATGCGATGATCCAGCGGGTCGCGGCGCGGCGGCGGGTGGACCCGCTGCTGCTCCACGCGGTGATCGATCAGGAATCGCGCTATCGTGCGGACGCGACCAGCCCCGTTGGCGCCCACGGCCTGATGCAGCTGATGCCGGGTACGGCGCGGATGCTCAACGTGTCGGCCGCCAATGCCGAGGCCAATGTCGATGGCGGCGCGCGGCTGCTGCGCCAGCTCCACGGCCGGTTCAACGATTTCGGCCTGACGCTTGCCGCCTATAACGCGGGCGAGGGCGCGGTGCGGCGCTACGGCAACCGCATCCCGCCGTACCCCGAGACCCAGGCCTATGTGACGGGCGTGATGGGCCGCTATAGCCGGTTGCTCGCCGAACAGGCCGCGCGGAGCCGCTGACCATGGCCCCAGCCCTGATCCTGCGCGGTCTGCGCCGCATGCCCCTGCGCGTGGCCGACATGCTGCTGGTCGGCAGCGTCGTCACCGTCGTGCTGCTGATGATCGTGCCGATGCCGCCGCTGGCGCTCGACGCGTTCATCGCCACCAACATGACGGTGGGCATCCTGCTGCTGCTCAGCTGCATGTACGTCGCCAAGCCGCTGGATTTCTCGACCTTCCCGACGGTGCTGCTGCTCTCCACGCTGTTCCGGCTGGCGATCAGCATCTCGACGACGCGGATGATCCTCACCCATGTCGACGGCGGCGAGATCATCCAGCAATTCGGCCAGATGGTCGCGGGCGGCAACCTCGTGGTCGGGCTGGTGGTGTTCCTGATCATCACCATCGTCCAGTTCATCGTCATTTCGAAGGGCGCCGAGCGCGTCGCCGAAGTCGCCGCGCGGTTCAGCCTCGACGCGATGCCGGGCAAGCAGCTGTCGATCGACAGCGACCTGCGCTCGGGCATCCTCACCAAGGACGAGGCGCGCGAGAAGCGCCGCACGCTGGAGATGGAGAGCAAGCTCCACGGCAGCCTCGACGGCGCGATGAAGTTCGTGAAGGGCGATGCGATCGCCTCGGTGATCATCGTGCTGGTCAACCTGCTCGGCGGGCTGGCCGTGGGCATGCTCTACCACGGCATGTCGGCAGGCGAGGCGGCGACGACCTTTTCGATCCTGACGATCGGCGACGGGCTGGTCGCGCAGGTGCCCGCGCTGTTCTCGGCAATGGCGGCGGGCATGCTCGTCACCCGCACGACGGACGAGGAGCGCGACAGCGATCTCGGTCCCGCCATCGCGCGGCAGATCACGGGCAAGCCGCATGTGCTGATGATCGCCGGCGGGCTGGCGATGCTGCTGGGGCTGGTGCCGGGCTTTCCGACGCTGATCTTCTTCGCGCTGGCGAGCGCGTTGCTGCTGGGCGGGGCGTTCCTCCACCCGACCTCCGGCGCCTGGCTGCGCGCCCGGCTGGGGCTGGCGACGAGCGAAACGGCGGTCGCGACCGGCGAGACGCTGATCGCCGCGCAGGCGCTGCCGGTGGTCGATCCGCTGCGGCTCGCCGTCGGCCTGCCGCCGCAGCATCCCGCCTTTGCTGCACTGGCGGATCGGCTGCGCGAGGGCGCCGCCGCGCTCCAGACGCGGACCGGCATCGCCATCCCCGACCTGCGTGTCGCGCCCGATCCCCGCCTCAACGAGGGCGAATGGCTGCTCAGCGCGCACGACGCCCCGCTCGGCGGCGGCGCCAGCGACGCAGGCGCGCTGCCCGACATGGCGGCGGAGCGGGTCGCCCAGCTGCTCGAACGCAATCTCGGCCTGTTCCTGGGCCTGCAGGAAGTCACCGATCACCTCAACCGGCTCGGCGAGACGCATCCGGAAGTCGTCAAGGAAGCGGTACGCGCGGTGCCTACCGGCCGGATCGGCGAAGTGCTCCGCCTGCTCGCCGAGGAAAGCGTCCCGCTGCGCAACTTCCGCGACGCGATCGAGGCAATCGGCGAAGTCGGCCAGTATGAGCGCGAAGCCGTGCCGATGGCCGAACGCGTCCGCGTGGCGATGCGCCGCCACCTGATCGCGCCGCTCTGCGAGGCCGGGCGCCTGCGCGTGCTGATCGTCGGCGCCGATCTGGAGGAGACCATCCGCCAGACCGTCACCCCGGTGGACGGCCAGATGCGGCTCGCCATCAATCCGCACCAGATGCGCGCGCTGATCGCGCTGCTTTCCACCCAGGTCGCCAGCAGCGGCGCCCGCGCGATCCTCACCGCGCAGGATCTCCGCCGGCCGCTGCGCCTGCTGATCGCGGGCGACCTGTTCGAGGTGCCGGTGATCAGTTTCAACGAGCTCAACCCGGCCGTGCCGCTCGACATCGTCGGCGAAATCAACGCCGCCCCGGAGAGCCTGACCAACCAGATGTCGGACGAGGTTTCCCTATGATCCGCGCCCAGCGCTTCCTTGCCCTGCTTGCCTGTACCGCGTTGCTGCCCGTCGCCGCCTCCGCCGAGACGCCGCCCATGGGCCAGAAGCGGATCACGCTCACCGCGCGCAACCAGCGCGTCGATGTCGCCGTGGTCGATCTGTTCGGCCAGGCCGGGGTCAAGGCCAAGGTGAGCTCGGCCGTTACCGGCAAGGTCAACGGCGTGTTCGTCGGCACGCCCCGCCAGGTGTGGACCCAGCTCGCCAAGGCCTTCAACCTCGTCGCTTACTATGACGGCGCGGTGGTGCGCGTGTACTCGGCTGCCGAGGTGACCTCGCGCAGCTTCAACGCTGCCGATCCCGAGGCCGTGGTGCGCGACGCGCAGAAGCTGCGCATTCTCGACGACGCCAACCGCGTATCGGCGGCGAGCAACTCGGTGAGCGCGACCGGCGTGCCCGCGTTCCTTGATCGTGTCGCCCAGCTGGCGGGCACCGCGGGCAATCCGGCGGTGATCCAAGCCTCGGCCACGTCCTCGAACGCGCCGATCGTCTCGCCGCTGCTCGGGCCGGCTGCACTGGAGACGGTGGCGAGTTCGCCGCTCCGCTCCAAGGTGCTGAGCGGCGCGACCACCCGCTCGCCCTATGAGGTGCGGATCTTCTACCTCCGCTATGCCCGCGCAGACGACACGATCCAGAAGAGCTTCGACCGCACCATCACCATTCCCGGCGTCGGCTCCATCCTGCGCGGGATGATGGGCGACGGGCGGCCCAGCGCGACCGTCTCTACCAGCGGCAATTTCGAAGCCGAGCGCCAGTCGCTCCCCCGGCTCGGCGGACGCGGCCTCAATGCCGTGCCGCCCGACGAGGCGCAGCGTAGTTTCGACCAGCAGGGCACGCCGGGGCTCGATACCGTGGTGGTGCGCGAGGCGGCGGTGCGCGACATCAACGGGCCGCGCGTGGAGGTCGATCCCAGCAACAACGCCGTGCTGATCCGCGACCGGCCGGAATCGATGACCGTCTACGAAGACATCGTCCGCGCGCTCGATGTCGAGCCGCGCGGGGTGGAGATCGAGGCGACGATCCTCGAGCTCGACACCAGCAAGCTCAAGGAACTCGGGCTCGACTTCGGCTTCAAGACCGGCGGACTGGGCGCGCTGTTCGGCGGCAATGCGACCAACCCGACCAACAACTTCTCCAGCGGCAATGTCGGCGCAGCCTATCTCACGGGCGGGCTGGACCTGTTCGCGGCGCGGATCACCGCGCTGGAGAAGACCGGCGCGCTGCGGGTGATCTCGCGGCCGCGGCTGAGCACGCTCAACAACATCCCCGCCGTGTTCAACAACCAGGTGCAATATTATGTCCGCGTCGCCGGCGACCGGCAGGTGGACCTGTTCCCGGTGACGGCGGGCATGGTGATGCGGGTCAATCCGTCGATCCTCTATGACGGCGGCGAACTGCGCACCCGCATGGCGATCGAGATCCTCGACGGTTCGCCGACCGGCCTGGTGGTCGACGGCATCCCGGCGGTGAAGCAGAGCAGCATCAATACCAGCGCGGTGGTGAAGCAGGGCGAGAGCCTGCTGATCGGCGGCATGACCGTCGAGACGTCCTACGACTACAAGTCGAAGGTGCCGGTGGCGGGCGACGTGCCGATCCTCGGCCAGGCCTTCCGCAAGCGCAAGAAGGGCGACCAGCATTTCGAGCGCATCTTCCTGATCACCCCGCGCGTCGTTTCGCGCCGCGAGCAGCAGGCGGCGGCGGTGGAGCCGACCTCCGCCACCAATCCGATCCCGATCGAGCAGATCCAGGCCGCCGCTGATCACCACGAGAAGCGCAGCCGGAGGGCGCGCCGGTGAACGCGCCCTTCGCGCCCGTAAAGCCCGGCACCATAGTGCTGCGGGTGCTCAACGGCCGCCTGTCCGGCGCCGAGCACCGCCTGCACCGGGGCAAGTTCGTCCGCGTCGGGCATGGGTTCGAGCACGACATCGTGCTGCGCGATCCCTCCGCGCGCGGGATCTCGCTGGAGCTCGACCTGGGCGAGGGCATGGCCTGCGTGCGGGTGGCGGCGGGGCAGGTGACGTTGCTCGGGCGTCCCGTCTCGGCGGGCGAGCAGGCCTCGCTGCCGCCGTTCGTGCCGATGCTGGTGGGCTCGGTCGCCGTCGCGATCGGTGAGCCGGAGGACCCGCGCTGGGACGATGCGATCCGTCTCGCGCCGATGGTGGCGCCTGCCGCCGGCGATGCGCCCGTTCTGGCGCCGCAGCGTGCCGCGATCCCCGAGCGGGTGGCGACGCGGCTCTACCCGATGCGCGGGGCACTGGCGCTGGATCGCTATTGGCCCGCCTATGCCGCTGCCGTCGCGGCCTTGCTGCTCCTCCTGCTGTTCGCGCCGCCCGCCGTCCGCTGGGCGACGCACCAGCTGCACGACACCGCGGGGGAACAGGCGATGCTCGCCGCCGCGGGCTTCCGCGACCTCAAGGTCGAGGAGACCCGCAACGGCACGATCGTGCGTGGGGTCGTCAAGGACGACGCAGCGCTTGCCCGGCTGCGCCAAGTCGTTTCCGAGCAGATCGGCCCGGCCACCCTCGACGTCGAGACGATGGACGGCCTCGCCGCCGCCGCCACCGATCTGCTGCGCGCGCAAGGGGTGGACGCGGAGGCCATCCCGCGCCGCGGCAACACGCTGATGGTGAAGGCCGAATTCCTGCCCGCCGATCGTCAGGCCGATCTCGCCCGGCTGATCAAGGAGGATGTCCCCCGCATCACCCGCGTCGACTTCGCGACCGACGGTGCACGCGGCGACCGCGACCTCCAATATTTCTTCTCGGGCGCCGAATATGGCCTCGCCACCTTCGTCGATGGCGACCCCGGCTACATCACCACCGCCGACGGCACTCGCTGGTTCGCCGGTGCCACGGTGCCGACCGGCCACCGCATCGTCGCCATCGGCAACGGCCGCGCCAGCTTCGAGCGCGACGGCCGGATCGAAGAACTCGTCCTGGGGCCCAGCACGCCGCCGTCCCCGGCACCTTCCACCACCCCTGGCGGCGACACCAACGGAGTGACCACCCAATGACCAACCCGATCAACAGCGCCGTCCTCGGCACGATCGCCTCGCTCGGCAACATGGGCACCACCGAGAGCCGCACCGGCAGGGGCAATTGGTTCGAGGCGTTCGGCGAAGCCTGGGGCAAGGCGCTCGACACCCAGGCCGACACCATCACCGCCCAGTCCGACGTGGTGAGCCAGGGCGGCGACAAGCCTTCCGACATCACCCAGCTGACCACCGAATCGATGCGGATGAGCTTCATGGCGAACAGCTCGCACAGCTCGATCGACAGCGTCTCCAAGGCGCTCGAAACCATGGCGCGGAAGAGCTGACGATGAGCATCGATGCAATTGGCGCGCTGGTCGCGCCGGCCGGGGGGCAGGGCACGAACGGCGTGTCCCGCGCCTTCGAGCTGCTCGCCCCCGGCGGCCATGGCGGCGGCGCCACCACCCCGCAGTTCGACGCCCGCTTCCAGGCGGCGCTGGAGAAGATGGGCGGGGTGCAGGGCACCGTCGCCGCCGGCCCCATTCCGCCGGCGATGAAGGGCATGTTCAACGCGCTCGACCAGGTCAACGTCCAGGCCCGCGCCGTCTCGCGCTATGCCGAGACGGCCGAGGCCAGCGGCGGGCAGCTGACCCCGGGCGAGATGGTGCAGCTCAACATGAAATGCTCCGAATTCATGTTCCAGGCGCAGCTTACCTCCAACATTGCCAACCGGAGTTCGGACGGCGTGCAGCAACTGTTCAAGCAGCAATGAGCGGCCGCGCCCCCGCCCGCCGCTGGCAGTCGCGGATCGCCGCGCCGCTGCTGGTGATCGCCGCCTTCGGGCTTGCCGGCTGCAGCCGGCAGGAAGTCTATGGCAAGCTCACCGAACCGGCCGCCAACGAGATGATCGCCGTGCTCAACCAGGCCGGCATCACCGCGACCAAGGTGGCGGGGGAGAAGGACCAGTGGAGCATCGCCGTCGACCAGGCCGATTTCGCCCGCGCGGTGGAGACGCTGCGTGCGCACGGCCTGCCGCACGAGGACTATGACTCGCTCGGCTCGGTGTTCAAGAAGGAGGGTTTCACCTCCACCCCGCTGGAGGAGCGGGCGCGGCTGATCTACGGCCTCTCGCAGGAGCTGAGCCGGACGATCAGCGGCATCGACGGCGTGGTGCAGGCGCGCGTGCACCTGACCATGCCCGAAGCCGATCCGCTGTCGCGCGAGGCCAAGCCCTCGGCGGCATCGGTGTTCGTGAAATACCGCACCGGCTTCGACCTGCGCAGCCAGACCGGGGCGATCAAGTCCCTGGTCACGAACTCGATCGACGGGCTCACCTATGACCGCGTCTCGGTGGTGATGGTGCCGGCGCAGGCGGCGCCGGTGCTGCCGGAGAGCGAGGGCATGGTATCGGTGTCGACGCTGATGCGCGGGGCGATCGGCGTGGTGGCGCTGATCGTGCTGGCGATTGCGGGACGCGGGCTGTGGCGGATGCGGAAACCGCGGACCAGCGTGCCGGATACGGTGCAGCGATGAACCGGGAGACGCGGAACGCCAAGCTGGTGCTGGTCGCCCGGCATTGTGGGCAGGGACGCGGCGCGCGTTTTGCCCGGCGGGCGCGCGGGCAGTCGGTGGTGTGCTTCGGCGACCTCGCCAAGCTGCCCGACTGGCTCGATGCGCCCGAGGCGCAGCGCGCGCGGATCGCGGCGGCGGCGGGGCTGCTGCGCCACCGCCGCGCGATCGATGCCGAGCTTTCGGGGCCGCGTCTCGCGGCACTGGCGGCCGCCGTGGGCGAGCCGCTGTTCGACACGGTGTGCGAAGCCGAGGTGCCGGAGATGGTCGGGGCGGAAAAGCTGCCGCCACCCGAGCGCGTGCTGGCCGCCGGCAGGCAATTGCTGGAGGCCGCCCTGCCGCTCGCCTTGCAGGACCAGTTCTCCGGTGCGCGCGACGATGCCGTGGCGCGGGACCTGCTGGTCCGGGCCCATGCCATTGCGGAGAGCCTCGCATGACCTATCATCTCGTCCATGCCGATGATGCCGCGCTGCTGTTCAGCGAGCGGGCGGTGATCAAGCGCGAGGAGCGCCAGTCCTTCGCCGACGCGGTGGCGTTGCTGGGCGCGGTGCGCGAGGCGCAGGCGCGCGCGGTGCAAGCTGCGAACGATGCGCGGGAAGAGGCCTACAGCACCGCATTGCACGGCGCGCGGGCCGATATCGAGGAGCTGCTCGCCCGCGAGATCGCGCAGTTTTCCAAGGCTATTGATTTGCAGGAGCAGGCTTGTCGCGCCGAAATCGCCGACGCCGCGCTGGCGGCGGTCCACGCCGTGCTGGGCGAGCTCGACGACGCGACCTTGGTGCCGGCGCTGGTCGCTCGCGCGCTCGATCGGCTGCAGCCGCAAGGTGCGGTGATCGTCGCCGTCGCGCCGGAGATGGCGGACAAGGTTGCAGCTCGGCTCGTCGACTTGGCCGAGGTCACGATCCTGCCCGATCCGGCTCTCGGGGCGCACGACTGCGCAATTCGAACCGAACAGGGGCAGGTGATCGCGAGCCTTTCCGTGCAGCTCGAAACCCTCGCCAAGCGCTGGGGGGTGGCATGAGCGACCCGCTGGCGCTGCTGCGTGCGCTCGACGCGGCGCCGATGTTCGAGCAGCATGGCCGCATCGTCGGCGCGCTCGGCACGACGTTGCGCGTTACCGGCGTACGTGCGCGGATCGGCGAGAATTGCGAGATCGTCGATGCCGAGACCGGTTTCTCGCTCTGGGCCGAGGTGATCGGCCTCGCCGATGGCGGCGCAATTTTGACGCCGCTCGGGGACCTGCGCGGCCTGTCGATGCACAGCGACGTGATCCTGCGCAGCGGCGAGGATCGGGTGCCCTATGGTGCCGACATGCTGGGCCGTGTGCTTGACGCGCGGCTCCAGCCGCTCGACGGTCTGGGCAGCGTCCGCCGCGGCACCGACCGCCCCATCCATGGCGAGGCGCCCAACCCGATGCACCGCCGTCCCATCGACGCGGCGATGGAAACCGGCATCCGCGCGATCGACGGGCTGATGCCGATCGGCATCGGCCAACGCGTCGGCATCTTCGCCAGCGCCGGTGTCGGCAAGTCGACCTTGCTCGCCAACCTCGCGCGCAACGCGCAGTGCGACGCGATCGTCATCGCGCTGATCGGCGAGCGCGGTCGCGAGGTGCGCGAGTTCATCGAGGAGACGCTCGGCGCCGAGGGGCTCACCCGATCGGTGGTGATCGTCGCCACCTCGGACCGCCCGGCGATGGAGCGGGTGCGCGCGGCGCATGTCGCCACCGCCATTGCCGAGGGGCTGCGCGACGAGGGCCGCCACGTGCTGCTGCTGATGGACAGCGTCACCCGCTTCGCCCGTGCGCTGCGCGAGATCGGGCTGGCGGCGGGCGAGCCGGCGGTGCGGCGCGGCTTCCCGCCCTCGGTGTTCGCCGAACTGCCCCGGCTGTTCGAACGCAGCGGCACCGCCGCCGAGGGCGCGATCACCGCGCTCTACACCGTGCTGCTGGAGGACGAGGAGGGCGATCCGATCGGCGAGGAAGTGCGCTCGCTGCTCGACGGCCATATCGTCCTCTCGCGCAAGCTGGCGTCGCGGGGACATTATCCGGCGATCGACGTGCTCGGCAGCCTGTCGCGCCTGTTCCCGCGTCTTGCGAGCGGCGCGCAGCAGCGTGCAGCGCACGGGCTTCGCGCGATGCTGGCCAAGCTCAACGAGATCGAACTGCTCGTCCAGATCGGTGAATATCAGCCCGGCCGCGATCCGCTGGCCGATCGCGCGCTGGCCGAGCGCCAGGCGATTGCCGCCTATCTGCGCCAGTCCGGCAGTGAACGCACCTCGCTGGGCGAGAGCATCGCCCGGCTACGCACCTTCGAGGAGATGGACCATGCCCGCTGACAATCGCGCGCCCGTGCTGGCGCGCATCGCCGAGATGCGCGAGCAGCGACTCAAGCGCGCGCTGATCGAGGCGCGTGAGGCCGCCGCGCAGGCGCGAGCGGCGGCCAGCGCTGCCGAGGCCGCACGCATCGCGGCGGAACGCGCGCGCGGCGATGCGCGGCTGCTGTTCCAGGCGAGTCCGGCCTGTCCGCAGACGCGGCTCTGGCTCGACCAGAGGCTGGCCGAGGAATTCGGTGCCGCGGCCCGTGCAAGCGACCAGCGCGCACGCCACGAGATCGCGGTCGATGCGCAGGGGGCCGCCGGACGCGCGCTCGACCAGCACCGCGTCCGCAGCGAGAGCGTCGCCACGCATCACCAGACCCTCCGCCGCGCCGAGCAGCGCCGGGCCGAGGATCGCATCGATTCCGAAGCCGCATCCTTTCTCCTGTCGCGAGGTTGGGCATGAACGGCGCCCCGACCAGCGGCTCGGTCCAGAGCAAGCCGGCACCCACCCCCCGCGATGCGCCCGCCAAGGGCGAGCCCGAAGCCGCGCCGAAGCAGCGCAAGGCGTTCGCCGATGCGCTCTCCCGCCACGCCGGTAAGCGGACGGCGAAGGATCCCGGCATGGACAAGGCCGACGGGTTGGCCGCGATGATCGCGCCTCGAGACTTCGCCGCCCTCGCCGTGGCCGCACGGCCGTCGGCGGCGAGTGCCGTAGATCCCGCGCAGCACGCCCAACTCGACCGTATCGCAGCCGCCATCGCCGAAGTCAGCAAGACCGCGCAGCCCGAGGTGCATCTGTCGCTGCCGCTGGGCAGCTACAAGGTGGAAGGCGCGGTGCTGGGGCATGACCTGGCGGGGCAGGTCAACGTGCTGCTGATCCCCTCGGCCGCCGTGCCGCCGGCGGTGGCAGCCCAATGGAGCGAGCAGCTGCACGAGCGCCTGCTGCGGCGCGAGGTGCGCGTCGGCAAGGTGGGCGTGCAGGGCAACGCGGTGGCGATGGCGGCGCGGCGCTGAGGCTGCGTCGCTCAGCGAACGGTCCGCGTCGGGTCCTCACGTAGCCGTACGATCGCGCCGTCGATTGCCGCGAGGGCCTTGTCGCAGTCCGACATGCCCGGCCGGGCATCGGGATCGAGCAGCGCATCGCCGAGGCCGGAAAGCCGATCCAGCACGTCGCTGGTCGGCGAGGCGGCGACGAGCGCAGCGACCTCGCTCGTGAAGGCGTTGAGCGCCCGCGACAGCCGTCCGGCACCCGCGGGGCTGGCGTTCAGGGAAGCGGCGAGATCACGCGCCATGCTCTCGGTGTCATATGGATCGACAGATCGCCGCGGTGCAGCGCCTCCCTCGATCAGCCCCAGCGCGCGCGTGAGTGTGCCGGCGACGCGGTTGGACAACACCGTCATCGCCTGGCCGACCAGCGCGTGCGGCGTCGTGCCGGTCGCGCCGATGGTACCGATCGCAGTTGCGCGCGGACCATCGATTCCGATGGGCTGAGTCATGGCCGAATCTTGTCCTGCAAGAGGATCATGCGGTCGTAGGTAGCGAATTGCCGATCCCGGCGCGCTCCACGAATCGCTTAGAGACTGTTTGGAAATGCGCCGCAGCGCATTTCCAAACGGGCGCTTAGGCATTCAGCGCATCGCTGCCCGCATCCGCACCAGCACCGACGGCGCGACGGTCATTCCCGCCTTGGCCATGGCGGGCGTCGGCCAGACGCCGCCCGCCACTTGCTGCTTCACCGTTGCGCGATCGGGCGGAGGCCAGCCGAACCCGGCGTTTCGAGCGCGCTCCAGCAGGCGAGAGCGCGCCGCGCGCATTTCCGGGCTGATGAAGATCACCGGCGCGTCGAGCAGCGCATGCGCGGCCATGCTGCCATCCTCGGCGACGCTCCACAGAGTGCCGCCCTTCTCGACCAGAAGCTCGGCGATCGCCGCCTGTTCGGCATCCATCGCGACCCGGACAGGGTCGATGCCGAAGCCATCGGTCCAGCGCGGATCGGCACCGTGGCGCAGCAAGGTCATGACTCCGCCGAGATGGCCGAAGCTGATCGCGCTGCGCATCGGGTCCTGGCCGTCGGGCTGCGGGTTGGGCGAGGCGCCGGCGGAGAGCAACTGCTCCGCCATCGCCGGGCTGTCGGCCAGGATCGCCAGCGACAGGGCAGCACCGGGCTTCACCCCGTCCTTGGGCATGCCCGCGGCGAACAGCATCGTCGCCGCATCGGCATCGCAGCGGGCGACGGCGAAGGTGAGCAGGTCGCCATATTGGCCGGCCGGAGGCTGGGGCACCTTGGGGTCGTCGACCACCGCCGTGCTGATCAGTCGCGGATCCCGCACCAGCATCGCGTGGGCATCGTCGACGCGGCCGTCGAAGATCGCCTCGGCCAGCGCGCGGCCGGAGGCGCCGTTGCTCAGATGTGCGAGGACGCGGCTACGGTCGGGCAGCACCACCGCGGCGCGCTTGGTGTAGCAACTGGGCGCAGCGGCCATGCATCCTCCGATCGGGGCGGTCGCGAGCATCAGCGCGGCGAGGATGCGGACGCGGCGGTTCACGGGGCCATGCTGTAGGGAGTGGGGGAGCCCCGGGTCAATGCGCGCCCAGGCTGCTTTGCACCCAGTCCATCTGGTGCCTGGCGACCGGCGTGTCCTGATACCAATGCTGGCCCGCTGGTTGCCGGGCGTCGAGTGGAATGCGGGTGCCATAGGCCTCGGGTGCATCGGCAAGGAGTGCACCGGGGATGCCGCCGAGGATCGCGCCGGCCACCCGGTCGCCGCCGTCCTGGATTGCCGAGAGGATCTCGCCGCGCACATAGAAGGCGGCGATTGTCGGCGCAGGGGCATCGCCGCGGATCGCGCCGGCCTGGCGGATCGTCGCGTCGCTGAGCCCGGCGGCGTTGAAGGTCTGTGCGTCGCGCCCGCTGGCGAGCGCTGCCGCCGAGGCGAGGCCGCCGCCGAGCGAATGGCCGGTGATCGTCACCTGCGCCTCCGGATGGCGGCCGATCGCCTTCGCGATCAGCAGCGCGCGGGTATATTGGTCCGAGGGCAGGCCAACGCCCTGCTGAGCGTTGGCCTTCCAGTCGCTGCCATCGGTGGTGCCGCGAAAGCTGACGACATAATTGGGGCCGCCATCGCCTTCCGCCACATAGACGCGGGCGCGGAAGCTGCTCTGCGGCGACGCCAGGTCCTCGGCGCGCAAGCCCAGCCTGGCGAGATCGTCGCTGCTGGCGACGCGGTAGCCCGCGGGCGGGGCGGGCGTATCGTTGTAGACGTCCGCCGCCATCGCCGCGAGGTCGATGGTGGAGGGGCCGCCGGTCCGTTCGGCCGTGCATTGTGGGGCTTCGCTGCGGACGACCTGGACCGGCGTCGCGGGCTGCTGCCAGGCAAGCAGCTCACGCGGCGGCAGGTGCCGCGACTGAAAATCGTCGTTCGCGGCGCGCTGCTGCGCTGCCGGAATCGCCGACGAAGCCCCGATGCCGGTAGGTCGCACGCGCGGGTCAGCAACCGACATCATGTTCCGGGTTCCTCGTCGAAGGACAGTCGCACCTCGATGCCATCGCCGGCGCGGTCCGTCGCTAGACGATTCGTTTAGGCCCCCTACGCGATCCGGCGATGCCGCAGCGGGGCGGGGCATGGGAAGCAGCACCCTATCAACGGGCTCGCCCCCACTCGCCTTTGTCAGGAGCATGGACATGACGACGATCTCTGCGGCCGCCTCGACTCCGTTCGCCGCTGCGCAACTGGCGCTGGCCGGCGGCGTGCTCGCCCAGCAGTTCAACCCGCTCGGCGCCAGCGCCTATGCCAGCGCGATGCTGCCGTCGCTGCTGTCGATCCAGTTGGGCACGATGGCCGGCGCGGGCCAGCTGCAGCCCCAGGCGGGCTTCACCGCGCAGACCACCGGCCAGAGCACCGCGCGCATCGATCTGGGCGACGGCTATCATCTGGCGATCGACGAGCGGAACAGCGAGATGACGATCGTCAACGACGCGACCGGCCAGAGCACCCGCGTGTGGGGCGATCCGCATGTCGAGGTGAACGGCAAGCACCAGTTCGACTTCTATGGCACGACGACGTTCGAGCTCGACAACGGCACCAAGATCACGGTGAACACCGAGCAGGGGAAGAGCAATCCCAATGTCTATTTCGCCAGCCAGATAGTGGTCACGCGCGGCGCCAATGCAGTGGTGATCGACGGCATCAGCCAGCAGCAGCTGGGGGATCTCTCGGTCAGCGTCTCGACCAACGGCTATGCGCTCGATGCCGCCAACCGCGACGGCTTCACGGTGCAGGAGTCCGCGGGCGGCTGGCAGACCGAACTGGGCGAGACGGTGACCCAGGCCGATGCGGACCTGACCAAGCCGGGGCAGCTCTATGGGCCGGACAGCGACATGCCGAGCCTTGCCGAGCTTGGTTCCGCGATCGGCGGCTTCCTGCTCTATGGCAGCGTGCTGGGTAGTGCCTTCGCGACCAGCGCTGCTTCCAAGCCCCTCGTTGCCGGCAGCGACCGCACGCCCTTGCTTGGTCGGCTTATGCCAAACGCTTGAGGTACCATGACGATCGGCTGGATGGCATGGGGAGCGAAGGCGCACGCACGATCGCCGAACGCCTCCATAAGGCATGGTCGGCCGGCTTGGCGGGCCTGCTGAACGCCAGCGTCACCCGGTTGCAGTCCGCCTAATGCGCGAGCGCCCGGGCGCTGGACTCGGGCCCGTTCTCCATGCGGTTCTTGGCCGGCGGTGATCCGAAATTGACATAAACGGGGTTGGTCAGAATGGCGCGCTTGCCGCCCTCGCGCACTTCGAAGCGGATCCAGTGTCGGTGCCCGTCACCCGGGAAGACGAAGGATAGCGACGCGCCCCCGCTTTCCAGCCGCGCGACGGAGAGTTCGGGCACGACGTGGCCATCGACCAGACCCACCAGTTCGCCGCCCGCGCTGCCGCCGATCGTCAGCTTCAGCGTGAGCGCCTCGCCCTCGCGCAACGCGACATCGTCGCCGATCGTGCTGGTGAAGCGCGGCGACGCGGCGACCAGGTCGAAGCTGCGGCCCGGCTTGCCGGTCAGGTCGATCCAGACATGGCCGGCCTGGATGCCGTCAAGGATCGCCCGCTCCGAAAGTTCGCTGGCCCGCACCACCGTGGTCGGGAATCCGACGCCGAGGCGACCGAGCTGGGTATCGTGATTGTCGCTGCCGCCGACCGCGGTGACGCGCCGCCCCTGCGCGACGGCCTTTTCCCAGTAATCGAAGTCGCCCATCGGATCGCCGCCGCCGATCTGCGCGAACAGCTTGCCGGCATTCATCGCCTCAATCGCATCGACCTCGCCGATCGTCGCCGCCGGTGCGGTCCAGCCGCAGCCGCGGCAGCGGAAATCGCTGGGCGAGCTCGGATGGTTGATCGAGACGATCGCGCCCGCCGCCTTCGCCGCCCGGATCATCGTCGCCATGTCGGGCATCGCGCGCTCGCCCAGCCGGTAGTCGACATAGCTGGTCGTGCCGAAGATGTTGAAATGGCCCTGCGCGGTCGTCATTTCCCGGCCGGGGATCAGCAGGATGTCGTCATAATAGGGCTGCAGCTCGCGCAGCGCGTTGTAATGGGCGACATTGTTGTGATCGGTCACGGCGATGAAGTCGAGCCGTGCCGCCAGCGCCGCGTCCACCGTCCGGAACACCGGGCACGGCACGCTGCGGCCGCGCCGGCTGTCGCAGAACCCGTCGCTCTCGCCGGTATGGAGGTGGAGGTCGCCGCGATACCAGCGCGTGCCGCGCACCAGCGGCTCGGGCGAGAAGGTGGAGACGGCCGGGCGATCCCCCTTGCGCCAGAACCAGATGCGGGCGGTATAGGTGGAGGTCACGCCTTCGCCGATATAGGAGACGCCGAGATCGAGCGCCCAGCGCCGGCCGCCGATCGGCCCCGGCGTGAACGACGGCGTGGCGTTGTTCTCGTCGATCACGACGGCGTGCTTGTTGCTCCCGCTCCAGCCCCGGAAGCGCTCGCCGTCGAACAGGCCGAGGTTGATGACGGTCTTGCCGTCGGGCCGCGTGTAGGTGAGTTCCACGCCGATCCGCTCGACACCCTTCGGCACGTCGAACGGCACGGCCAGGTTGCGCTGGTAGCTGGACCGGTCGACCGTGCCGGTGAGCACGAGATCGGGCTGTTCCTTGCCGATCGCGAGCGGCACCTTGTCCCAGGCGGGCAGGTCTTGCGCGAAGGCGGCGGCGGGCAGCGCCATTGCCGCGAGGAACAGGACGGAGCGGAGCAGCTTGGCCAGCATGGGAACCTCTCGGAAAATGCGGGCGGCGCGGGGATCGACGCCGCCCCCTTGATTCAGAAGCGATAGGTGACGGCACCGCGCACGCTGCGCCCGAAGATCGAGCGGGCGATATAGACCGCGTTGCCCACCTCCTCGTTGACGATCGTGCCCGCGCGCGGATTGCCTTCGGTGAGGCCGATCGTGTTCGTCACATTATTGGCGATCAGGTTCAGGCTCAGCCGCCGGTTGACGTCCAGCCGCGCGTTGATGTCGAGCGTGGTATAGGCGGGCAGGTTGATCTGGTTCGCGACGTCCGCCCAGCGCTGGCCGTAATGCGAGATGTCCGCCTCCAGCCGGAAATGGTCGTCCAGCAAATTCACGCCGGGGGTGAGGCGGAACTGGTGCCGCGGCACGCGGATCAGGCGGTTGTTCGAATAATCGACCTTCTGCCCTGCGCTGGTAGTGTAGGCGAAGGCGCTGAACCGCGCATCCTGATAGGTGTAGTTGGCGTGCAGATCGAACCAGCGCGCCGGCCGCCACATGCCCTCGACCTCGGCACCCCAGGTGCGGGTGTCTCCGAAATAGGTGTTGCGGACCAACTGCCCCTGGCCGTTCGCGCGGTAGTCGTCGATCTGGTAGCTCTGGTAGACCGTGCGGAAGCCGGTGACGAAGAAGTTGACGTTCGGCCGCGCGAACTTGATGCCGACTTCCTGGAAGTTCATCGTCTGGGTGATCGGCGCCTGGCTCGGATTGCCGAAGAAGCTCGACACGCCCGGCAGGCGGAAGGTCGAGGTATAGCGGCCGAACACGCCGAAATCGGGCCGGATCTGGTAGTTGAGACCCGCCGTCCAGGCGATGTGGTCATAGCTGGCGTCGAATGGGGTGAACACGCCGTTGCCGGTCAGCACCGCGTCGTCGGCCGCAGTCGCACTCTGGTTGAGGTTGCGGGTGCGCGTGCCCTCGCTGGAGCCGCTGACGTCGATCTGCTCCCAGCGCAGGCCGCCGTCGAGGCGCAGTTGGTCGGTCAGGCTCCACTCGTCCGAGGCATAGAGCGCCAGGGTATGCGAGGTGCCGTTGGAATTGCCATATTCGGTGCCGTAGCTCTGCACGCCGTTCTCGGTGAGCTTGACGTTGCCGACCGAGACGTCGAACAGCGAGGCATTGTCCTTCACGTCGGTGAGGATGCCGGCGGAGGTGGCGCGGTACTTCTCGTCGACATAGGCATAATAGAGGCCGAAGGCGAAATCATGCCTGCCGAGGAACGACGCGGTCTTCTGAAGCCGCGTGTCGTTGATCACCTCACGCTCGGGCACGGTGAACGAGCGGGCGAGGTCCAGCAGCGCCAGGCCGTTGCCATTCGCGTTGCGATCGAAGGTGCCCCCGCCATTGGTGTAGGTGAGCGTCAGCGGGGTGCCGGCAGGCAGCTTGTAGGTGCTGCGCAGCGAGGCGAGCAGCGCGTCATAGCCATAGACCGTCCGCGGCGTGATGCTGTTGCGCTTCTGGTAGCTGTCGCGGAAGCGCAGGCTCTCCACCAGTGTGAAGTCGCTGCCGAGCTCGAACTTGCTCTGCATCGTCACCTGGGTGAGGCGCGCAGTGTTGGCGGTACCGGCATCGAAGTCATAGCCCGCGCCGTCCGCGGTGCGGAAGGTGAAGTGGCGCGTTTCCGGTCCGGCGATGGTGTCCGTCAGCGCGTCGAAGCCCGGCGCGCCGACGGGCTTGCCGTTCTTGTCGTTCACGAACGGCGTGACCATCGCGTTCTCGACCTTCTCGTCGATGCGCTTGACGCCCAGCATGAACGATCCGCCGTCCCAATCGCGCGACAGGGTGGCGCGGATCTGGCCGCCGTCGCCCAGGCGATAGCCGGTGTGGCGCTGGCCGTCCGAGATGCGGTAATAGCCGCCGGTGAAGAAGCGCCAGTCGCTCTTGCCGATCGGCCCGCCGATCCAGCCGTCGACGCGGTGGGAGTTGAAGCTCGCGCCCTCATAGCGCACCAGCCCTTCCAGCGTGTCGCTGCCCTTGCGCTGGATGAAGTTGACCACCGCGCCCGGCGCGTTCGAATAGAAGAGCGAGGAGGGGCCGCCGCGGACGACCTCGACGCGCTCGAGCGTCTGGTCGATGCGATAGGACTGGTCGCCGTTCAGCCAGCCAAGCCCCGGATCATGCTGGATGGTGATGCCGTCCTCGAGCAGCGCGACCTGCGAATAGCCGTCGGTGGGGATGCCGCGCACCCGGATGTTGCCGCTGGTCTCGCCCGAGGAGCTTTCGACCCAGAAGCCGGGCACGTTCTTCAGCGCCTCGCCGACGCCGATCGGCGCCTTCATGACCAGTTCTTCGGGGGTGATCGTCGAGATGGCGTAGCTCGCCTCGACCTTGCGCTGCTGGTTGTTGCCGGCACGGGCGGTGACGATGAGCTCGTCGCCGGCATCTTGTGCGGGCGGGGAAGGGGCGCGATCCTGGCCGAACGCGGGGCTGGTTGCGCCCAGCGCGAGCGTCATCGTCGCGGCGGCGCCCATCAGCGCCCGCCGGCTGCGAGTCATGTCCATCTTGCTTTTGCCCTTTGTTGGTGCTTTCGCTGGGCGGGCATATGGTAGCGATAATTATCAATTTTATGACAGGCACGCGGCTTCATGGATAAAACTGTTCGCTTGGATGCCCAGGGTGAGTAGCTATCGCAGGCCAGTGCAGGAACGTTCGCAGCGCACCTTCGACGCGGTGCTGGACGCAACGGGCGTCCTGCTGAGCGAGGTGGGCATCGAACGTATCTCGACCAACATGATCTGCGAGCGGGCAGGCGTTTCGCCCCCGGCGCTTTATCGCTATTTCGATGACAAATATGCGGTCATCGAAGCGCTGGCGGAGCGGTTGCAGGAAAAGCAGGCGATCGTGCTCGCGGCGTGGATCGAACGCTATGCCGATGCCGGGCTGGAGGTGATCGCCGATCGCACGCTGGAATTGATCCGTGCCCTGCATCGCATCAAGGCGAGCGAGCCGGGCGCGCTATGGATCATGCGGGCGCTGCACGCCGTACCGAGCCTCACCCATCTCCGGCTCAACTCGCACAACCGCGTCGCCGACCTGCTGACGGACGTCTATGTCCGATACCTTCCGCAGGTGGACAGGCGCGTCCTTCGAAGAAGAGTGCGGCTCTCCGTCGAGATCGCATACAGCATCGACGAGATGCTGGTGGAGGAGGCGGCGGACGTGGATGGAACGCTGGAGGACGCGCATTATGTGTTCAAATGCATGTTCCACTATCCGGATTATGCGGAATAGCGCAACGATGTATCCGTCGCTGAACCATGGTCTTGATAATGCGTGGCGGTCGGGAAGCGTGACCGCAGCGATGGGAGCAGGCCAGGTGTGGACTTGGCCCGTCGGGCAGCGCTCGACTTGGGCGGGTAGCCGCGACGACCCGTACGACACAGGGGCCGCTTCATAACCGCGGCTGCGGTGAGATCCTGCGTATTCGCCAGCCGGCCGAAAGCAGAAAACGCGGACGGAATTGCTTCCAATCGGTCGAGCGTGTCGACCCCGCACAGCGCCCCTGCGGCAGAATGTCCGCGGTGCAGGATTGCGCCCCAGCCGAAAGGCCTTCCGAGGCACTCCCGGTCACCTCAGCCGATCACGCGCCTCGCGAACGCCGTCGCCGCGGCCAATCCGTCCTGCCCGACGCTGTGTCCCACGCCGGGCGAGACGTGCGTTTCGACCGCGACGCCGTTGGCCGTCAGCGCCGTGGCGGCTAGGTCCATGGATCGGAACGGAACCACGTCATCCTCGGTCCCGTGGATGAGGAGCACGGGCGGCCGGCTGCGGATGTCGGCCTCGAGCCGGTCCGGCGCGACGAGCATGCCTGAGATGCCGACGATGCCCGCGACCGGATCTGCACGTCGCAGGCCGACGTGGAGCGCCATCATCGTTCCCTGGCTGAAGCCGACCAGCAGGAGCCGGTCGCTGGTCAGACCGGCGGCTTCGCGTTCTTGCGTGAGGAAGGCGTCCAGCCCAGGCGCGGCGGCGGCGGCACCGGCGGCGCGCTCGGCCATGGAGAAGGTCTCGATCGGCCACCACTGGTGGGCGGCTGCCATGCGCGGGATCATCGACGGGGCGTTGGGCGCCACGAATGCGGCGTCGGGCAGTGCGGGCTGGATCATGGTCGCTAGCGAGATGAGGTCGTCGCCGTTGGAGCCGTAGCCGTGGATGAGGATGACGAGCGCGTCCGGCGCGGAGCCGGAGAGCGGGGCGAGGCGGGGTCCGTCGAGCAAGTCGTTCAGTCCTTTCGCTGGGCGGCCTTGGCGGACCGCTTCCGTGGTGTGGGTGCAGCCGTCGTCCTTGCAGTCGCTGCGGCTGCGGCCACCACTGCCGCCTCGGCATTGCGGGCAGCCGCCACTTCGCGCGCGAGGTCGATGAACGCGCGGAACGCGGCCGACGGGTTCCGACGGCTGGGATAGTATAGGCACAGCGGGGCGAGCGGCGGCGTCCAGTCCTCCAGCATCTGCACGAGCCGGCCGGACGCAACGTCGTCGCGGACGTCCGCCTCCATGAAGAAGCCGATGCCCATGCCATCGAGGACGGCGATGCGGGAGAGGCTGGCCTCGTCGAGCGTGATCGGGCCCTGCACGTCGATCTGGACGGCCTCGCCGTCTTTCTCGAAATGCCAGCGGTATAGCGCGCCGTTGGGCAGGCGGATCCGCAGGCACGGATGCGCGAGCAGGTCGTTCGGCACGCGCGGCGTCGCGCGATCCTTCAGGAAATCCGGGGAGGCGACCACGGCGAACCGCCTCGCCGGCCCGAGCGGGATGGCTATGGTGTCGGTGGGGACCAGCTCCGCCGAACGGATACCGAGGTCGAAGCCCTCGGCCACGACGTCGACGAGCCGCCCCTCCGTGACGAGGTCGATGTGGACCCTGGGGTAACGCCGGAGGAATTCAAGAACGAGGGGGCCCAGTATCTCGCGGGCGGCGGTCGCGAAGGAATTGATGCGCAGGGTGCCAGAGGGCGTCTCCTGCTGCGAGCGCGCCGTGTTCATGGCGTCGTGGATGTTCTCGACCGCCGGCCCGATCTGGCCGACGAATGTCTTTCCGGCGTCCGTCAGGGAGACGCTTCGGGTGGTGCGGTTGAACAGCCGCACGCCGATCTGGCGCTCCAGCTTGCCGATCGCGTTGCTTAGCGCGGTCGTGGACATGCCGAGATCGACCGCCGCCGCGCGGAACGAGCCGCGATGGACGATGGCGAGGACCGCCTCCAGCTCAATCAGACCCGACCTAGCCATTGTCCCGTTTTCCGTGACACCACATCACAATCTATCCCGATTATCAGACCAGCCGTCCATCCATAATTTGCGTGGCGAGGGCGGCGCGAATGCTGCCGCCATGACTTGGAGGACATGATGGTGATCGACATGCCAGCCGCGATCGCGGGATACTTCAAAGCGGACGGCGCGCGCGACGCGTCGGCCGTCGCCGACTGCTTCACCACCGATGGCGTCGTGCACGACGAGGGACACACGCACGTCGGTCGCGATGCGATCCGCGCTTGGACCGGGGACTATCTGGCGAAATACAACCCGACCGCCGAGCCGTTCGCGATCGACGAGGTTGATGGCCGCACCGTCGTGACGAGCCATGTGTCCGGCGACTTCCCCGGCAGCCCCATCGACCTGCGCTTCATGTTCACGCTCGACGGCGACGCCATCTCCAGCCTGGAGGTGAAGCCGTGAACCCATTCGTGTCGCTGGAGGGCAAGCGGGCCCTGATCACCTCCGGCACGCGCGGTGCCGGGGCGGCGACCGTGGCCCTGTTGCGGGAACTCGGCGCCCGCGTGCTCACGACCGCCAGGTCGAAGCCCGATGCGCTGCCGGAGGAACTGTTTGTCGCGGCCGACCTCACCACGGCGGAGGGCTGCGCGACCCTCGCGGACGCTGTGCGCGAGCGGATGGGCGGTGTCGACATCATCGTGCACATGCTCGGCGGCTCGTCGGCACCGGCGGGCGGGTTCGCCGCGCTCGGGGAGGAGGAGTGGGCGCGGGAGATCAATCTGAACCTGATGCCGGCGGTCCGCCTCGACCGCGCGCTGCTGCCGGACATGGTGTCACGAGGCTCGGGCGTGGTCGTCCACGTGACCTCGATCCAGCATGTGATGCCGCTGCCCCAGGCGACGACCGGCTATGCGTCGGCGAAGGCGGCGCTCTCCACCTACAGCAAGAGCCTGTCGAAGGAGGTCTCGCCGGCCGGCGTTCGCGTCGTGCGGGTGTCGCCCGGTTGGATCGAGACCGAGGCGGTTACGGATTTCGTCGAGAGGATCGGCGGCGAGGCCGGGCCCGAGGAGGGGAGGCGGATCGTCATGGCGGCGCTCGGCGGCATCCCGCTCGGCCGGCCGTCGACACCGGCCGAGGTGGCGAACCTGATCGCTTTTCTCGCTTCGGATCGCGCCTCGAGCATCACCGGGACGGAATTCACGATCGACGGCGGCACCGTCCCGACGGCGTGAGCAATTGGCCGTGGTGGCCGGTCGGGTGCGTGGTCACCTCCGAGGGCGATTGATCGCTTGGGAGGCGATGGCGACTGCGGAGTGATCCTCACGCTTCGCAAGCACACCGGCTTCCTTCCGTTCGGAGTAACGGTCGACGAGCTGGGCGGCGTGTGGGCGCATGAGCACGGTCATCCGAACGAGCTCCTCCATCACGTCGACGATACGGTCATAATAGGCCGAAGGCCGCATGCGGTCGTCGTCGCCGAACTCCTTGTAGGCCATTGCGACGGACGACTGGTTGGGGATCGTGAACATCCGCATCCAGCGGCCGAGCAGGCGCAGCGTGTTGACGCTGTTGAAGGACTGCGATCCGGCCGACACCTGCATCACGGCGAGCGTCCGTCCCTGAGTGGGGCGCATGCCGCCCATCGACAGCGGAAGGTGATCGATCTGCGCCTTCATTACGCCGGTGATCTGGCCGTGCCGCTCGGGGCTGCACCAGACGTGGCCCTCGCTCCACATCGGCAGCTCGCGCAGTTCATGGACGGCGGGATGGTCGTCGCCGGCGGCCTGATCGGGCAGCGGCAGGTCGGAAGGATCGAAGATCCGGGTCTCCGCGCCGAACAGCGTGAGCAGGCGCGCTGCCTCCTCGACGCAGAGGCGCGAGAAGGAGCGCTCGCGTAGCGAGCCGTAGAGAAGCAGGATGCGCGGCGGCGGTTGATCGACGCCGAGGCCCAGCGCTGGCCGATCGATCACGAACGATCGGTCGAGGGCTGGAAGTCGGCCGGGATCCGCCAAGGTCCGAATGCGGCTCATGCGAAGAGATTGCTTTCATACCATCCCCGCGACCGCTTCACGATCGCGACGACCGACAGCATCACGGGAACTTCGACCAGCACGCCAACAACGGTGGCGAGCGCGGCACCGGATTTGAGACCGAACAGGGAGATGGCCGCAGCCACCGCCAGCTCGAAGAAGTTGGAGGCGCCGATCAGGGCGGCGGGCGCAGCCACGCACCAGGCGACCCCGAGACGGCGGGACAGGAAATAGGCGACCCCGGCGTTGAGATAGACCTGGATGAGGATCGGCACCGCGATGAGTGCGATCACCAGAGGTCGGGCGACGATCTGCTCACCCTGGAAGCCGAACAGCAGGACCAGTGTGGCGAGCAGCGCAAGGAGCGAGGCAGGGCTGAGCCGTGCGAGCAGGCGATCAAGTGCCGCCTGTCCGCCCGATGCCATGATCGACGTGCGGGCGAGCTGCGCCAGGACGACGGGCACGACGATGTAGAGGCCGACCGAGATCAGTAGCGTGGCCCACGGCACCGTAACCGACGCGATGCCGAGCAGCAGCCCGACCAGCGGGGCGAAGAGGAAGACCATCAGGACGTCGTTCAGGGCGACCTGGCTGAGCGTATAGGTTGGATCGCCTTCGCACAGGTTCGACCAGACGAAGACCATCGCGGTGCACGGCGCGGCGGCCAGCAGGATCAGGCCGGCGATGTAGGATGAGGACTCGCCTGCGGGCAGCAGGGGCGCGAAGAGCCAGCCGAGGAATACCGCGCCGAGCAGCGCCATCGAGAACGGCTTCACCCCCCAGTTCACGACGAGCGTGACGATTACGCCCTTCCAGTGCTGGCGGACGGAGCCAAGCGCGCCGAAGTCGATCTTCAGGAGCATCGGCACGATCATCAGCCAGATGAGGCCGGCGACCACGAGGTTGACCTGGGCGATCTCGGTCGAGGCGATCGCGGCGAAGACGCCGGGCAAGGCCTGACCGAGAGCGATCCCGGCGACGATGCAGAGCGCGACCCATAGCGTCAGCCATCGCTCGAACAGCCCCATGGCCGGCTTCTCCGGCACGGTGACGGCGGGGGCGGTCACGTCAGGCGATCCGCTTGCCGTCGGCGTCGACGACCTGCTCGCCGTCCTCCTTTGCGAAGGCGCCGCGCTGGGCGTCGGGCAGGATGTCCAGAACCGCCTCGGACGGACGGCAGAGCTTCACGCCGAGCGGGGTCACGACCAGCGGCCGGTTGATGAGGACGGGGTGCTCCATCATCGCGTCAACCAGCGCCTGGTCGGACAGCGTGGCGTCATCGAGACCGAGTTCGGCGTAGGGCGTGCCCTTCTCGCGCAGAAGGTCGCGCGGCGTCATGCCGGCGCGGTCGATCATGTCGACGAGCAGGGCGCGGGTCGGCGGTGTCTTGAGATACTCGACCACATGCGGCTCGACGCCCGAGTTGCGGATCAGCTCGAGCACGTTGCGCGACGTTGCGCAGGCGGGGTTGTGGTAGATGACGATGTCGATCACGGGCCGGTCCTTCAGCAGCAGGTCAATGCAGCGAGCAGCGGCTCGCACAGTTCGGCGCGGCCGCCGCAGCAGTCCTTGGCGAGGTAGGTCATGAGCTCGCGGAGCGTGTCGATCCCGGCACGCTGTATCTGCAGTCGACCCCGCTTTTCAGCTGTGACGAGACCCGCCTTGGCCAGCACCGCGAGATGCGAGGAGAACGTGCTCTGCGTCAGCCCGCTCATATCCACCAGCGCGCCAGTGGAGAGACCGTCGGGCTCATATCTCACAAGCTGACGGAATGCTTTCAGTCGGGTCGGATGCGCAAGCGCAGCAAGGATGACCAAGGCCTGATCGTCATTCATCCATCGACTTTAATCGATGTAATCCCTGTCGGCAAGATGCATCGACTTTTTTCGATCGATGTCGGTCTTTCGCGTTGCCGCGCGATGCACCGCATTATGCGTATGGAGACCGCATGACCGACTATCGCAAGACCGACGAGGCCGTCGCCGCGCTCACCCCGGAGCAGTTCTGGGTGCCCCAGGAGAGCGGGACCGAGCGCCCCGGCACTGGCGAGTATCTCAACAACAAGAAGCCCGGCATCTATGTGGACATCGTGTCTGGCGAGCCGCTGTTCGCCTCGTCGGACAAGTATGAGTCCGGCTGTGGCTGGCCGAGCTTTACCAAGCCCATCGAGCCGGCCGACGTCGCAGAACTTCGTGACGTCAGCCACGGTATGGTCCGGACCGAGGTCCGTTCCGCCCGTGAATCGCCGAGACCCGCGCAACGTAGAGCACGGTGCTTGCTAGGTGATTGCCGGTTATGAAATTTGCCCCAATTGGCAAACTGCATTCCGCTCGAAAAAATTCGCAGAAAACCGTTGGCGCGCCCGGCTGGATTCGAACCAGCGGCCCCAAGCTTAGAAGACGTGGTAAGAGGCTTCCGAGGACGTCTGAAACTGTCTTTCTAGGAGAGAGGGAAGGGTACAGAAGATCCCCCAATATTGCGGAGTGTCTCATTTCCTGTTACCTAAAACGTTACCTGACGGAGCGATAGGTAACATGGCCAGGTTGACCGATACTCGCGTAGCCGCGTTGAAGCCGCCTGCGGTTGGACAGGCAGAATATCCTGACGATCTCGTCACCGGATTGCGGCTCCGCATCGGAGCAGGTGGCCGGAAGGCATGGATCGTGCGAACGCGAGCGGGCACTAAGGTGCTCAATAAGACGCTCGGCACCTACCCGACGCTTGGCGTGGGCAAGGCGCGCGAAGAGGCCCGCAGGTTTCTTGAGGATTTGGCGACGACTGGCACGCCGCGAGTGAACCGGACGTTCGGTCAGCTGGCAGAGGATTGGTTGGACAAGGTAGCCAAGCCAAACAACCGCTCCTGGCAGCTGCAAAAGCGGCGCTTGGAGATCCACGTTCTGCCAAAGTGGGGTGACCGGAAACTGGATACTATCCGCCGTGCGGATGTGCGCGAACTCATCGAGTCGATTGAGGGCGAGGTGTCGCCGAACCGGAACCTGACTTTGATCCGCACGCTTCTTCGATATGCTGTCTCGCGGGACTGGATAGAGTCGTCACCAGCGGAGGCAATTGCCAAGCCGAAGATCGAGAATCCGCGCGATCGTGTCCTCGAGATGGATGAGGTGCGGCGCGTTTACGTTGGTGCAGACCTGCTCGGTTATCCTGCCGGTGGTTTCATCAAAATGCTTCTACTTACAGCACAACGCCGAACTGAGGTGGCGGAGATGCGCTGGGACCAGATCGATCTGGACGCAGGGGTTTGGGTGATTCCATCGGAATCGGCGAAGTCAGGCAGGCCGCATCTGGTGCCTCTTTCGGCTCTCGCAGTTCGGTTGCTCCGGTCCGTACCCAGGCTTGGGGATTACGTCTGGACCAGTGACGGCAATAGCCCGATCAGTGGTTTCGCAAAACTTAAGCAGCGGCTCGATGCTTTTCTCGCCGCATCTGGGGGCGCGTTGCAGCCATGGGTGCTCCACGATTTGCGCAGAACTGCGGCGACGCACATGGTGCGCTTGGGCGTCACGGAGACAATCGTTGGTCGAGTGCTGAACCACGCCGTGCAGGGCATCACGGCGAGAGTCTACGCGCTTCACAGCTACGCTCCTGAGAAGCGGGAGGCGCTTGATCGCTGGGCCGCTGACGTTCATCGGGAAATGGAGGGATGTAGCCCGCTGTCCATTTCTGGTTCGGCCCATCCGCGGTGAATTGATCATCGATCAGCCGAACTTAGTTTACTATCTCCGCGAACGGGGCGTCGACACGATGTGGCATGCCGTCGTCACGCAGGAGGACGATCTTGCGCGCCTGTCTGCCGTACCGTTCCCCTGCGTCGCAAAGCCCCGCGAAGGGGCGCCCATGCATCTTCTCCCACCGATCGGCTGGTGCAGCAGTAGGTAGATTACCCAAGAACGCTGCGGCGGCTGGGGTGTCATAATGCGCCGGCTGCGCCCGATCGAGAGGGAAAATGATGTGCCTGCCCATGACCGTACGGGGCCAACGCCGCGTGCCTGACACGTCGCAAATGCGGCTTGGCCTCTGTCGCGCCGGGCGCGGGCGGTCGTGACAGCACCCCCAGTCAGCATACCCCTGGAAGGTTTGAGCACCGAAGCGGCGGCGGCCCGGCTTCGCGAGGAAGGCCCGAACGAGCTGCCGCGTGCGGGGCAGCGCTCGCTGCTCCGCATCCTAGTCGAAGTCCTTCGCGAGCCGATGCTGGCGCTGCTGCTGCTCGGCGGCATCGCCTATCTGCTGCTCGGCGATCGTGCCGAGGCCCTGATCCTTCTGGCCTTCGCGACTTTTTCGGTGGTGGTCACCGTCGTCCAGGAAACCCGCACCGAGCATGTGCTCGAAGCGCTGCGCGACTTGTCCGCACCGCGCGCGCTGGTGCTTCGCGACGGTGTCCGCGTCCGCATTCCGGGACGCGAAGTGGTATGTGGCGATCTGATCGTCCTCGAACAGGGCGACCGGATAGCTGCGGACGCGATCCTGCTCGAAGCCGCCGATCTGCAGACCGACGAATCGCTGCTGACGGGCGAATCGCTGCCGGTGGGCAAGACCGCATCCGGCCCGGACAGCACCGACGCTGCCCGCCGGCCGGGCGGTGAAGGTCAGCCCTTTGTCTATTCGGGGTCGCTTGTTACGCGCGGCAGCGGGGTCGGGCGGGTACTGGCAACCGGCCCGCGCAGCGAGATTGGCCGGATCGGCCAGTCGCTCGCGACGCTCGACACCGACGCCCCGCGTCTGCGCCGCGAAACCGCCCGGCTGGTCGCCTGGTGCGGGATCGGCGGCGGCGTGATCGCCGCGCTCGTGGTGCTGCTCTACGGGCTGTTGCGCGGCGGCTGGATCGAGGCGGCGCTTGCCGGCATTGCGATCGGCATGTCGATGTTGCCGGAGGAGTTTCCCGTCGTGCTGACGGTGTTCCTCGCCATGGGCGCCTGGCGGGTGGGCAAGGTTGGCGTGTTGACACGGCGTGCCGCCGCCATCGAGGCACTTGGCTCGGCGACCGTGCTTTGCACCGACAAGACGGGCACGCTCACCGAAAATCGTATGTCGGTCGCCCGGCTGTGGCTGCCCTCTGGCGATACGATCCGCGTGCGCGGCGATGACGCGGTGCCGCCCGACTATCACGCACTGATCGAAACTGCGGCGCTCGCCAGCGCCGTCGAGCCGAGCGACCCCATGGAAGTTGCGCTGCACGCGGCGCGTGCGCAGGTGCCAGCGTCCGGTCGTGGCGGCACCGTGGCACATGCCTATGCGCTCCGCCCTGAACTGCTCGCCATGTCGAACATCTGGGACGATGGCGAGCAACTTGCGCTCTGCGCCAAGGGCGCGCCGGAAGCGATCGCGACGCTGTGCCGGCTGGCGCCCGCGGATGCTGCGTCCATGGCGGCGGCGGTCGAGGCAATGGCGGCGGAGGGCATCCGCGTGCTCGCGGTTGCCAATGCCACGCCGAGCGACCGCAACTGGGCGGCGACCCAGCACGACTATGCCTATGCACTGGCGGGTCTGGTCGGGCTGGCGGACCCGTTGCGGACCAGCGTTCCCGCTGCGGTGGCGGAATGCCGGGCTGCAGGGATTCGCGTCGTGATGATCACGGGGGATTATGCAGCGACCGCACGCGCGATCGCGAACCAGGCGGGGATCGCCGCGGGGGATGTCCTCACCGGGGCCGACCTGGCGTCACTGGACGACGCTGCGCTCGCCGCGCGCCTCCGGAGTGTCACCGTCTTCGCGCGGATCATGCCCGAGCAGAAACTGCGGATCGTGCAGGCGTTCAAGGCCGATGGGGAAATCGTTGCGATGACCGGCGACGGTGTCAACGATGCCCCCTCGCTCAAGGCCGCGCATATCGGCATCGCGATGGGCAAGCGTGGCACCGACGTGGCGCGCGAAGCGTCGGCCATCGTCCTGCTCGACGATGATTTCGGGTCGATCGTCCGGTCGGTGCGGCTCGGCAGGCAGATTTATGACAATATCCGCAAAGCCATGGCCTTCATCTTCGCCGTGCATGTGCCGATTGCAGGGCTCGCGCTGCTGCCCTTGTTCTTCGGGCTGCCGATCCTGTTCGGGCCGATCCACATCGCGCTGCTGGAAATGGTGATCGATCCCGTATGTGCGCTGGTGTTCGAAGCCGAACCTGCGGAGGGCGACGTGATGCGGCGCCCCCCGCGTGCACCCGACGAGCCGCTCTTCTCGCTGCCAATGATCGCGTGGAGCGTCTTCCAGGGGTGCCTCGCCTTCGCGATGTTGGCGACGGTCTTCCTGGTCGAAACCTGGTCGGGCATGCCCGAGGCCGAACTGCGCGCGCTCATTTTCTTCGCCCTGATCGCGGAGATCGTTGCACTGGTGCTGGTCAACCGTGCGTTCAGCGCCGCGCTCGGTACTGCACTCGTTCGGCATAACATGGCGCTGCGGTATATCGCCGCCGCGATCCTCGGCGTGACCGGGGTGATCCTGTTCGCTCCCTGGGCGCAGGCGCTGCTCAAATTCGGATCGATCGCATGGAGCGACATGGCCTTCGCCGTCGCGCTGGGCATCGCCTTGCTGCTCGCGCTCGAAAGCTGCAAGCCACGCCTCCGCGGGATCGCGCGTGCCGCATCCCGGCCGGCGCGCACGCGGGGCGGCGCTACGTGAGGATGTGCCCATGACGTTCGCTCGCGCCTTTGCACTGGCGCTGCTCGCCTTTGCGACGCTTGCCTTTGTCTGGCTGGTTACCCCGTTTTCGGGCGCCATCCTTTGGGCGGTGATCGCGGCGGTGCTGTTCGAGCCGCTCAATGCGCACCTGCTGCGCACCATGCCGCGCCGGCGCAATCTGGCTGCGCTTGTCACGCTGCTGGCGATCATCGCGCTGGTGGTGGTGCCGGCAGTAGTGCTTGGCGGCGCACTGTTGGGCGAAGCCAAGGCGCTCTATGCGCGGACGCAGAGCGGCGACGTCGATTTCGACCGGCTGTTTGCCGGCCTGCAGCGCGAATTGCCTGCCTGGGCGCGGGACTGGCTCGGCGATGTCGGTCTCAGCGACATGGAGGGGCTGCGCGCCAAGCTCAGCCAGGGTCTTGCAACCGGCTTCCAGGCGGTGGCGGCCCGGGTGCTGAGCGTCGGCCAGGGCACGCTGGGCTTTTTCCTCGATTGGGGCGTGATGCTCTATCTCACCTTCTTCCTGCTGCGCGACGGTCGCCAGATCGCGGGACGGATCGAGCGTGCCCTGCCGATCGAGGGCCCGCAGCGCGCGATTCTCGTCGCCAAATTTCTCGCCGTGATCCGCGCCACCATCAAGGGAAGCCTGATCGTCGCTGTCCTTCAGGGCGCCACCGGCAGTTTGACCTTCTGGATTCTGGGGATTCCAGGCGCGCTGTTCTGGGGGGTGGCGATGGGTGTCTTTTCGCTCTTTCCCGCAATCGGCACGGGGCTGATCTGGGTGCCGATCAGCCTCTACCTGTTCGCCACTGGAGCCGTGTGGCAGGCGACGTTGCTGTTCGCGTGCGGCTTTTTCATCATCAGCAGCGTCGATAATGTGGTGCGTCCGATCCTGGTCGGCCATGACGCGCGCATGCCGGACTATATCGTGCTGCTCGCCACGCTGGGCGGCTTCGAGTTGATGGGGTTCAACGGCTTTGTCGCAGGGCCGATCATCGCGGCGCTGTTCCTTGCTGCATGGGAAGCATTCTCGCTGCCATCGGCTGGCGCTGAGCGACCGAAAAGGTAGGTTTCGACAAGCTGTAGAGAAAAGGGCGAAGGACGTTTCGCGCCACTGGCACGACCGCGCTCTATGCCGCTACGCTCCACCGAGCCCCTGGCGGGTCTCGGCCGCTGGCGCGGTGACGATCGCTAACGCAAGGGCCGGCGGTTCGCCGGCATGCGGACAGCGCTGCGCGCTGGCCGCCTGGTTCGGCGCATTGCTCGAGCGGTGGGAGATTGCTCGAGCGGTGGGAGGCTGTCACCCTGCCGTGCGCCAGCCCGGATCGCAGGAGCATGCTCGTGACGGATCGGATCTGATCCTCAGGCTGTCGGCTGCTTGGGTAGTGGCCATCCCTAATCAGAAACTTGGTTTGGGGACCCGTGCATCGGGTTGTCGAGCCACGCTGCGATCGCCGATTCCCGCCAGCCCATGCACCGCGTGCTAATCCGCATGTTCTTGGGAAAGGTGCCGGCTGCCATTTTTCGGTAGAGGGTGGAGCGGGTCAGGCCGGTGCGTGCGAGCACGGTCTTGATCCGGAGAATGCGGTCGGGTGGGTCGGGATGGATCTGCATTGCTATTACCTTGCATCGTTTGCGGGTTGGTGGAGCGCCCCGGGACAAGTTTGCATCGAGCGGGGTGGTCGGCAAAAGAGCCTTGCTGGGGTAAGAAGAGGTCGTTCTGGGGACTCTTCCCGCCGAATTGCTGCGCAAGATTGCTCGCGAATTGGGGGCGGCGGTCTCATGGCGTCCCACGCCAGCGGCGTGACTGCGCTCGCACGCCGCTGCGCGGCGCCGAGTCGCTGCGCCGTCTCGGCCCTTCGGGTTTTGATCGCGGACGCTGGCCGATCCTGCGGACCGGCGGCCGGCAGGTGCCGGCAGCGGAACGCGGGGGTGGTGCGCGCGCTGGCGCACGCCTGCGGCGACCCCAGGGCGCGCGAGGTATTGGTGCCC
>NZ_BCTR01000020.1 GCF_002091475.1 Sphingomonas azotifigens NBRC 15497
ACATGCCGGTGTTGATACGGCTCTGCGTGGTCGCCAGGTCCTTCTGGGTTGCACTCAGGCTCTGGAGAGCCGCCATTGCGCCGACGTTGGTGTTAACCGAAAAAGACATGAGATATTCCTTCTTGGAAACAGAGTCGCTTCTGCGACCCGGGCCGGAACCGCCGACCCTCGGCCGGGCGCTTGGTGCGCCCTGCACTTCCATTGTGGGAAGAAAATCGCAGGTACCAAAATTTCCCTGAAAATTTTGATGGTTAGCGGATGATTAAGATAAAAATCCGGTAAATGCGAAAAGGGCCCGCCGTGACGAACGGCGAGCCCCTTCTTCGGCTATCTTGCTGTTTTGGCGATCAGAACGGGAAGAGTGCGTCGTAGATCTGCTGCCCCCAGCGCGCTTGCTGCGCATCGGTCAGCTGCCCCTTGCCGCCATAGATCACGCGTGCTTCGGCGATCTGGCTGTGCTGGATCGAGTTGTCGCGGGCAATATCCTCGGGGCGGATGATGCCGGTGACGATCAGCTCGCGCATCTCGAAATTCACCCGCACTTCCTGGCGGCCGCGGATCATCAGATTGCCGTTGGGCAGCACCTGGGTGACGATGGCGGCCATCGTCATGTTGATCGTCTCGGACCGGTTGGTGGTGCCGCCGCCGGTATATTTCGAGCCCGAGCTGGTATCGACGAGCTTGGACGGATCGCTGTTGGTCAGCTTCTTGATCGGCGTCTGCAGGCCGAGCAGGCTCGCCACGCCCGCGGTCTCGGAGCCGCCGCGCGTGCGCGAGGTGTTGTTGCCGATATCGGCCTTGTCGGCGATCGCGATCTTGATCGTCAGGATGTCACCCACCCGCCCCGCGCGCTGGTCGCGGAAGAAGGCGCCCGCGCCGGTGCGGAACAGCGACGCGGTCGGCGCCGTGGCGGGCTGGGCCGGCCGCGTACGGTTCGAACGATCGAGCGGCGAGGCGAGCGACGGCTCGACATCGGGCGAATCCACCGGTTCCATCGTGGTGAGCTTGGGCGCCTTGCCCACCGCCTTCAGCCGGCCGACTGCACCGCAGCCCGAGAGCGTGGCGGTCAGCGCCACCGCGAGAATGATCCTACGCATGTACTTGTCCCTCAGGGAGTGGAGATCCGCACCGTGCCGGTGCCGTCGACGATGCCGTCGAGCGTGCGGTTGGTGGCGGTGACGACGATCCGCACCGGATCGCCCTGGGCACCACCGCCCAGCGCACGACCGGCGGCGGTGATCACCAGCGCGCCGGAGACGATCCGCGCCGTCACCGGTTCGCCGCGCTTCACCAGCTGCGGCTTCATCACGTCGCCACGGCGGAGCAGCGTGCCGGGAGACAGGGCACGCGAGGCGTCCATCCCCACGGCCTCTTCGGGGCGGAGCGCGCCGCGCGCGCTCGCCTCGGGGCGCGCCTCGATCGAGAGGTCCGCCATTTCGATCCGTTCGCCGCGCGCCACCGACTGCTGGACCACCGCCACCGGCACGTCCTGGGCAGGCACCGCCACGCGCAGCAACAGGGCCAGCAGCGCGGCCATCAGCGCAGCTGGCTGGTCGTCGCCAGCATTTCGTCGGCGGTCTTCACCACGCGGCTGTTCATCTCATAGGCGCGCTGCGCGGTGATCAGCGACGTGATTTCGGACACCGGATTAACGTTCGAGGCTTCGATGAAGCTCTGGGTCAGCGTGCCGATGCCCGTATCGCCCGGCGAGCCGACGGTCGGCTGGCCCGACGCGGCGGTTTCGACGAACATGTTGCCGCCCTTCGCTTCGAGGCCGCTTTCGTTCATGAAGGTGGCGAGCTGAATCTGGCCGAGCTGCTGCGGCTGGGTGTTGCCGGCGACGGTCACTTCGACCAGGCCGGTCTTCGACACGCTGAACTCGAGCGCGCCCTGCGGCAGGGTGATGCCCGGCTGCACCGGATAGCCGTCCTGCGTCACCAGTTCGCCCTGATCCGAGATCTGGAACGAGCCGTCGCGGGTATAGGCGGTGGTGCCGTCCGGCATCGTTATCTGAAAATAGCCCTTGCCCTGGATCGCCATGTCATAGGGATTGCCGGTCTGCGTCAGCGCGCCCTGCTCGTTGATGCGATAGACGCCGCCGGTCTTCACGCCCGAGCCGATCTGGATGCCGGCCGGTACCTTGGTGTCGCCGCCGGTCGAGGCGCCGGGGCGCGAGACCTGCTGGTAGAGCAGGTCCTGGAACTCGGCGCGCTGCTTCTTGTACGCGGTCGTGTTCATGTTGGCGATGTTGTTCGAGATCACGTCGACATTGGTCTGCTGGGCCAGCATGCCGGTCGCGGCGATGGAAAGCGTACGCATGAGGGGAATTCCTTCGTGAAAATCAGCCGACGCGGCCGAGCTTGTCGATCGCGTTCTTGCGCAGGTCCGACATCGAGTTGGAAAGGCTCTGGCTGGTCTGGTAAGCGCGCAGGATCTGGATCATGTCGGTGGTCTCGACGATCGCGTTGACGTTCGATCCCTCGACGCCGCCGCTCACCAGCTTGGTGTCGCTCGCCGGCAGCTCGCGCCCGCCGGTGGCGGTGAACATGCCGTTGCCGCGCGGATCGACCACCGCCTCGTCGTTGAACACCGTCACCGCGATGCGACCGAGCGGGCCGTTCTCGCCCATCACCGTGCCATCGGGATGGACGTTTACCTTGCCGGCTTCCTCGGGCGGAATCTTGATCGGCTTGCCGCCCTCGCCCAGGATCACCTGGCCGCCGGCAGTGGCGAGTTCGCCGCTCTCGAGCACCTTCACATAGCCCGCGCGCGTATAGGCGGTGGTGCCGTCGCCGGCCTGCACCGCCAGATAGCCGGGGCCGTCGATCATCACGTCGAGCGGGTTGCCGGTCGGTTGGAACGCGCCGTTCGAGGAATCGTGCACGGCACCATAGTCGAGCACGAACGACGTTTTCTCGGCGGGCTTCACCGCGCTGTCCGTGTTTTCCACATATTCGCGGAACACCGGCTGCTCGCGCTTGAATCCTACCGTATTCATGTTGGCGAGGTTGTTCGCCACCACGTCCATCCGGCGCCGAAGCGCCTGCTCCTGGCTGAGGAGCACATAGGAAGAGATGTCCACCGGACCGTCCTTCGAAAAATGGTCACTAGGCAGAAATTGCCGGGTGACGCTTCTATAATAGAGGGAAATCGGACGTGCGGACGCCGCGGCCGATAATTCGGAAGGTCCAGGGTTATTATGTCGGCCGAGATCGTCGAGGATAAGAGCGCGCAGGCAGCCCCAGCGCCCAACAAGAAGAAGAAGCTGATCATCATCGGCGCCGCCACCGCCGCGGCGCTGGCGCTGGGTGGCGGCGGTGCTGCCTTCTTCATGGGCGGCAAGAGTGCGACCAAAGCCGAGGCGGCGCATGGCGAGGAAGCCGCCGCCGGCGAAGGCGAGGCCAAGGGAGGCGAAGGCGGCAAGGAGGGCGAAGGCAAGGGCAAGCTCGTCGACGTGCCCACCGTCTCGGTCAACCTGCGCTCGCCCGACGGGGCCGCACGCTTTCTCAAGCTGCACCTGATGCTGGTGCCGGGTCCCAAGACGACGGACGCGGCGCTCAAGGAAAAGCTGCCGATGGTGCTCGATGCCTATCAGCCGTTCCTGCGCGAGCTGCGGCCCGAGGATCTGGGCGGATCGGCCGCCGTCTTCCGGCTGAAGGAAGAGCTGATGGTGCGCGCCACCCGCGTGCTCGGCCCCGGCATGGTCAAGGAAGTGCTCATTCAGGACCTGATCCAGCAATGATCGATCTCGACGATTTCGACCTCCCCGATCCGCCCGCAGCCCCGATTGGCGGCGACGACATCCGCTTCGACCAGGCGGATATCGACGCGCTGTTCGGGGGCAGCGAACCGGTTCTGAAGAAGAAGGGCCTGCGCGCCGTTCTCGAATCGAAGGTCATCAGCCACGAACGGCTGCCGATGCTGGAAGTGGTGTGCGACCGTGTCGTGCGCAGCTTCGCCAGCTCGATGCGCAACATGACCTCGGACGCGATCGACGTCAGCCTGGAGGAAGTGACCTCGGCCCGGTTCGGCGAGTTCATGAACCGCGTGCTGCTCCCCGCCATGGTGGGCGTGTTCAAGGTCACCGAATGGGAAAGCTATGGCCTGATCACCGTGGAATCGGGCCTGATCTATTCGGTGGTCGACGCGCTGCTCGGCGGCCGCGGCAGCAACACGCCGACGGTGATCGACGGCCGCGCGTTCACGCCGATCGAAACCTCGCTGGTCTCGCGCGTGCTGGAGACTGCGCTGCGCGACTTCGCCGACGCCTTCGAGCCGATCGAGCCGGTGACGATGAAGCTGGAGCGCATCGAAACCAACCCGCGCTTCGCCGCGATCGCCGCCACCTCGAACATCTGCGCCATCGCCACCTTCCGGGTGGACATGGACGGCCGCGGCGGCTGCTTCACCATGGTGTTTCCCTACGCCACGCTGGAGCCGGTACGCCACAAGCTGCTCCAGCGCTTCATGGGCGAGAAGAGCGGCCGCGACAGCATTTGGGAGGCGCATATGGCCTCCGAGGTCCGCAAGACCAACGTGACCGTCAACGTGTTGCTCGGCGAGAAGTCGCTGCCGCTCTCCGATCTCGAGGAGTTGCAGGTCGGCCAGACCATCGCCTTCGACAAGAGCCCCGACGACGCGCTCGACATGGCATGCGGCGAGATCAAGCTCGCCCAGGCCCAGATCGGCCAGCGCAGCGGCCGCGTCGCCGTTCGCTTGGTCAACGACGTTTCCCGCACGAGGAAGAAAGTATCATGAGTATCGCGCTTTTCGCCAATGTGCTGACGATCATCCTGTGCGTCGCGGTGCTCGTCCAGAGCATGCGGATGATGCGCAGCCTGCGCGCCGTGAAGGACGGCGCCCTCACCGATGTGGTGAAGGCGCTGGACCATGCCACCGTGCAGGCGCGCGCCGTGCTTTCGGACATGAAGCAAACGCTGGGCACCGATTGCGCGCGCCACGCACGGCTGGTCGAGCAGGCACGTGACCTGCGCGACGAACTGTCGGACATGATCGGCATCGCCGATTCCGCCTGCGAGCGGATCGTCTCGGCCGTCAGCCTGGCCAACGCCCTGCGCGTCGCCAGCGAGGAAGCCGCCGCGGAGGAAGCCGAAGCCGAAGCTTCGGTCGACGAGACGCCCGCCACGCGCGAGGCGGCGTAATGGGCCGCCCTTCCCTGCTGTTGCTGATGGCGGCGGCGTCGGCGATCGCCGCTGTCGCCAACGCCGCGAGCATCGCCACCGGCGATCAGGACGGCAGCAACAAGACGCGCCTCGGCAATTCGATCGAGCGGGACCTGAGCGCGCGCGACCAGGATGCCGCCAAGCGCCAGCGCGCGCTCGATCTGCGCGAACAGGCGGCCAAGGCGGCCGAACAACGGCTCGCCGCCAGCGTCGAGGCGCAGCAAAAGGATGCCGCCGCGGTGCCGGGCGCGCCGGGCGCCCCCTCGCCCGCCGAAGCCCAGTTCGACGAACTCGCTCGCATCTACCAGGCGATGAAGCCTGCCAAGGCGGCGGCGGTGTTCGAGCAGCTGGACATGGAAGTGCAGATGAAGGTGGCGCAGCGCATGCGGCCCGCCTCTACCGCCGCGATCCTCGCCGCAATGTCGCCCAAGGGTGCCGCGTCGCTGAGCATGGCGCTGGCCCGCAAGAGTGCCGCCAAGCCTGCGGCAGCGGCGCCCGCCGGTCCCGCCGTGGCGGGCCCGGTCTCCGGCCGCAAGCCGGGCTGACACGCAAAAAGAAGGCGCTCCTCCCGCAGCCGGGAGGGGCGCCCGATCTTTACCGCAAAAATTCGATCAGTTCTGGGAAGCGCCCACTTCGACGATCAGCACCCGGTTCAGGTCCGGCGCTACCGTCTTGAGGCTGTCGGTCAGCGTCTTGTCGAGATCGGCGACGTTTACCGCGCGCAGCGCCGAGGCATCGAGTCGCGCGAATTCCACGCCGCCGGCAATCGCTGCCATGCGCAGGTTCGGCATCGCCGCGGTCAGCTTCTCGGCCGTCGCCGCGTCATGCGCCTCGAGCACCAGCTTGAAGTTGAGGGTGCCGGCGACGCGGTCCGAGTCGACGATCGGCACGGCGATCGGCTCCATCTTCACCAGATGCACGCCTTCGCCTTCGCCGCCACCGCCCGAAGCAAGGGCGCGCCCCGCCGGGAGCGGCGAAACCGCCACTGCCACCAGTCCGAGCATCGCCAGCGTCTGCTTGCCGCGCACCAAATTTCTCCTGTTTCCGTGTGTTTCGGGCCGCCGCTGCGGCCGCGCACCTCCTATAAATAAGGGGTAATCACTTAACGGAATCCAAATGAGCCACGATCAACGCCCCACGCGGATGCGCGTCGTCGCCGATGCGGCCGCCAGCCGCGGCAATGCCGTCGACACCACGGTCGCGCAGAACGCGGCCCCGGGCACGCCGGAAGCGGCCGCCTCGGCTGGGCTGCCGATCGTCCCGGCACTGATCTTCATCATCGCGTGCGTTTTGGGGGCGGCTGCCGTGACCTATTTCGTGGCGGGGATGCATTGATGCGTCGTCTGTTGATCCTGTCGCTGCTCGCCAGCACCGCGGCCGCGCCGCCCAGCGAACCGGCGCATGCGCCCGCCGCCCCTGCTGCGGCGCCGGCGGAACATGTCGCCGAGACGGCGTCCCCGATCCCGGCCGCGCGCGTGCCGTTGCCTCCGTTCGCCGCGGTGCTCGCGCAGATGCCGACGATTACCGACAGCCGCGCCTGGCCCGAGCTGACCGACGAAGATGCCTGGGAAGGGATCATCCACGCCACGCCGGACACCCGCCAGCTCGCCCGCTGGCGCTATGCCGGGTCGCTGATCCGCCGCGGCATGGGGGCGGAAGCGCTCGGCGTGCTCGAGACGATGGAATCGGACGACGAGGATCTCGCACTGGTCGCGCCGTTCCAGCTCGCCACCGGCGCCGCGCTGGTGATGATCGGCCACTATCGCGATGCGGTGGAAGCGCTGTCGCTCCCCGAGTTGGAAGGCAATGCGGAGGCCTGTGCGTGGCGGGTGCGGGCACTGGCAGGCACCGGCGATGCCGCCGCCGCCGCGCGCCAGATCAACTGCGCGGTGCCCGCGATCAACGGCCGCACGCCACAGGAGCGCAAGCCCTTCACGCTCGCCGCCGCGCGTGGTGCGATCGCCATCGGCCAGGGCAAGGCGGCGATCGCCTGGCTCAAGCTGTTCGGCGATCAGGATGCCCAGGCCAATGTACTGCGCGGCAAGGCGCTGCTCGCCTCGGGCGATCCAGGAGAAGGGCTGTTCCGCCTTTCCCGCGCCGAACTCAGCGGCACGCCCGAGGTCCAGGCCGAAGCCAAGCTCGCGCATATCGAGGGTGATCTGCGACTGCATCGCATCAGCCCCGGCGAGGGCATCAAGCAGCTGGAGGCTCTGCGCTATGGCTGGCGCGGCGGCCCGACCGAACAGGGCGCGCTGAAGCTCGAATACCAGCTGGCGCTGGCCGAGAACATGCACCGCGCGGCGCTGCGCAGCGCCGCCACGTTGTTCCGCTATTATCGGCCGGAAGGCGATTCCGGCCCGATGCTGAAGCAGATCCAGGCCTGGCTCACCGAGATGCTGGCGCCCGACAGTGGCACGCCGCTACCCGAGGCGGCCGGGCTCTACTGGGACTATAAGGAACTTGCGCCGGCGGGTACCGAAGGCGACGCGCTTGCCGTACGCCTTGCCGAGCGGCTGGAAGCGGCGGGTCTCTATCCGCGTGCCGCCGAGCTGCTGCAGTACCAGCTGTTGCAGCGCCGACAGGACGTCGCGCAGGGCCCGCTTTCGGTGAAGGTGGCGACGCTGTTCATCCTCTCCGGCGATCCGATCAAGGCGCTCGACACCATCCACGCCACCGAACAGGCAAGCTATTCGGACGCGATGCGCTTCGATCGCAAGCGGATCGAGGCCATCGCCCTGTACAAGCTGGGTCGCGAGGCCGCGGCGATGGCGGCGCTCGATGGCGTGCCCGGCGGCGCGGGCGTGCGCAGCGAAATCCACTGGCGCACCCGCAACTGGGGCTCCTTCATCACCGAGAACGAAGCCACCCTGCCCGCTCCAGGCGCGCTGTCCCCGCCGGGACAGGCGATCGTACTCCGCCAGGCAGTGGCGCTGGCGATGCTGAACCAGGAAGCCAAGCTGCAGGCGCTGCGCGCCCGCTATGGCGCGGCGTTCAAGACGCTGCCCAGCGCCCAGGCGTTCGACCTGCTCACCCAGCCGGCCAAGCAGATCGATCCCGCCAAGATCAGCGCGGCGATGACGGCGATCCCCGAGGCAAGCCCGACGGGCACGATCGGCGACCTGCTCGACGCGACGACGACTACAGGCTGAACCGCAGCGTCGCGCGCAGGTCGCGGCCTGCGAGCGGCGCATAGTCCTTCAGATAGCTGCTCGCCCGCCGCGCATCGACGTCGAACAGGTTGTTGGCGGAAAGCGTTAGGGTGGTGCCCGGCATCGTCGGGAAGGGCTTCAGGCTCAGCGTGGCATTGACCATCGTATAAGGCGCAGTGCGCGTCTCGAACGCGGCGATGCGGTTCTGCACGAAGACGTGCTCGGCCTCGAGCCGGGCGGTGAGCCGGTCCGACTGCGCTTCGATCCCGCCCAGCACGCGCGGTGCCGGGATGCGCGGGGCAGGCCCCTCGTCGACAATGTTGGCATGGACATAGTCGCCCAGCGCATCGAGGTTGACGGTATAGTCGCCCAGCTGCGCGAGCCGCACCGATCCTTCCGCCTCGAACCCGTAATAGCGCGCATCGCGCTGGGTGAACTGGAAACAGGGAAGGTCGACAGTGCGGCCGCTCGGCGCCGCGGCCGCCGCGCAGATCGCCTGCTGGGTCTGGTTGTCACTGATATAGTTGGAGAACCAGTTGTAATAGGCCGAGGCATCGAAGCTGTAGCCATCGCCATGCGCGTGCAGCGTCGCTTCCAGCCCCCAGCTCTTTTCCAGCCGGAACCCGGGATCGCCCAGCTCATAGGCCTCGGTGCCGGCATGGGCGCCGTTGGCGAAAAGCTCCTCGGCCGAGGGTGCGCGCTCGGTGTGCGACAGGTTCAGGCCGATGCGGACGTCGCGGCTGACGCCGTAGGACGCGCCGATCGAGCCTGACAGCGCCTCGAAGCTCCGCTTGCCGCTGAAGAAGCGTTGGTCGCCCAGCAGCGGATTGGCCGAAAGATCGGTGAACTCGTAGCGCAGGCCCGCCTCCGCCTTCAGCGCGCCCATGTCGAGCTGCTGGAGCGTGAACAATCCGACCTGCTGGGTCTTGTTCTTGGGCAGGAACGCCTCGTCGCCCTGCACGTCGAAGTCGCGGGCGAAATACTGCACGCCGCTCGCGCCCTTCCAGGCGCCATGATCGGCCTGGACCAGCTCGAGCCGGCCCTCCAGACCCTTGTTGTAGAAGGCCGTGCCGATGCCGCCATCGGGTTCCAGCTCGAAATGGCGATAGGCGGCATAGCCGGCGCGCAGCCGCACCTTCTGCAGGAAGCCGCCGCCGGTATCGGCCTCGGCGCGCAGATCGAGCCGGTTCTGGACGACGCTGAGCCGCGGCGCCTCCTGCTCCTGGCCGGGTTGCGTGGCAAAGCGGATCGGCACGCCGTAGAGGCTGTCATAATGGCTATAGGCGATGCCGAGCGTGCCGGTATCGGTGATGATCGCCGCGCCGGCGCCGGCAGTCCAGGTCTTGGCGGCGGTGTTGGGCAGGCGGTTCTTCACCGCGGCATTGGCGGCGAAGTCGATCGGATCGGCGTCGCTGGGATCAGCGGGCAATGCCGCGCTCACCAGCGCCTCGCGGCGCTTCGCAGGAGTCAGCGCATGGCCGCCGATCTTGAGGTCGTCGGACTTGGAATAGGAGCCGTCAGCGTGCAGCACGAGGTGGCTGCCGACCGCCACGTCGCCCGCCCCGCCGACCGAACGCTCGTTCGCCGCCGAGCCATAGGTGGCGATGCTGCTCAGGCGGTAGCCCTTCTGCGGCACGCTGCGCGGAATGCGGCTGTCGATCACATTGACCACGCCGCCCATCGCCGAGGATCCGAACAGCAAGGCGGAGGGGCCGCGCAGCACTTCCACGCGCTCGGCGAGCAGCGGATCGATGATCACCGCATGGTCGGCCGAGGTGTTCGACACGTCGATCGAGCCGATCCCGTCGGTAAGGATGCGTACCCGCTCGCCCTGGAAACCGCGCAGGATCGGGCGCGAGGCGCTGGGGCCGAACGAGCTGGCGGAAACGCCCGGCTGGCGCGCCAGCGTCTCGCCGATCGTCGGCCGCAGGTTGCGGGTCAGTTCCTCGCCGGTGACCACCGAGGTGCCCGAAAGCACGTCGGTCTCGCTCTGCCGGTAGGGCGCGGACACGATGATGTTCGCGCCCTGCTGCACCTGCGACGCGTCGTTCTTCGCCTGATCGCCCTCCTTCTCGGCAGCGACCGGCTGCGGATCGGCGAACGCCGCCACGGGGAGCAAGGCAAGAGAAACGGAGGCAAGCAGCACGCGACGCGACATGGACCATCTTTCCAAATGATTATCGCGACCCACGTATCTGGGATGTTATATAGTATCAAGCGTGAAATATCGCGCTGCACCATCAGCAATAGAATGTCACAAAGGTGAGACCCATGCAAAAAAGGGACGCGCACGGCCTGGCCGTGCGCGCCCCTCCTGTCGAGCAGGATCTGCGAGGTGCGTCAGAAGCGCGCGGTCACCCGCACATTGCCGCGCAGGTCGCCCGCCTTGGTATCCCCCTGATCCCGCAGCGCGAAGGCGCCGTCCGCGGAGAGCGACAGGTGATTGCCCAGCGACAGGTCGAGCCCGGCACCGGCGGCGCCGATCAGCTTGGAGGTCTTGCCGCCTGCCTGGCCGGCATAGCCGCCCTCGACGAACAGCGACGGCGTCCACTGCACGGCGGTCGCGCCCTTGCCGATCGGCGTGCCGGCGAAGCGCACCTCGTTGCGGAGGATCGCCGAGCGGTCAAAGGCACCGTCGTCCAGCGTGTAGGCGCGCACCTGGCCGCGACCACCCAGGCCGCGCTGCTCGGTCTGGGGCAGCGCGGTACCGGCGAACTGCCAGTCGAACGCCTGCACCAGCGAGATCCGGCCGAACGCCGTCCGGCGATAGACCGAGCCCGTGGCATAGAGATACTGCGCGTTGCCAAAGGCACCCTGCGAAGCCACCCGGAACCCGCGATCGCTGTTCTTGTCGTTCAGGCCGCCGGGGCTGGCGTGCAGCATCAGGTCCACCGCGGTCTCGCCGCGCGCGTCATAGCCGTGCCAGCCATAGCCGAGTTCGACCTGCCCGACATCATAGGCGTTGCGGAGTACGTCGGCGGCGCCAAAGGTCAGCCGCGAGCGCTGCTGCTTCCAGTCGATACCCAGACTGATCTCGCCCGGCAGCGATGCCGCGATGTTCGACAGCGCGGTGCGCGCGGTGAGACTCCATTCGCGCGTATGCTGCCGCGAGGCAAAGGCCTGAATCGGCTGCGACGAGCGGATGTCGCCGAAGTTCAGCTCCACCGCGGTCCGCGACGCGATCGGCAGCGAGACGCGCGCGGCGTGGCTGAGATAGCGGCGCGATCCGGCCGGCCCGTCGCCCAGGTCGAACCAGCGCTGGCCGGAGGTGGTGAGCTGATAGCTGCCCCAGACGTCCGTGCCGGGCAGCCCCGCCAGCGCGTTGATGAAATAGCGCCCCTGGCCGGTGCGCGGCGAACCCGAATTGGCATAGCCGTCGCCCATGCTGATCGGCGTAACGTCCTTCACGCGGTAGGTCACGTCGCTGTCGCCCGCTGCCTTGCCGGGGGCGAAGACCGCCTCGACGCGGCGGAACGGATAGCGATTCAGCCATTCGAGATCTTCGGCAAGGCCGTTGAAATCGATCGCTTCCCCGGCCTTCTGGCGTACGCTGCGGGTGATGCGGCGCGCCTCGGCTTCGCTCGTCCCCTCGACGCGCGCCTCGCCGAGCCGGAACTCGGCGACCCGCAGCACCAGCCGGCCTTCGCTCAGATCCTGCTCGGGCGCAGTGATGTGAACGAACGGATAGCCGGCGTTACGCCAGGCGCGGGCGATGTCCGCCTTGATCGCCGCGATCAGCTTCAGCGACAGCGGCTGGTTGAGATAGCCGCGCAGCGTCTGCTGCAGCTTGGGCATCGCGCGATCCAGCTGTAGCGTCACCTCGCCGGGGGCAGCGGGGGCGATCGACGCCCCCTCGCCCACCACGATGCTGGCCAGGTTCATGCCCAGCGGCGTGGCATCGGCCGCGCTATCCGGCGCGATGTCCGGCTTGGCCAGCGGCGCCGGCGGCTGCGGTGCCGGCGCGGGGTTGCGCTCGATCACCTGGGCCTGGGCGATACCCGGCATCAGCGCGAACAGGCTGCCGGCGAAGGCCGCGCCGCTCAGGGCGCGAAGGGCGGTGGCCCGCCGAAGGCAGGTCGTCTTCATGTTGGTCTCCATGGGTTCAGTTCGCGCGGAAGGTGCTGACGATGTAGCAACCACGCGGGCAGAGCGTCGGATCGACGACGAGCTTGGGGATGGACGGCGACTGTGCAGCCGCGGCGACGTCGGATACGCGGACGACGGTATCGATCGAGGACGCCGGGCTATTGCTCACCACCGGCAGCGGGACGAACGCGCTAAGGATGGTCAGCGCCTTGGCATTGCCCGCCGCCTGCACGTCGGTCACCGTGTAGTTGGCCGACCCGGTCAGGCCCGATCCCACGATGCCGTACAGACCCGGGGCGGATCCCGAAGCGGCGGTGCTGGCCCAGGCCGCCGTGCCGGAGAGCGCGTCGCCATTGACGAGCCCGGTCACTGCGGTCGTTCCGGTAAAGGCCGGATCGGGGGCGCCGAAGATCCGCGTGCCCGGGTTGGCCGTGTAGGTCACCGTCACCGCCCGCGGCGTGATCGCCAGGGCCGCAGCGTTACCCGCTGCCTGCACGTTGGTGATCGCGTAATTGGCCGAGGCGCCGATGCCGCTGCCGATCACCGCATGGTTGCCGACATTGGCGCGAACACCGGCGTCGCTGGTCCAGCCGGCGGTGCCGGTAAGCGCATCGCCGTTGACCAGGCCGTTGGTCGAGACCGTACCGGTAAAGGCCGGGTTCGCGTCACCATAGGTGCGGCTGGCGGTGCCGGCCGTGTAGGTGACGGTGAGCGCGCGCGGGTTGATCGTCAGCGCCGTGGCGTTGCTGTCCGCCTGCACGCTGGTGAGCGTGTAGTTCGGCGAAGCACCGACGCCGCTGCCGGTCACGCCGTAGCTGCCGACATTGCTGCGGCCCCCCGCATCGCTGGCCCAGCCGGCGGTGCCAGTGAGTGCGTCACCGTTGACCAGACCATCCGCCGACACCGTGCCGGTGAGCGCCGGGTTGGCGTCGCCGTACGCACGGCTGGCGGTACCGGCCGTGTAGGTG
>NZ_BCTR01000021.1 GCF_002091475.1 Sphingomonas azotifigens NBRC 15497
GAACGCCCGCGTCGCTGGCCCAGCCGGCGGTGCCGGTGAGCGCATCGCCATTGACCAGACCATCCGCCGACACCGTGCCGGTGAGGGCCGGGTTCGCGTCGCCATAGGTACGGCTGGCGGTACCGGCCGCGTACGTGACGGTAAGCCCGCGCGGGTTGATCGTCAGCGCGGTGGCGTTGCCGTCGGCCTGCACGCTGGTCAGCGTGTAGTTGGACGAAGCGCCGATGCCGCTGCCGATCACGCCGTAGCTGCCGACATTGCTGCGGACCCCCGCATCGCTGGCCCAGCCGGCGGTGCCGGTGAGTGCGTCGCCGTTGACCAGACCATCGGCCGACACCGTGCCGGTGAGCGTCGGATTGGCATCGCCATAGCTACGGCTGGCGGTGCCGGCCGTGTAGGTGACGGTAAGCGCGCGCGGGTTGATCGTCAGCGCGGTGGCGTTGCTGTCGGCCTGCACGCTGGTGAGCGTGTAGTTGGACGACGCACCGATGCCGCTGCCGGTCACGCCATAGCTGCCGACATTGCTGCGGACCCCTGCATCGCTGGCCCAGCTTGCGGTGCCGGTGAGCGCATCGCCTGCTACCAGGCCATCGGCCGAAACCGTGCCGGTGAACGCGGGATTGACGTCGCCGTAGGTGCGGCTGACGGTGCCGGCCGTGTAGGTGACGGTGAGCGCGCGCGGCGTGATGGTGAGCGTGCTGGCGTCCCCTGCCACCAGGTCATAGCCGAGCGGACCCGAATAGAGGCCGCCGGTGTACCCGACCGAATAGCTGCCGACGTCGCGGCAGTTGCCCCCGGCGCACGAGGTCGTGGCGGTGCCGTACACCAGGTTGCGGTCGGCGCTGACGCCGCCGTCCAGCGTGATCAGCGTGCTGCCCGACTGGACCGTGCCGTCATAGACCGTCGTCCCGCCGCTGGTGACCGTCGCGCGGGTCAGGAAGCTCTTCAGCAGCGGCCCGGTCGCACCTTCATAGATGCGCCAGGTCGCGCTCTGCGAACCGCCGACGCTGTCGATCGACCAGTTCGCGAAGCTCGCCGCGCTGTGCATCTGTTCCGTCGTCAGCCCGGTCACGCCGGCCATCGAACCGCCCTGGGAGGCGGCCGTCTGGCCGGAGGCCGTCATGTCCCAGACATTGTCTTGATTGCTGATCGGGGCGTTCAGCTGCACCATGCCCGCGAAGCCGCCGACAGAGTCGCTCCCGCGCACGGCGCCGCTGGCATAGCTGCGAACGATGCCGCCGCCTTCCTGATCGCCGACGAAGCCGCCGACGCTGATGCCGGTCGATACCGCGCCGGTGGCAAAGGCATCGGAAATGCTGCCATAGCTCATCCCGACGAACCCGCCGATGCTCCGGCTTTGATCGCTGACGCCCGAAACCGCGCCAGTAGCGAAGGCCGACTGCACCGATGCTTCGTCGGACTGCCACCCAATGAGGCCGCCGACATAAGCGTCGCCCGTCACCGCACCATTGGCATAGGCATCGAGGATGCTCCCCCTATTGGCGATGCCGATCAGGCCTCCGACGTTAGCGTCTCCACTGACCGCACCGTCGGCATGGGCGTTGGTAATGTCGATACTGGAATAACCGACCAGTCCACCGATCGCATAGGTTTGTGAGGATGCATCCCCGCGGACCCCCGTCACCGTGCCGGTTGCAAAGGAATCCCGCAGTGAACCGCTGTCCGCATACCCGATCAGGCCGCCGACATATTGCTCGCCCGTTACTGCACCGCTGGCGTGGATACCGCTTGCCTGCACCTCGCCCCAATTGCCGGCAAAGCCACCGACCGCGGTACCGCCGGAAACATTGCCCGTCGCGAACGAATTGGAAATCGCGGCATCGGAAGCGCCGACGAATCCGCCGACCGCGTTGCTGCTATAGGTGTCGCCACCGATGGTGACCGCCACGCCCTCGACCCGGCCGGTCGCGGACGAGCCGGAGATCCGGGCGCCAGTGACAGCAAACCCGACCAGCCCGCCGAGGGACGACCTGCCGGTGACGCTGCCAGTTGCCGACGAATTCTCGATCGTGCCGCCCCCATCGAGGACGCCGACCAGGCCGCCGACCGTGTCAAAGCCGGCGACGGTGGCGTCCGAATGGCTGTTCGCAATCGTCCCCGAGCTCCCGCCAACCAGACCGCCGACCTCCTGGCCGCTGCCGTGGCCGTTGGCCGCGCCCGTCACGGAACCGGAGACCGCCACGTCGCGGATCGTGCCGTAATTGTATCCGGCGAGCGCGCCCACATAGTAAGCGCCGCGGATATTGACGTTGCTCAAGGTCAGGTTCGAAACCAGCCCGTCCCCTCCGATCGTGTTGAACAGGCCCACGCGGCTTCCGCCGTCCTGCGCAATCGTCAGGTCCCGGATGGTGTGGCCGGCACCGTCCAGCACGCCGGCGAAACTGCCGTGCGTGCCGATCGGCAGGAATCCGGCACCGCCGTTCCAGTCACGCGTGACGCTGGCATCGATGTCGTTGCCCAGCACATAGGATCCGTACAGGTTGCGATCGATGCCGCTGAGATGCGCGACCGTGGTGATCACGCCGTACAGCGGCTGGGCCAGCGGGCTCGGGCCGGACGAACCGGGCGTGCTGGACGGAGGCGAACCCGGCGTGCCGGAACCCGACGTATCGAACACCGCGTCGCGCAGGAACACCGGGCCGCCCGTCGCCATGCCCGCATGGCTGAGCAGATAGGGCGTCATCATGTTGCCGCCATTGGCCCAGGCGCCGGCAGAGAAGCCGGCGGGCAGCGCGCTCGCCATCTCGGCATTGGTGAGGCCGCTGATGCCGCTGGTACCGCCCGTGCCGACGCCGGTGTCGGTGCCCGACGCGCTGGTGTTCCAATAGGCTGCCGTCACGGCGGCACCGTCGGCACGCTCGCCGATCAGGCCGTTGAAGCTGCCGCCGCTGCCGTCGGGTCGGCTGAGCGAGAAGGCCTGGCTCAGCGTAGCATCACCGTCCATTTCGCCGATCAGACCGCCCACGCGAGCATAGCCGCCGACCGTGGCTGCGGCGTAGGATTGCGATACGGTACCTCCGTCATGACGGCCGACAAGGCCGCCGATCGCGTCGTATCCGCCCACCGTGCCGATGGCATAGGATTGCGCGATCGAGCCGCTGTTCAGGCCTACCAGGCCGCCCGCAGAAGATCCGGAAACACGGCTATCGGCATAGCTGACCGAAACCGCTCCGGTGTTTGCGCCCACCAGACCGCCGACGGACTCGGTGCTTGCCCGCACGGTCGTGCTGCCGAATACCGAACTCTGGGTGATGGTGCCGTCGTTGCTGCCGGCCAGGCCGCCAACCACCGAGAAACCTCGCACCGAGCCGTTCGAAACCGAGCTTCCGATGACGCCGCCGCTGTTCAGGCCCACCAGGCCCCCGACCAGGTTATTCCCTTCGACCGAGGCCCTTTCGAGCGAGACGTTGCGGATGGTGCCCTGGTTCCACCCGAACAGCCCCACCTTGTCGTCGGACCGCGCAATCACGAGGCCGCTGATGGTGTGGCCAAGCCCTTCGAACGTGCCCGAAAACGCGGTGTCCTGGCCGATCGGCGCGAAGTTGGAGCCGTTCCCCTGGGGATAGTCGAAGCTGAGATCGGTGCCGAGAACGAAGTTGCCCTGCAGGTTCTGGTTGACCGCCTGCAGCTGATCCACCGACAGCAGCATGTTGTACCGCATCGGCGTGGCGGACGCATCGTTGCCGAGCAGCACGCTGCCGCTGATCGGCGCAAAGCCGAAGCCGTTCAGATAGGGCGTGGTTGCATTGTTGGCGTTGCCCCAGACCGCCGAATCGAACCCTGCGGGCAGCGCTGCCGCGAGCTGGGCGGTGGTAAGCCCGCTCACCCCGCTGTCATTACCGCTGCCCACGCCGCTGGCGACGCCGGCGGTGCTGGTGTTCCAATAGGCGTTGGTGATCGTCCCGTTCCCGTTCTGCCCGACCAGTCCGCCCAGGGACGATGCCGAACCGGCATTGATCACGGTGCCGGTCGCGAAGACCTGGTCGATCGTGCCTGCCGGCATGCTGCCGACCAGCCCGCCCGCCCATCCGCCGGTGGCGGTGACGGTGCCGGTCGCGTAGGACTGGCTGAGCGTGGCTTGATTGAAGCCCACCAGGCCGCCGACAGTCTTCGTGCCCGTAACAGCGCCGCTGGCGAAGGCGTTACGGATGGGGCCGCCGTTCACGCCGACCAGGCCGCCGGTAAATTGATCCGAGCCGGCAACAGCGCCGGTGGCATAGACTTGATCCAGCGTGCCCCCATTCAGGCCCACCAAGCCGCCGACCTGTTTCGAGCCGCTGACATTTCCGGTCGCATAGGAGCGAGTGATGCTGCCGCCGCTCGCGGTGCCGACCAGACCGCCGGCGCTATAGCCGCCAGTGACGTTCACGCCCGCGTGCGACTGGTCGATCGTGCCTTGATTGTACCCGACCAGACCGCCATAGCTGCGGCCGCCGTTGACTGTGCCGCTTGCCGACACGTTCTGAATCACGCTGCCGGAAGCTGCCGAGCCGACGAGGCTGCCGACGTTGCCGTCGCCGGTGATCGCGACATCGGTGAGGTTGAGATTGCGGACCGTGCCCGCCAGATTCGCGAACAGGCCGATTTGGGCGCCGTTCGGCCGGTTGATCGTCAGCGACTGGATGGTGTGACCGAGGCCTTCGAAGATGCCCGAGAATCCGACGAACGGCTTGAAGCCGCCGTTCCAACCTGCGGTCGCCGACGCATCGATATCCGCACCGATTGCGATGTTTTGCGGGCTGTTGTCGACGAGCCCCTGCAGCGAGCCGTCGGAATAGGAATTTTCCTGGCCGAGGGCGGTGAGCACCAGCCAGTTGGTCAGCTGGCCGTCGCTGCCCAGCTTGGTGGTCAGCGTATTGCCCGCGGGCAGGTTCAGCTTGCCGCCGGCGCCGAAGGTCAGCCGCGCAGCATTGCCCGCCGCAGCCGCGCCCTGGCCGTAGAGCAGCGAAACGTTGCCCGTGGCGCCGGCGTCCACCACCGCGTTGATCGCGATGTTGTTCCAGGCGTTCAGCGTCAGCTTCGCGCTGCTGCTCCAGGCGACATTGCCGGTGACGGTGATGTTGCCGTCGCCGTAGTCGCCGTAGCCGTAGCTGCTGTCAGTGTCGTTGGTATAGATTTCAACGTCTGTCCCGCCGTTGAGCGACTGGGAAAGAGCATCTGCCATGCCCTGGGTGAGCGTCAGGTCGATGGGATCGAGCAGCCACTTGCCGCCTGCGGCCGTGACGCTGGCGGTGCCGATGTCGAGCACATGGCCCGAGGTCTCGACGAAGCCGCCCGTGCCGCCCGCCCCTTGCGCGGTGATCGTGCCCGCCACCTTGGTGGTGCCCGCATCGCTGACCAGCCACACCTTGCCCTGGCCGGCGCGCACGCCGGTGGCGTTGATCGTGCCCGCGCTGTTGCCGGCGAGCGCATAGACGTTGCCCTGCTGCGCGTGCAGCTCGGCGCTGGCGGCGCGGATCAGGCCGCCATTGGCGACGCTGGTTGCCGCATCGCCGTAAAGCACGCTGATCAGGCCGCCCGCGTCGTTGGCGGTGTCGCGCAGCAACACGCGTGACCCCGCGGCGAGCAGCGCGCTGCCATTGGCCGCGCCGATCTCGCCCTGGTTCACCACGGTCATGCCGATCAGCGCGACGTTGCCGCCCAGCGCGCCGACCTTGCCGAGGTTGATCACGCTCGCCCGCGCGGTGCCGGTGAATTCGAGCGAACCGCCGCGCAGGAACGCCGCATCCGCGACGTCGAGCGTCGAACCGACAAAGGTCCCGCCCGTCTCGACCACGCCGGTCTTGCCGACGACGATGCCGTTGGCGTTGATCAGATAGACCGAGCCTGTGCCGCTCAGCCGCCCGTCGATCTGCGAGATCTGGGTGCCGGTGACGCGATTCAGCGTCGCGCCGCTGCCATTGTCGAACGTGACCGCGCCGCCCTGGCCGATCGAGAAGTCGCTCCAGTTGATGATCGCGCGATCGGAGGTTTGGTGGATCGTGGTGGCGCCGTTTCCGGAAACGATCGAGGCGCTGCCCGCGACGACCGAACCGCCGCTCGGCAGCGTCTGTGCGTGCGCGGCCGGCGTTGCCAGACCAGCGAGCATGGTAGCGCACAGCAGCGCGGCATGCCGCCGCGAATGGGCGCGACGATGCGACACCGGCTTGGCGAAAGCCCGTCCAATTCCAACCATTTAGTCCATACCCCCTATGCAGAATGCGGCGGGAAATGGGACGCGCAGCACACGCGACGCCATCCCCCGATGCGCCGCTTGGCTATTTCGTATCTCTAGCGAAATGATTAACGATCAGCGGCAAGCTTGCCGCGTTGCCAAAGCTTGTCTTCAGGCTCGTTCAGCTAGATTCACAAAGGGCTGGAAGCAATTTCTCGATGAATCTGAATTATCTGAGCAGAAGACCAACAGGTTAACTACACGTGCAACTGGAGAGCGCGGCCGCTTCCCCTTTGCGTTTGCGATCAAAAATGATCGCCATCGACCGCGCCTCGGCGCCAATGCCGCTCAACCGGGCAATTATTCCGTGAAATAAACGACTTCCTATCCGCATAGCAGCGCATATGCGGGCGAAGAAAGAACGACGATGGCGCAGGCTGCAAGCGTCGAGGATCGGCTCGCGGCGCGGGTCTCGACGGAGAGAGGCGGTGGTGGGTCCGCCGGGATTCGAACCCGGGACCTCTCGATTAAAAGTCGCTTGCTCTACCGACTGAGCTACGGACCCACATCGCGCCACCTAGGCGCAGGGGCGTCGCCGGTCAACCGCGTGCAGTAAAGGAAGCGTCGCGCGGCCGGTCACCGGGTCCCGCCAGTGTGGCGCGATTTCGGCCAGCGGCGCCAGCACGAAACGGCGTTCGCGATAGCGCGGATGCGGGACGACCAGTCCGGGCGCGACCTGGCAGCCGCCCGACCACAGCACGATGTCGAGATCGATTACCCGCGCGCCCCAGCGCTGGCCCCGCCGCCGCCCGAAGGCACGCTCGATCGCCTTCAGCCTGACAAGCAGCGCCCCGGGCGTCTCGTCGCTGTCGATCCATGCGACGGCGTTGGCGAATCGGCGGATCGAGGGTCCTAGCGGCGCGGTCTCGTGCACCCGCGACCACGCGCGCACGCCACCGATCGCCGCCAGCGCCGCATGGACCTCCGCACGCGGGCTGCCGTGGCGGCCCCGGCGGTTCGAGCCCAGGGCGATGATGTAGCTTGAAGCAGGCACGACCGCGCGCCTATCGCGCCGCCATGTCCGCGCCAAGCCCAGAACCCGATCACGACTGCCCGCTCTGCCCGCGCCTGGTCGCGCTGCGCACCCAATTGCGCGCCGAGCAGCCCGACTGGTGGAACGCGCCCGTCCCGGCGCTGGGCGCGCCGGACGCGCCGATCGCGATCGTCGGCCTCGCCCCCGGCCGCCTCGGCGCCAACCGCACCGGCACGGCCTTCCACGGCGATGAATCAGGCGCGTTGCTGTTCGCGGTGCTGGAGAAGCTGGGTCTAGCCGAAGCCGGCGCGCCCAAGGACGTGCTGATCCTCAACGCGGTGCGCTGCCTGCCGCCGGAAAATCGCCCGGCCCCAGCCGAGATCCATGCCTGCCGCCCCTTTCTCGCCGGGCAGCTGCGCGCACCCATCGTCGTCGCGCTCGGTGAGATCGCGCACCAGTCCGCGGTGAAGGCGTTGGGTGGCAAGCTGCCCAAGGCGCGCTTCGCCCACGGCGCCGAACACCGCCTGCCCAAGGGACAGGTGGTGCTCGATAGTTATCACGTCTCGCGGTACAATCAGAATATCGGCCGGCTGACCGAACCGATGCTGACCGCCGTGTTCGAGCGCGCCATCGCGCTCAGAGATACTTGACCAGGCTCAGGCTGCTCAGCTGCGAGAAGACGGAGTAGCTCGCCTCGAGCACCGTCTTCTGCTGCGCCAGATCTACCGCCACCTGGCCCAGATCGGCATCCTCATTGTCCTGGATCACCTGCTGGAGCAGCAGCCCGCGATCGTCGCCGCGCTGGGTCAGGTCGTCGACCTGGTTCTGCTTGCGGCCATTGTCGGCATTGACCGCGTTGAGCTGCTTGGTGCCGTCGTCCAGCTGCGCGACCGCCTTTTGCAGCGCCGCCTGGTTGGCGGGCGTGAGGGTCGAACCGATCTGGCCTGCCTGGGCGAGCGTGCGGAATGCCTCGTACAGGCCCTTGCCGATCGAGCTGGCGTTGATGCCATAGGTCACGTCGACGCCGTCGGCGACGCGCGCAGTGGACAGCACATCGTCATCCCGGAAGGCCTGGTCCGCCGGCACATTGGCGGCATCGGCCAGCGTGTTGACGGTGAACGGGAACTGATCGGTCTGCGATCCGGCGAACATCGGCACGCCGCCCTCGGAGGCGTTGAGCGAGGCACGCATCTGCGCGAAGCTGCTTTCGATCGCCTCCTGCAGGCCCGCCGACTGGCCGGTGCCGATCGCGGTCATGATCTGCTTGCGCAGGTCGGTGGTCGAGGTGGAGATGCCCTCGATATGGCCCTGGTACAGCGACATCGTCGTAGACACGCGCTTCGACACGGTCGACTGCGCCTTCTGCTGCTCGAGCAGCGTGTGCGCGGAGAGGTTGCGCACGGTTTCGGTGCCGAGCGCCGCGAAATCGGCCGCCTTCTTGCCGGTGGACAGCTGCTTCTGGGTGATCGCCAGCTTTTCCTGCGCGGTCGAAATCGCGCTGGCCATGGTGCGCTGGAGCGGGATGGTAGCAACACGAGTCATGAAGGAGCTCCCTTAACGAACCATCTGGAGTAGCGTGTCGTACATCTGCGACGCGGTGCTCATCACGCGGGCAGAGGCCGAATAGCTGTTCTGCAGCACCACCATCTGCGACAGTTCCTCGTCGATGTTGACGCCGGAATAGCTGTCGCGCCGGTTCACGGCATCGGACTTGCGGGCATTGGCATCGTCGAACCGGCTCGCCGCCTGGCTCGCCTCGAGCCCCGCTCGGCCGAGCAACTGGGTGGAGAAGCGGTTCACCGTGGTGACGCCGTCCTTGCCCAGATCGAGCGGGGCGGCAAGCTTGTCGACGAACGCGGTGGCGCCGCGCGTGTCGCCGGCGCCGAGCGCCCGGGTGTTCACCGCAGCGGTGGCGTTGAAGCGCGCGAGCCCCAGCTGGTTCGGACTGGCGGCGATGTCGTTGCGCACCTTCGCGGTATCGAGGCCGCTGTTGACGCCGCTCAGACCCGAAAGCGAGGAGAAGCTGCGACCGCTGTTGAAGCGGTCGGTCGAATCTGCGGCGATCGACAGCGATGCGCCGGACAGGCCGCTGGCCGGATCGAACCGCATGCGCCCGCGGCTGTCCATCGAGAAGCTGCCGAAATTGCCGAGCGGGCTGCTGTTCAGCGCAGTAACGATGTCGCCCATCGTGCCGCCGGTCTGCGGCTGCAGCGTGTAGCTGGTCAGGGCCAGACCCGATGCATCGCGCAGCACGATGCGCGCGGTCTCGCCGGTCGTGAAGCCATGCGGGTCCGATGTATTGAAGCCGGTGGGCACCAGGCTGCTGGTGCCGCTGGTGACCAGATCGTTCATGCCGAAATATTGCGAAACGCCCACGCCGGCGCGCGAGCTGGGCGTGGTGGCCGGCTGCGCGATCAGCACGCCGTTGCCGGTGCCCGCTGCGGCGAAGCTCAGCACGCCGTTGTTGAAGCTCGCCGTTGCCGCGCCGCCCAGGCCGCTGTTGATGGCGTTGACCATGTCCGACACGGTCGCGGTCGACCCAAGTGCGTCGAAATCGATATCCGTCTTGGCGATGAGCGTGCCGTCGCTCTTGGTGACGGCAAAGGTAGCCTTGCCGGTAAAGCCGAGCCGGTCGCCGGCGACCAGCCCGGTCTGCCGGCCGGTCATGCTGGCGGGCGGCGGCACGGTGGTGCCTTCGTTCGACACGGCGTTGAGTGCCTCCGAGAGGCCGCTGAACACGGTGCCCAGCTGCTCGGAAAAAGCGGGCAGCGCGCGATCGCGCAGATCGAGCAGGCCGCCCAGCTTGCCGCCGACCGCTGCCGAGTCGAGCTTTTCCCCGGTCAGCGCGCCCATCGAGCCGCTCTTGTCGGCGAAGCGGATGCTGATGTCCGGATAGGTGGTCTGCGAGCTGCCGGTGCCGTTGCCGCTGTTCGGATAGTCGAGCTGCCGCAACCGCGAGTCGAGCAGCATCTGGCCGGAGGTGGTCTCGATATACACCTGACCGTTCGGCTGGTCGCGCACGTTGACCGAGAGCATGCCGCTCAGCTCTTCAATCGCGTTCATCCTCTGGTCGGCGGCGCCGCTGGCGCTGCGGCCAAGGCCGGTGGCCTGTGCGACGGTGCCGTTCAGGTCGTTGATGCGGCGAAGCAGCGTGTTGATCTTGTCGACCGAATAGCCGACCTCCGATTCCACGTCCGCGCGCAGCCCGTCCACGTCATGCGTGGTCTGCTGCATCGACGAGATTGCGTCGGAGACGTTGCCGACGAACACTGCCTGGGTCTGCGCCGACGACTGGGAACCCGTCATCGCGTTGGCCGAGGCGCTGATCGCGTCCAGGCGCGCCGGCAGGCCCGACTTGGAACCCGGCTCGCCGAGCAGCGCCTGCAACCGGTCGAGATAGCTGGAAGTCACCTCGGCGCGACCATAGTCGCCGGCCCGGCGATAGACCGTCGCTTCGAGGAAGCGGTCGGCGACGCGCTCGGGCTCGCCTACATTCACGCCGCTGACCTGCCCGGTCACCACCTGGGTGGAGAGCGTCACACGCTCGCGAGCATAGCCGGTGACGCCGACATTGGCGATGTTGTTCGATACCGCGCGCAATCCGGCCTGGGCTGCTGCCAGGCCGGAGACGGCGGTTCCAAGGATATCGTTCAGCGCCATGTCGTGCGTCCCCCGGCCTTAGTCGTCAGCGCTTCAGATCGCTGACTTCGCGCAGCATGTCGTCGACGGTCGTGATGATCTTCGACGACGCGCTGTAGGCGCGCTGGAAGCGGATCATGTTGGTGAACTCGCTCGCGAGATCGACCGTCGAAGCCTCGAGGGTGTTCGACAGGAGCTTGCCGGCGCCGAGCTGGCCCGGCGCGTTCATCGTCATCGTGCCCGAGGAACGGTTGCCGCTATAGGCGTTGCCCGACACGCGGGTGAGCCCGTTCGGATTCGGGAAGGTGGCGATCGGCAGCTGGAACACCTTGCGGGTCGATCCGTCGTCGAAGATCGCGCTGACCACGCCCTCCGGCGAGATGTCGGTTGCCGCGATGTTGCCCAGGATGCCGCCATCGGCGCCGCCGCGGATCATCGAGGACGGCTGGCCGAACGAGGTGATGCCGTTGATGCCCTTGTCGTCGCCGAGGGCCATGGTGATCGGAACGGAGGTGGCCCCGTTGGTGTACGAAACGTTCAGCGGCGCGAAGAGGGATGGCGACGAACCGGTCGTCGGCGTTCTATCGAGGCTGCCGTCGCCGTTGAACTTCAGGGTGCCGCTCGCCAGCAGGCCGTTCGCCGCGGTAACGTCGCTCGCGGGCGTCACATAGGTTTCTACCTGCCAGGTGTTCGGCGCGGTCTTCAGGAACGACATGTTGAGCTGGTGGCTGCCGCCCTGCGAATCATAGATCGTGAACGGACGCGAGAAGGTGGGCGCGACGCCCGTCGCGTTGTTCGCAGCATATGCTGCCATCTGGCCGGGAGCAGCGGGCGTATAGCTCGCCGCTGCGGTCGAGATATCGGCGTCCGACTGAAGGTTGATGCGCGCTTCCAGCTTGGTGGTCGGCGCCGCCGTTCCCACCAGATCGCTCAGGCGGACCGGCTGCAGCGCATCGACGCTGCCGGTGTTGGTGTAGTTGCCGGTCGCATCCAGGCGCCAGCCATACAGGTACATGCCCGACGGGTTGCGCATGAAGCCCTGCTCGTCCGGCTTGAACGATCCGGCGCGGGTATAGGCAACCGGGTCCGTGCCCGAGGTGCCCGTGCGGGTAATGAAGAAGCCGTCGCCGTTGATGGCGAGGTCGGTGCTGCTGCCGGTTGCCTGGGGCAGACCCTGTTTGGTGACCTGCGAAATCGGCGTCGCCGCCACACCACCGGCCGCATAGCTCGACGTGGTGCGACCATCGGTCACCAACGTGCGGAACTGCGCATCTACCCCCTTGTAGGCGACCGTGTTGATGTTGGTGATGTTGTCGGCAACCGTGGCCATGGCACTCGACTGCGCGCTCAGCCCGGAAACGCCAGCGTAAAGAGCGGAATAGAGGCTCAAGTTCAAAACTCCTCGAGATGCCCGCGCGATCCCACGCCGGCGACATCCCCATTGTAGAGGGGTGGCAGGGCCGTCCAAATCGAAGGGGCGATTTTGCCGCTTTCCGCGTCCCGGGCGGCAAAATTTGCCGGGTAATCGCCGCGGCGCCGGGAAACGCACCTATAAGTTGAGGAACGCTTATCGAAAGGCCCGTTCCATGTTGCGCATCACGCTTCGCGATGGCGAAAAGGCGATCGTCAACGGCGCCGTGCTGCGCGCCGTGGGGCGGACGCAGATCGCCGTGGAGAACAAGGTATCCATCCTGCGCGGCCGCGAGGTGATGCGGCCCGAAGAGGCGACCAGCCTGGCGCGCCAGCTCTATTTCGCGACGATGCTCGCCTATATCGATCCGGCGGGTCGCGATGCCCATCAGGACTCGGTCGTGCAACTGCTCGGCGTCCTGATCGCCGCGCTCGGCACGCCGGAGGCGAAGGATATCTGCGTCCGCTTCGCCAGCGAGCTCGCCCAGGGCGAATATTACAAGGCCCTTGCCGTCGCGCGCGAGGTGATCGCGCTGGAAGACGCCGCCGCCGCACCCGCGACGACGCAGGCCGCCTGAGGAGGGACGCGCGATGCAGACGCTCGCCAGTGCCGCCCGCGCGATCCGGGACATGGTCCCGGACCGTCGCTTCGGGCGCGTGGTGGCGGTGCGCGGCGCGCTCATCGAAGTCGAAGGGCTGACCGGCGTCGCCCAGATCGGCAGTCGCGTCGAAATCCAGTCCCCCACCGGCACGGTCGAAGCCGAAGTCACCGCACTCGATCGCGGCGTCGCGCTGTGCCTGCCGTTCGTGGATCCGCAGGGCGTCGGCCTCGGCGCGGTTGCCGAACTCGGCGCCGGCCAGTTCACCGTCCGCCCCTCCAAGGCATGGCTCGGCCGGATGATCAACGGCCTCGGCCGGCCGGTCGACGGACAGGGGCCGCTGGCCAATGGCGCGGATCCGCAGCCCATCAAGGCTTCCCCGCCGGCCGCTGCCGGCCGCGCCCGCGTCGCCGAGCGGATCGAGACCGGCGTGCGCTGCCTCGACACCTTCGTGCCGCTGTGCCGCGGCCAGCGCCTCGGCCTGTTCGCCGGCTCGGGTGTCGGCAAATCGGTGCTGCTGTCGATGCTCGCGCGCTGGACGCAGTGCGACGTCGCGGTGATCGGCCTGATCGGCGAACGCGGCCGCGAAGTGCAGGAATTCATCGAGGACGATCTGGGGCCCGAGGGCATGGCCCGCTCGGTCGTCGTCGTCGCCACTTCGGACGAACCGGCGCTGATGCGCCGCCAGGCAGCCTGGACCACCCTCGCCGTCGCCGAGCATTTCCGCGACCAGGGCCTCAACGTGCTCTGCCTGATGGATTCGGTCACCCGCTTCGCCATGGCGCAACGCGAGATCGGTCTCGCCTCGGGCGAGCCGCCGGCGACCAAGGGCTATACGCCTACCGTCTTCGCCGAACTGCCGCGCCTGCTGGAGCGCGCCGGCCCAGGCGCACCGGGAGCGGGCATGATCACCGGGCTGTTCACCGTCCTCGTCGATGGCGACGACCATAACGAGCCGGTCGCCGATGCGGTGCGCGGCATCCTCGACGGCCATGTCGTGATGCGCCGCGCGATCGCCGAACGCGGCCGCTACCCCGCGATCGACGTGCTCAAGTCGGTATCGCGTACCCTGCCCCACTGCCTCGAGCACGAGCAGAACGAGATCCGTCTCGCCGCGCGCAAGCTGCTGTCGACCTATGCCGACATGGAGGAGATGGTGCGGCTGGGCGCCTACAAGGCCGGCTCGTCGCCCGAGGTGGACCGCGCCGTCGCACTGGCACCACGAATCGAGACGCTCCTGAACCAAGGCAAAAACGACCAGGGCCATGCCGATGCGGCGTTCGCCGAGCTGGCGGCAATCCTCACGGGCGAAGCCTCGGGCGATCCGGGCCATGGCCATGACGTGGGTCTCGCCGCATGAGGACGCCGTTCGATACCGCGCTTCGCATGCAGCAGCGCACCGTCGACGACCTCAAGGTCGCGATCGGCGCGGCGATCGAGCGCATTGCCAGCTATGAGCAGCAGGCGCGCGACCTCACCGCGCGGACGCGCGAGGAGCGCATCCTCGCCCACGCCCTGCCCTTCGCCTCCGATGCCTGGCTGGCCACCGCCAAGCTCGCCCAGGCGCGGCTGGCCGAGGAGATCCAGGCGGAGCAGGCGCGATTGGTCGCGCTGCGCGAACAGGCGCGCGAGGCCTATGGTACGTTTCGCGCGATCGAAGGCGCCGCCGAACGCTTCCGCACCGATGCGGAACGCGAAGCCGAAGCCGCCGAGCAGGCGGCGATCGACGACATTGCCGCCGCGCGCTTCCTGCGCGAGCGCAAGCGGATGCCGGTGAAGGCAGCATGATCCACCGTACCGATCTTGCCGCGCTCACGCCGGCGCAGCGCGCCAACGTGATCTACGCGCAGGCGCAGTCCGAGCTCTCCACCCGGTTGTGGCGCGCCGCGATCGGCGATGGCGAGCGCGACTCGGCCAAGACGCGCAATCCGCTCGGCGGCGGATCGGACATGGCGATGGATTCGCTGCTCGAACTGCTCGGCACCCAGGCGCCGCGTTCGGCCAAGGGGCGCTGCAACTGCCAGTGCGCCTGTTCCTGCCACGACGAGGACGCCACCGACGAAGCGGCCGCGCTGTCCAAGGGCGCGCTGCCGACAGCCCGCACGAATGCGGTGGCCGATCGCGCTGCCCTGCCCGCTTCGGTACCGGGCATCCGCCTGCTTGCAGGCTCCGGCGGCTCGCAGGGCGCAAGCGGCGCCTCCGGCACGCTCTCGCTAGGCGCCAACACCCGCTATGCGGATACCCTCGCCGCCGCCGAGGCGCGCAGCGGCGTCCCCGCCTCTGCGCTCGCGGCGATCGTCGATGCCGAAGCCGGCAAGGGCCATGACGGCAGTTGGAACCCGCTGTCGCGCAACCCCCGCTCCAGCGCGGCCGGGCTCGGGCAGTTCCTCAGCGGCACCTGGCAGACGCTCGCCGAACAGAGCGGCACCTGGCTCAACGATGTTGCCAAGGCACGCGGCTGGTTGAAGGAAAACGGCAAGGTCGATCCCGCCCGCCGCAGCGAGCTGCTGTCGCTGCGTTACGATCCGCAGGCCTCGATTCTCAGCGTTGCCGACATGGCGCGCAACAACCTGCAGCATCTCGAATCGGCCGGCCTTGCCGTACGGGCCGATTCGGAAACCTTGGCCAAGGCGGCCTATCTCAGCCACCATCTCGGGCTGGGCGATGCAAAGAAATTTCTTGCCGGAAATATTGATGCAGCCCGCGCCCGCGAATTGCTCGCGGCACAGGTCGGCGGGTCCGCGGCCGAGCACCGGATCGCCACCGCTGGCGACGCCACCCGCGCCCACCGGCAATGGTTACTCGATTTCATCGATCGCCACGTCCAACCGGACAAATTTTCCTCGTAAAACTGCCGTTTTCGGCCATTCGAGGCGTGGTTAGCGATTCTGCTCACCGCCCGTTAACCATCATTTTTTCAAGCACTTGCCTCGCCAAGCGAATCGGCCTTGCTATAAGGTTTGGGAGCGTGCTTTCGGAAACTACCTAAGCCCCGGATTAGCACTCCCTTAAAGGTTTCAGACGAAATGTGTCCCCTGTCGACGGCGCCGAAACGATCGGACCGGCGCTGAAACAGGGGAATACGCATGTCGAAGATCACGATCGCTCTCGAGGCCGCAGTCCAAACCGTCATCGAGAACTCGCCCAAGGACAGCAAGCAGACTGCCCGTCAGCGCGCCGAAGTCGATCGGGCCTTCGCTCGGATCCTCAAGCTCATCGCTCCCCGCATCCGCCACTTCATCCGCCAATATGGCCTGACCGCGCACTGGGATGATGCCGAGCAGTGCTGCGCCATCGCCGTGCACCGCGCCATCCAGGCCTATGAGCCGGAAAAGGCCCAGTTCACCACCTTCGTCAACTGGCAGATCCGCGGCGAGCTGCAGAGCCTGCGTTTCCGCCTGATGACCGACCAGCGCCCCTCGGCGAAGAAGGTCGAAGCCACCACCGTTTCGCTCAGCGCGATGGTCAGCTCGGCGGACGGCGACGAGATGTCGCCCGAGGCGATGATCGAGGACGAGGACGCTCTGGAGCGCACCGAGAGCGCTGCTTCGGATTACCTCGCCGACGGTGCGATCGCCTCGCTGATCGAGGCCTATGTCGATCATCTCCGCAAGGTCGGCATCGAGCAGCTCCGCCGCCGCCCCCGCCCGAAGCGGGAGGAAGCCGCGATGCGCCGCGACGGCCCGCGTCTCCGCACCGCCACCCACGGTATCGATCCGTCGGAGCTGGAAAAGCTCGAAGCCAAGCTGGAGCGTGATCGCGAGATCGTTGCCCGCCGCGTGTTCCAGACCGCCACGCTCGACGATCTCTCGCTCGAGACCGGCGTCACCAAGGAGCGCGTCCGCCAGATCACCAAGCGCGCCGCCAAGGTGATTGCCGAGATCGCCGCTGCCGACCCGCGCTTCTCGGTGATGGCCGAATATGGCGCGCCTGCCGCAACCAAGCGCCGCCAGCCGGCCCCGATCAACGCAACGCCGATCCTGCCGGACGCCAACCAGCCGCACAACCTGCTCTCCAGCGTCGTCGCGATCCAGCCGGCGAGCATCGACACGGTCGTCGCCGCCGAGGCGAACCGCGAGACCATCGAAGCGATTGCAATCGTTGCAGCACCGGTGCCGAACAGCGCAGCACTGCATTGATACCACTCGGGGCGTAATCATTCTATAATGCGAGGGTAACCCTTCGCGGAATGACCCGATGTCCCGAGATTCCCAGCCTACCGGCCGAGGTGCGATGCAGATGCTGCCCCGGTCGAACTACAAGCTTACCGAACTGGCCGCGGAGATGGTGCGCTGTGCGCAGCCCTTGCTCCCGGCCGACGGTCGGCTCTTTCTGGGTCTCCAGCAGGAACTCGATGGTTCGTTGCGGATGATCTGGTGGCGCGGCGACGATTTCCGCGTGATCGCCGAAATCGATGCCAGCCCCGAAGGCTTCTGCCCCGAGGACAGCGACGAAGGCGCGCTGCAGGATGCGGCCTGTGCTTGCCTCACCTATCTCGCCGGTCGCTGGCCCAGCCCACCGCGGCGGCTGGGCGTGATCACCGACGGGATCGGGGTCGCCTTCTCGCCGCAGCGCCCCGCCATCGCCGAGCCCAACTGGCTGCTCGACCATGCCGGGGGCGCCGCCACGCTTACCGCGATCCTGCCGCTCGACGGCGAAGGCCCCTGCGCATTGCTCTGCACGCCGCCGGAGACGGCTTCGCTGCATTGACCGTCTAATCCCCCTCCCGCTTGCGGGAGGGGAGTTTAGGCGCCCGGGGAGTCTTGATGACAACCCGCCGCAGCATGCTATGGCGCCCGCATGGGTGAACTCATCGCGATCGAGGGTGCCGACGGCGTCGGCAAGAACACCGCCGCGCGCGGGCTGTGCGCGGCGCTGCAGGCATCGGGGCGCACCGCCACCGTGCTCGGCTTTCCGCGCTATGGCGAGACCGTCGCCGGGGTGACGATCGGCAAGATGCTCGCCGGCGAACTCCCCGTCCCCGTCACGCCCCACGCCGCCGCCGTGCTCTATGCGCTCGATCGGTTCGAGTGGCGCGACGCGCTGCTCGAGGCGCAGGCGACGCACGACGTGGTGGTGCTAGATCGCTACATCGCCTCGAACATGGCCTATCAGGGCGCCAAGCTGGGCGGCGGCGAGGGCCGCGCGCTGATGGACTGGATCCTCGCGCTGGAGACCGGCCAGTTCGCCCTGCCCCGCCCGCGCCTGTCGATCTATCTCGACACGCCCTGGGACCTCGCCCGCGAACTCATCCTGCAAAAGGCGCAGCGCAGCTACACCGATCGCAGTTTCGACGAATATGAGGCAGACATTGCCCTGCAACAGCGGGTGCGCGGCAACTACGAGGCAATCGTCGCCGCGAACCTGCTCGGCCCGTGGCGCGTGGTTCGTGCCAGCGAGGGGGGCGCGATGCGGGCGCCGGAGGTAATCGTGGCGGAAATCCTTTCTCACATTTGAAATCGCGGGACGGACGCGTATTTCGGATGCTTGACATTTGCGTTGGCGGAGCGGCAATGGTAGCGCTATCACAATCAGACACAAACTTGGCGAGAGGTCCCTTGGAAGCGCTTCGTGACATGCTGCCTGCCGATCATGCGCAGGCCATCCTGGTCGGCCGCGTGGCTACGCCCGCCGGCCCCAGCCCCGTGATCCTGCGCGACGGCCAGGTGATCGACGTATCGGCCACCGCCCCCACCGTCGCCGACCTGCTGGAGCGCGACGACATCGCCACGCTCAGCGGCGAGGTGCTGTGCAGCATCGAGGCGCTCGGCACCGACTCGGCGCCGGCGATTCTGGCGCCGGTCGACCTGCAGTGCGTGAAGGCCTGCGGCGTCACCTTCGCCGTTTCGGCACTGGAGCGGGTGATCGAGGAACGCGCCCGCGGCGATTCGGCCAAGGCCGCCGAGATCCGCGGCGACCTCGAAGCCAAGGTCGGCTCGGGCATCCGCTCGGTCGTCCCCGGCACGGCGGAAGCCGCCAGCCTCAAGGCCGCGCTGATCGATGCCGGCATGTGGTCGCAGTACCTCGAAGTGGCGATCGGGCCGGACGCCGAGGTGTTCACCAAGGCGCCGGTGCTGTCGTCGATGGGCTGGGGTGCCGAGATCGGAATCCGCTCGGACAGCGACTGGAACAATCCCGAACCCGAAATCGTCCTCGCGGTCGATCGCAACGGTACGATCAAGGGCGCGACGCTCGGCAACGATGTCAACCTGCGCGACTTCGAGGGCCGCAGCGCGCTGCTGCTCGGCAAGGCGAAGGACAACAACGCCTCGACCGCGATCGGCCCGTTCATCCGCCTGTTCGACGACCATTTCACCATGGACGATGTGCGCGGCGCGGTGGTCGACCTCACCATCGACGGGCCGGAGGGCTATCGCCTCTCGGGCACCAACAAGATGAGCGAGATCAGCCGCGATCCCACCGATCTCGTCCGCCAGACGCTGAGCGAGCACCAGTATCCGGACGGCTTCGCGCTGTTCCTCGGCACGCTGTTCGCGCCGGTGCAGGATCGCGACCACCCCGGCCGCGGCTTCACCCACAAGCCGGGCGACATCGTCCGCATCTCCACGCCGAAGCTCGGCACGCTCGTCAACCGCGTCACCACGTCGAAGGCCGCCGCGCCCTGGACGTTCGGCATCCGCGATCTGATGCGCAACCTCGCCGCGCGCGGCCTTCTCTCGAACGCATAAGGGTCTTCATGTCGCAAGCCGATCTCCAGCAGGGCCCGATTCCGGCCGCTGAGCGTGCCGTCTATCCGAGCCTGAAGGGCAAGCGCATCCTGATCACCGGCGGTGGTTCGGGGATCGGCGCCGGGCTGGTCGAAGGGTTCGTTCGCCAGGGCGCGGACGTGACCTTCTTCGACATCGCCGAGGACGATTCGAAGGCGCTGGTCGCCAGCCTGTCGGGCGCCGCCATCGCGCCGCGCTTCTACAAGGTCGACCTCACCGACATCCGCGGCGCGCAGGCGCAGGTACAGGCGCTGATCGAGGCCGAGGGCGCGTTCGACGTGCTGCTCAACAACGCCGCGAACGACGACCGCCACACGATCGAGCAGGTGACCCCGGAGTACTGGGACAACCGCATGAACGTGAACCTGCGCCACCAGTTCTTCATGGCGCAGGCGGTGATCCCGGCGATGAAGGCGAAGCGCGCCGGCGTGATCATCAACCTCGGCTCGATCTCCTGGCACCTCGCACTGGAGGAACTGACGCTCTACCAGACCGCCAAGGCGGCGATCGAGGGTCTCACCCGCAGTCTCGCGCGCGAGCTGGGTCCCGATGGCATCCGATCGGTCTGCATCGTCCCCGGCAACGTCAAGACGCCGCGCCAGATGAAGTGGTACACGCCCGAGGGCGAGGCCGAGATCGTCAAGGCGCAGTGCCTGCCCGGCCGGCTGGTGCCCGACGATATCGCCGCGCTGGCGCTCTTCCTTGCATCCGACGACGCCCGACTGATAACGAGCCACGAATTCTTCGTGGATGCAGGCTGGAGATAAGATGACCGACAAGGTGGTGGTTTCGGCGCCGGAGAGCGTGTGGGGGCTCGCAGCCCCGCTTCTTGAAGGCCCGGTGTGGGTGGAGCGCGACGCCGCGCTGTGGTTCGTCGACATCAAGAGCCACAAGATCCACCGCTATGATCCCGCCACCGGCGACAAGCAGAGCTGGGACGCGCCGGCGCAGGTGGGTTTCGCGCTGCCCTGCGCCAGCGGCGGCTTCGTCGCAGGCCTGCAGACCGGCCTCGCGCGGTTCGACCCGGCAGACGGCAGCTTTACCCCGCTGGTCGATCCCGAGCCCGGCCTGCCCGGCAACCGCCTCAACGACGGCACCGTCGATCCGCAAGGCCGACTGTGGTTCGGCACGATGGACGATGGCGAAAGCGATGCCACCGGCACCATCTATCGCCTCGCGGCGGACGGCAGCTGCGTGCCCTCCACCCCCAAGGTCTCGATCACCAATGGGCCGGCGGTCTCGCCCGACGGCAAGACGATCTACCATGTCGATACGCTGGGCGCCGTCGTCTATGCCTGCGACATCGCTGCAGACGGCACGCTGGCGAATCCCCGGGAGTTCGTCCGCATCGCCGAGGGCGAAGGCTTCCCGGACGGCCCGTGCGTCGACAGCGAAGGCTTTGTGTGGGTTAGTCTCTATGCCGGCTCCGAAGTGCGCCGCTATTCGCCCGCGGGCGAACTGGTCGAGACCGTGTCGTTCCCGGTCGACGCCATCACCAAGATCGCGTTCGGCGGACCTGACCTGAAGACGGTGTTCGCCACCACCGCCAACAAGCATCTTTCCGCCGAAGACAAAGCGGCTCGGCCGACCTCGGGCGACCTGTTCAGCTTCCGCGTGACGGTGCCGGGCCTGCCCGGCACGATGATCCGCGTCGGCGCCTGACCCCCCTTCCCTCCCCGACACCGTTCTGGGGAGGGCCCCTACCGGCGGCCTGCACTTTCACAACAATCGCGCCCAAACCCGCGATGCGTAAGGCTCGCGTCATCTTGCCGCCCTAGGCTTTCTCCTGCCAGAACCCGAAATCCGCGCGGGCGGGCACCAAGGGGGGAAGTCGATGAACGGCCAGCGTATCGCACGCCTGTGGGTTTCGGCATTGCTTGCGGCGAGCGGCGCGACCCCAGCGCTTGCCGGCAGTTGCCAATTCGCCAAGGTCGCCGAACTCAAGGTCACGATGAAGGGCCTGGAGCCGATCGTCGAGACTACGGTCAACGGCAAGCCGGCGCCCTTCCTGCTCGACAGCGGCGCCTTTTACAGCCTGATCCCCCAACCGGTAGCCAGGGCGCTGGATCTTCCGCTTTCTGCCGCTCCGCCGGGCTTCCAGCTTCGCGGCATCGGGGGAAGCGTCAATACTCAAGTCGCGCGCGTGGCGCATTTCGGCCTTGCCGGCGCAGACATTCCCAATGTGGAATTTCTCGTCGGCGGGTCCGACACCGGCCAGACCGGGCTTATCGGCCAGAACGTCCTCGGCCTCGGTGATGTCGAATATGATTTCCCGAATGGCGCGGTCCGGCTGTTCCGGCCGAAGAATTGCGGCAAGATCGCCTTCGCCTATTGGACCGAAGGCAAGCCGTTCTTCGAGATCCCGATCCAGTCCAAGGAGGAAGCGCGCAACCATACGGTCGGCACGGTCGAGCTGGACGGCGCGAAGCTGAAGGCGACGTTCGACACCGGCGCCGAACGCACCGTGATCTCGCTGCGCGCGGCCGCACGGGCGGGGGTGAAGCCTGGCGATCCGGGGGTAGAGCAGGCCGGCTGGTCCTTCGGTGTCGGCAAGCGCGCCCAGCAGGGCTGGATCGCCAGTTTCAAGCTGCTCAGGATCGGCAACGAGGAACTGCACAATGTGCGGCTGCGCATGGCCGACATGGGCGACCTCGATACCGACATGCTGCTCGGTGCCGACTATTTCGTCTCCCACCGGGTCTATGTCTCGAACGTCCAGCACCGCATCTACTTCACCTATACCGGCGGCCGCCTGTTCGACGCGAATGCGAAGCTGGACACCGCCAGCGGCTTCAGCACCCAGGGCGCCCCCGCAGCCGGTGCGACACTGGACGCGGAGGGCTATGCCCGCCAGGGCGCGATGTACCAGACGCAGCGCGACCTGCCGCACGCGATCGAAGCCTATTCGCAGGCCGTGACACTGGCGCCGAAGGATCCGCGCTATCTGCGGCAGCGGGCGCTGGTCTATCTGGCCGCGGGCCGGCCGATCCTGGCGATGGACGACCTCGATGCGTCGCTCGCGCTCGATCCAGCCGACACCGGCACTCGGCTCACCCGTGCCGAGGTGCGCGAGCGGGCCGGCAATGCCCGGGGCGCGATGGAGGACCTCGATCTGGTCGCCGGGCAGTTGCCGCGCGAGGCGATGCAGCGGCTGCGCGTCGCGCATCTCTACACCTCGCTCGACGCGTTCGATTCGGCCGTCGGCCAATATGACCTGTGGCTCGCCACGCACCGCGAGGATGGCAGCCGCGCCGACGCGCAGAACGGCCGCTGCTGGGCGCTGGCGCTGGCCAATCGCGACCTGAAGCGGGCCCGCAGCGACTGTGACGCGGCGGTGCGTGCGCTCCCCTCCAACGCCGCCTATCTCGACAGCCGGGCCCTGGTAGCGTTTCGCGAGGGCGATTGGGCAGCCGCGCTCGCCGACCTCAACGCCGCGCTGGCGATCCGCCCGCGCCAGGCCTGGACGCTCTATCTGCGCGGCGTGGTCGAGGCGCGGATGGGCCAGAGCGAGACCGCCGCCAAGGACATCGCCGCGGCGACCGCGATTGCACCGCGCGTCGCCACCCGCGCCGCCAAATACGGGATCGCGCCCCCGCCGAAAAGCTGAAGCACTACCCGTTGACCTATTGGTACATCGCCCGGGTGAGGCCGGCGATGCCACCGCGTACCCGCTCCCAGCCGGCGTCGTTCGACAGGTCGAGCCCCAGGAAGCGGCCGTTGGTCGCGCCCGAGAGCACGAGTTGCTGGATCGACGCGATCAGCAGCGCATTGAGCACCGGCGCGTCGATGCCCGCCGGCCGCTGCAGCGTGCCCCGCTCGCGCGCGATCCAGGCGCTCAGCGCCTTGCCCCGCGCTTCGGTAAAGGCGGTGGCGAGCTTGGAGGGGGCGGAGAGCTCCCAGGCGAGGATCTTCTGCGCCAGCGGGTCGCTGCGCAGCGCATCGAGCAGCGCGACCGCGACGCGCGCCATCATTTCGGCATAGGTCGCCGGCGGCGGCACATTCTCGGGACGGACCAGCGCGGTTTCCATCCAGGCGGAAACATCGGCGGCAATCGCCTCGGCGAGCCCGTCCATCCCGCCGAAATAGCGGTAGATCAGCTGCTTGTCATAGCCCGAAGCGCGCGCGATCGCGTTCACGCCCCAGCGGGCAAAGCCCTGTTCGGCGAGCAGCGTCTTGGCCGCCGCCAGAATCACGCCCCGCGTATTCGCCGCATTGCGCGGCCGCTTCGCCGGTGCCGTTTCGTCCACCCCGTCCATCCCCTGTTGTTGGCGATGGTTAACTATCACTGGCGGGTGACACTTTCCATCTCCGGAATGGGCCGGAGGGGGATTGAGTCTTAGACAAGCGGACGCCGCTCGCCACGCCACCATCGTCATCCCCGCGCAGGCGGGGATCCATTGGCGCTGATGCCGAGGCTCTTTCCCCCGGCGTCCTGGCAAATGGATTCCCGCCTGCGCGGGAATGACGGAGGACTGGTGGAAAGGGTGACCCCCACCCCACCCGATCAATGGTTGTGCCGCGGCACCTTCAGCCCAGTCCCGCGATATTTGGTCGCGAACTCGAGCACCCCGCCTTCGTGCAGCTGGCCCGACTTCTCGCGGTACAGCTCTTCCCACGGCGTATTGCTCGGCGGGATCGGCGGCGCGGGCTCGCCCTTCCGCCGCGCGATCTCGTCCGCCTCGACCAGCGCGTCGACGCGGCCCGCATTCAGGTCGATCCGGATCACGTCGCCGGTGCGCAGCCACGAAAGCCCCCCGCCCGCCGCGCTCTCCGGCGAGGCGTTGAGGATCGACGGGCTGTCCGACGTGCCCGATTGGCGACCGTCGCCCAACGTCGGCAGGCTCTGGATGCCCTTTTGCAGGATCGCGTCGGGCGGCTGCATGTTGACGACTTCCGCCGAGCCCGGCCAGCCCAGCACGCCCGCGCCGCGGATCACCAGGATGCAATTGTCGTCGATGGCGAGCGCCGGATCGTTGATACGGTGGTGATAATCGTCCGACCCGTCGAACACCACCGCGCGGACCTCGAACACGCCCTCCTGCCCCGGGGTGGAGAGGTAGCGCGCGCGGAACTGCTCGGAGATCACGCTGGTCTTCATGATCGCCATGTCGAACAGGTTGCCGGTGAGCACCAGGAATCCGGCCTTCTCCATCAGCGGCTTGTCGATCGGGAAGATGACCTCCTGATCGAGAACGCGCGCCTCGGCGACATTCTCCGCCATGGTCTTGCCGGTGCACGTCGCGACGCTGCCGTCGAGGATGCCGGCATCGACCAGCAGCTTGAGCACCGCGGGGATGCCGCCGGCGCGGTGGAAGCGCTCGGACAGATATTGCCCCGCCGGCTGCATGTTGACGATCAGCGGCAGGTCGTAACCGGTCTGCCAGTCCTCGGGGGTGATGGTGATGCCGGCATGCGCGGCCATCGCGTTGAGGTGCGGCTGGGCATTGGTCGAACCGCCGATCGCGGTGAGCAGCTTGATCGCGTTGAGGAAGCTCTGCTTGGTCAGGATCTTCGACGGGCGGAGATCCTCGTACGCCATCTCGACGATGCGCTTGCCGGTCTCGTAGGCGATCTGCCCGCGCTCGCGATACGGCGCCGGGATCATCGCGCAGCCGGGCAGCGACATGCCTAGGCCCTCGGCCATGCTGTTCATCGTCGAGGCGGTGCCCATGGTGTTGCAATGGCCCGACGAGGGCGCGCTCTCCATCGCGCGGCGGAGGAACTCGGCCTCGTCGATCTCGCCCGCCGCCATCTTGCGGCGCGAGCGCCAGATCACCGTGCCCGAGCCGACCAGCTCGCCTTCGTGCCAGCCGTCGAGCATCGGCCCGCCCGACAGGACGATCGCCGGGATGTCGACGGTGGAAGCGGCCATCAGCGACGAGGGCGTGGTCTTGTCGCAGCCGGTCGTCAGGATCACCGCGTCGATCGGATAGCCGTTGAGGATCTCGACCAGGCCGAGATAGGCGAGATTGCGGTCGAGCGCCGCAGTCGGCCGCCTACAATTCTCGAAGATCGGGTGGAGCGGGAATTCCATCGGAATGCCGCCCGCCGCGAGGATGCCCTCACGGGCGCGCTTCACCGTCTCCAGATGGATGCGGTTGCACGGCGCGATGTCGCTGCCCGACTGCGCGATGCCGATGATCGGCTTGCCCGAGGTCAGCTCCGCCGGCGTGATGCCGTAGTTCATGAAGCGCTCGAGATAGAGCGCGGCCATGTCGGCGCGGCCGGGGGCGGCGAACCATTCGCGCGATCGGAACGGACGGGCAGGCGTGCGGGTCACGATTTCAAACTCCCCAAACAAAATCCCCCCCCCGCTTGCGGGAGGGGTCGGGGGAGGGGCTGGAACAACCCCGCCCGCCAAGATCAAAACTCCCCTCCCCCAGCCCCTCCCGCAAGCGGGAGGGGAGCACAGAAGGAAGGGGCTGGAGGGTCTTACCCCTCCATCGCCTCCAGTTCCTTGCCCTTGGTTTCCTTGATGAACCGCAGGACGAGGAAGAAGCTGACCGCCGCGCAGACGGCGTAGAAGGTGTAGCTGGCAGCCAGGCCGAGCTTGGACGCCATCACCGGGAAGCTCTGCGCGATCAGGTAGTTGGCGAACCACTGGGCAAAGCCGCACACCGCCAGCGCCGAGCCGCGGATCTGGTTCGGGAACATCTCGCCGAGCATCACCCACATCACCGGGCCCCAGCTGATGTTGAAGAAGATCACGTAGAGATTGGCAGCAACCACGGCGGTCTTGCCGAGATCGGGCGAGAGCACCAGCTTGCCGGCCGGATCGAGCGAGCCATGGCCGAAGGCATAGACCAGCACGAACAGCGTCACCGCCATGCCCGCCGAGCCGATCAGCAGCAGCGGCTTGCGGCCGATCTTGTCGACCAGGCCGATGGTGACGAGGCAGGCGGCGATCGACACCGCGCCCGAGACGATGTTGATCAGCAGCGAATCCGCCTCCGTGAAGCCGGCCAGCTGCCACAGCGTCGAGCCATAGTAGAAGATCACGTTGATGCCGACGAGCTGCTGGAACACCGCGATCACCAGGCCCGCCCACAGGATCGGGCGGATGCCGCCGGTGCGCGGATCGATCAGGTCGCGGAAGCTCGGGCGGTGATCGGCGCTGAAGCTCGCGCGGATTTCCTCCAGCTTGGTGCGGGCGGTGTTCGGGCCGAACAGGTCGGTCAGCACCTTGGTCGCTTCCTCGGTGCGGCCCTTGGCGACGAGGTAGCGCGGGCTCTCCGGAATGAAGAACAGCGCGACCAGGAACACCGCGGCCGGGATCGACTGCATCAGGTACATCCAGCGCCAGGCTTCGAGACCGGCCCAGAAGGGCTGGGTCGAGGCGCCGGCGGCGGCGGCGAGGTAATAGTTGACCACGAACGCGGCGGTGAGGCCGGAGATGATCATGATCTGCTGCACCGTCGTCATCCGGCCGCGAATGTTCGCGGGCGCGACTTCGGAGATATAGGCGGGCGAGAGGACCGATGCGGCGCCGACCGCGATGCCGCCGGCGATCCGGGCGACGACGAACACGCCGTGGAGGTGCGCGAAGCCCTGCGCCAGCGCGCCGACGAGGAAGATGAAGGCGGCGAGCCGCATCACGTTGCGGCGGCCGATCGCGTCGGCCAGCGTGCCGGCGAAGAACGCACCGATGAAGCAGCCGATCAGCAGCGAGCCGACCGTGAAGCCGAGCCCGGCCTCGTCGAGCTGGAACGCGGCCTGCAGGCCCGGCTGGGTGCCGTTCACCGCGCCGCTGTCATATCCGAAAAGCAATCCGCCGATCGTGGCCACCGCCACGATCGCGCCGATCAGGCCGATATTGGCCTTCTCCGCTGTCTGGTTCATCCGATCCCTCTCCTAGTCGCCCCGGAATGTGGGGCGATTTGTTAGCGGTAACGCTGGCCCGTGCAACCCGGAAAAGCAAGGGGGCAGATGCGCAGGCGCAACTTTCTGCCAACGTTGTCGTCCGCCGTGGTTACGCCTTGGGCGGCGGGGCGCAGGATTCGCGCACGATCAGCTGATGTGCAAGCACTTGTTCGGCATGATCGGTGCGAACCGGCGCGCGCAGCTCGTCGAGCAGCATGGTCAGCGCCGCCTCGGCCATCGCCGCGATCGGCTGGCGCACCGTGGTCAGCTCGGGCCACATGGTGGTGGCGAGCGCGGTGTCGTCGAAGCCGACCACGCTCAGATCCTGCGGCACGTGCAGGCCGCGGCGATGCGCGACGCCCACGGCGGCCGCGGCCATGTCGTCGTTGCTGGCGAAGATCGCGGTCGGCGGCTTCGGCAGATCGAGCATCGCCTCGCTGGCGACAATGCCGGAGCGGAAGGTGAAAAAGCCCTGCTCCACCGGCATCGCGGCAAGCTCCAGCCCCGCCTCCTCGATCGCGGCGCAGAAGCCGCGGTAGCGCTCGGCGCTGGAGGTCTGGTTGGGGTTGCCGCGGATGAAGCCGATATGACGGTGCCCCATGTCGATCAGGTGCCTGGTCATCGCGGCGGCAGCGGCAAAATCGTCGATGCGGACGTTGAGGCTGCCCTCGGGCGGCAGGCCCATCGCGACCGACACCCAGGGGATCCCCGCCGCTTCCAGCTCGGCGCGCACCGGGCCCGATTCGGACAGCGGCGGCGGCAGGATCACGCCCTGGACATGCGTCTGCACGAAGCCGCGGGTCGCCTCCGCCTGCTCCTCGGGCCGCTCGCCCTCGCAGGCCTCCAGCACCAGATGGCAGCCCGCGCGCCGGGCGGCGGCAAGGGCGCCGATCAGGAATTGCGAGAGATAGGCAGCCGACGGGTTCGAGTAGAGCAGCCCGATCTGCGTCGCCTCGCCCGCGGCAAGGCTGCGCGCCGCGCTGTTCGGCGAATAGTTGAGCTTGGCGATCGCCGCGAGCACGGCCTCGCGGGTTGCCTCGCGCACATTGGTGCCACCGTTGACGACTCGCGAAACGGTCATCGCGGATACGCCCGCCTCACGGGCTACGTCCTGTACGGTGATGCTGCCCCGGCTACGCCGGCTAGGTTTGCTCATCCCCCCTCCTGCACAATCGAATAAGTGCGCGCCACTCCGAATGCAATCGTTCGCGAGCGCCCGCACGGCCGGTTGACCGGCATTGTTTGCGCCCCTTATAGCTGATAGCGCTACCATCATGGCAAGAGGCGACAGCAGATCGTCGCCGGCCTTCAGGGAGAGGAACATGCGCCATTTTCGCCGCTTCGCCGCGCTTGCCATCGCCGCGAGCGCCTTGACGCCTTTTGCAGCGGCCACGCCCGCCGCCGCCCAGACCGAACGCGCGGGCAAGCCGCTCTACAAGGACGCGACCCAACCGATCGAGGCGCGCATCGACGACCTTCTCGCCCGCATGACGCTGGAGGAAAAGGTCCAGCAGCTTCAGGCGCTGTGGCTCAACAAGGGGCTGATCCAGGACACCAAGGGCGAGTTCGATCCCGTCAAGGCCAGCGCCAACTTCCCCAACGGCCTCGGCATGATCTCGCGCCCCTATGACCGCCGCGGCGTCGCCGCCGGCCAGGGCGATGCGGCCGGCGCGGTGGCGGGCGCGGTCAACCGCAGCCCCGAAGAAACCGCGCGCTACATCTATGCCGCGCAGAAATGGGCGATGGAGAAGACCCGGCTCGGCATCCCGATGCTGATGCACGAGGAGTCGCTCCACGGCCTGGTCGCCCCCGGCGCCACCAGCTTCCCGCAGTCGATCGGCCTCGCCAGCAGCTTCGACCCCAAGCTGGTCGAGAACATCTTCTCGATGGCCGCCAAGGAAGCCCGCGCCCGCGGCGCCAACCTCGTCCTCGCCCCCGTCGTCGACGTCGCCCGCGATCCGCGCTGGGGGCGCATCGAGGAAACCTATGGCGAGGATCCGTATCTCGTCACCCAGATGGGCCTTGCCGCGATCCGCGGTTTCCAGGGCACCACGCTGCCGCTCAAGTCGGACAAGGTGTTCATCACGCTCAAGCACATGACCGGCCATGGCCAGCCCGAGAACGGCACCAATGTCGGCCCCGCCTCGCTCGGCGAGCGCACGCTGCGCGAAGATTTCTTCCCGCCGTTCGAGGCCGCGGTGAAGACGCTGCCCGTCCTGTCGGTGATGGCCAGCTATAACGAGATCGACGGCATCCCCAGCCATGCCAACAAATGGCTGCTCACCGACGTGCTGCGCGGCGAATGGGGCTTCCAGGGCGCCGTGGTCAGCGACTATTTTGCGATCCGCGAGCTGATCACCCGTCACCACATGTTCAAGGATCCGAAAGACGCCGCCCAGCGCGCGCTCGACGCGGGCGTGGACGTCGAGACCCCGGACGGCGAGGCCTATACCCATCTCGTCGAGCTGGTGAAGGCAGGCCGGGTCAGCCAGGGCGAGATCGACAACGCCACCCGCCGCGTGCTGCGGATGAAGTTCGAAGGCGGGCTGTTCGAAAATCCCTATCCCGAGGTGAAGCTGGCGGCGTCACGCACCAACACGCCGGAAGCGATCGCGCTCTCCCGCCAGGCGGCGCGGGAATCGATCGTGCTGCTCAAGAACGCGCAGGGCCTGCTGCCGCTCGACGCCAAGGGCATCAAGCGGATGGCGGTGATCGGCACCCACGCCAAGGACACCCCGATCGGCGGCTATTCGGACCTGCCCAACCATGTCGTCAGCGTGCTCGAAGGCATGCAGACCGAAGGCAAGGGCAAGTTCGCGGTCGATTATGCCGAGGGCGTGCGGATCACCGACCATCGCGAATGGTCGAAGGACGAAGTGCAGCAAGTCCCCGCATCGGTGAACGACCAGCTCCGCGCCCAGGCCGTGGAGACGGCGAAGAACGCCGATGTCGTCGTGCTGGTGCTCGGCGGCAACGAGGCGGTGAGCCGCGAGGCCTGGGCCGACAACCATCTGGGCGACAGCGAGACGCTCGACCTGCCGGGGCCGCAGGACCAGCTCGCCAAGGAGATCTTCGCGCTCGGCAAGCCGGTCGTCGTGATCCTGCTCAACGGCCGCCCCTATGCGGTGAACTATCTAGCGGAGAAGGCGCCGGCGCTGATCGAGGGCTGGTATCTCGGCGAGCAGACCGGCAACGCGCTCGCCGACGTGGTGTTCGGCCGCTACAATCCGGGCGGCAAGCTGCCGGTGTCGATCGCCCGCAACGTCGGCCAGCTGCCGATCTACTACAACAAGAAGCCGAGCGCGCGGCGCGGCTATCTGTTCGGCGACACCAGCCCGCTCTACCCGTTCGGCTATGGCCTGAGCTACACGAGCTTCGACATCGCGGCCCCGCGCCTCGGCACGCCGACGATCGGCATCGCCGACAAGGCGACGGTCGAGGTGGACGTGACCAATACCGGCAAGGTCGCCGGCGACGAGGTCGTCCAGCTCTACGTCCATGACGACGAGGCTTCGGTGACGCGGCCGGTGATCGAGCTCAAGCGCTTCGAGCGCGTCACGCTCAAGCCGGGCGAGAAGAAGACGGTGCGCTTCACGCTGACGCCGGACGATCTGGCGCTGTGGAACAGCGACATGCGCCATGTCGTGGAACCGGGCACCTTCACGATTTCGTCGGGCCCGGACTCGGCGACGCTGAAGAGCACCACGCTGACGGTGCGGTGATTGCCGCAGGGAGGCTGCGGGCAACCGCGGCCTCCCTGTCGACTTTGCCCGGGGCAGTTGGGCGGCACCAATGGTCTCGCGCTATTTCGCGGAACGACCTTGGGTGGAGGGCCGCGGCGGATTCCGCCAGCCGAAGTTTAGGAAGTTGAGGCCCGCGCGCGTTTGCGCGGCTTTCTCCAGGCGCCCCTGTACGGCTGCAAAGTTTAGGAAGTTTAGACCAGGCTGCATGGACACCGACTCCTCCAGCCTCTCTCCGTCATCCCGGCGAAAGCCGGGATCCATTCGCCTATCGGTCTCAGCAAATGCCGATAGCAAGACCCCAATGGACCCCGGCTTTCGCCGGGGTGACGATGTGGGGGCGAGGATGGGTTCTTCTCCGCGCAGGTTGGTATTAGGCGCGTGCACATTCTGCGCGTACTTCCGCCGAGGCAGGAGGCAACGATCTGCGGCGTGCCGCCCCGCGCGCGAAAAGGGGGTATCGAACGAGATCAAAGAGCGGCCGACCAAGGGCGGCCGACACCAGCACATATAGGGAACACCGTTGCCATCGCAAGGAAGAGAGCGCGGTCTTCCGAGGTGTGGACAACGATCGCCGTCAATGCCCGGATTTGGTGGGAATCGGACTGGCGGCTTTCCGTGTGACGGGGCGACAAGCGGACGTTAATCGAACCCTACCCACAATTTGGAAGCGGAAGAGCGCCACGGTCCTGGGGCACTTCGATGATCCGCCACCGTTTCGATAGCTCAGCCACGGCAGCGTTCGCGAATTCTCGCGCTGCCGCCGTATCATGACCGTTGAACCCGATCGCCATTTGCCGCGTAGGCAGGCCTAAGTTACCCGCCCCAAAGCTGAAGTCTCCGTTCCGGTCCGCACCGATGTTCACATGTGGATGCGCAATCTGCACGTATTTGTTCTTGATTGAGCGTAGCTCAGCCTCGCTTTGACCACTTCGATCCGTGAACTTCATCTGATGCTGTTGAGCGATGGCGTTCATGACGTTGACGAAAGCAGGGACCTCCTGCGAGCTAGCGAGGCAAAGCTGGACCGTTCTGAATGGCGCTTGCCCCTGCGAACACCCGTTAGTCAGGGCAGCGACAGCGACCATTGCACCCGCCATCCGAACGATCTCGCGCCTCGTCATCCATTGCTCCACGTCTGCTTTCGGGGAAGTTGCATGAAATAGCGAATGCCCGGAAGTGGGGCGGGAGCCGCAGTGGCGGAAAATGGTGGTTAGTTGCCCTATGATCGGCTCTGCCGCCGGGCCATTTGTTTGGCCGCCAGTGCCGAATAGTAAACTGCTATCACGACGACGGAGGAAAGCAGCGAGGGCATGATGGGTGCACCCAAGGTGCTGTCGAAATCGGAATCGACAACCGTTGACCCCATGATCCGCCAACCCGCCAGAAGAAGCGCATAGAGGCATGGAAGCAGCAGGAGATGCAGCAACCAGCCCTTTGGCTTTCGGTCCGCCCATCTCCAGAACACTGCCGCGACTAGGATTGGACCAAAGCTGGCGATCGCCCATCCCCCGATCGCCACTGGGATCTCCCGAGCGGTAATTTCCGGTGCGTACAAACGGAAGATCGGGCCTGTGGCAAACAAGACGCCTTGGCACGACATGATAATCGTTCCAGCCAAAGCCAGCGTGTCGCTTCGCCTCATCCAAAAGCCCCCTGTTCGTCGTCACCGCCCTGTCTATGAGATGAGACGCTATCACGATCCTTGGATCGTCCGCTATTGGGGCGCAAGCGGACACGTCGTCTTCGCGAGCCAACGATCCGGCGGTCCGCTCAATCGTTCATCCATGCCGCCACCCAGAACAGCGGCGCATTCCAGTTGATCGCGACTTCGTTCAGCGCATAGGCGTGGATATTGTCCACCCAGCAGGTCTGGGCGACGCACTTGCCCTTGCGCTCGGCCGCGACCGGGTCCGCGAACGCCGTGTCGTTCGGGCCGCCCGAGAGCACGCCCGGCGGCGGCCCCGGCAGCTTGGCGTCGAGCGAATGCGCCCAGAAACGATGGTGCGGGTTCTGCAGCGATCGCGCGCCATAGCCGCTGACATAGGACGTCCGCAGCGGGTTGCGACCCAGCAGATAGTCGAGCGCCGAGACGATCCCCGCACGGTATTTGGGCGCGCCCGTCAGGTCGCTGGCTACCCCCAGCAGCATCGCCTGGTTCATCAGGTCGCCGTTCGACCCCCAGGGATAGCCCTGCGCCTTGTAGGGAATGGCATAGCCGTTCTGGCGGCGCTGCTCGAGAAACCCGTCGGCCGCCGCGATCAGCGTGGCGCGCAGCTTCTGCACCTCGGCGTCGCTGAGGCCCGTCTTCACCGTCGCCAGCGTGATCGTGCCGAGCGGCGCGGTGAAGCTCCAGCTCGGCGCGCGCACAGCCTCGCCGAAGTGCGGCGAACCGGTCACCGCCTTGCGGAACGCGTCCTCGCCGGTGGTCGCGTAGAGTTCGGCGGCGGCCCAGTAGAATTCGTCGCTCAGGCTGGCATCGCCATAGCCGCCGCTGCCGGCAAAGCTGCTGGTGGCATAGACTTGCGGGTTGCGCTGCGCCGCCGCCCAGGCCCGCCGCGCGGCGGCGAGGCAGCGGGCGGCGAAGGCATCGTCCACCCCGCGCCACAGCCGGGCACACTGCGCCGCGGTCGCCGCGAGGTTGAGGGTTGCGCCGGTGGTCGGCGGATAGAGCAGCCGCGCCTCGCGATCGTTCTGCGGCGGGGTGGGCAGCGTCGTCCAGTTGCGGTCGGCGACCTTCTGGTGCGCCATGCCGCCGGCATCGATCTCGGCGAACGGCGGGACGCTCGGCTCCCAGGCCGGCCGCCCCGGCTTGGGCGCACCGAGCGGTCCCGAGGGCACCGTCGCGCGGGCGCCGTCCGGGATCTGCATGCGCAGCAGGAATTCCATTTCCCAGCGCGCCTCGTCGAGCAAGTCGCTCGTGCCGTTGCCGCTTTCGGGAATGCGCAGCGATCCGTCCGGAAAGGCCTTGGGGCGGCGCTCATAGGCGTTGAGCAGCGTCCACAGCGCGATGCCGCCATTGACGACATATTTGCCGTGGTCGCCGGCATCGTACCAGCCGCCGGTCACGTCGAGCGTGTAGCTGCACCCGGGCCAGTCGGTGCCGCGCTCGTCCTTGCCGGCGAAGCAGCCCGCCACCTCGTGCGGATGGCCCGCCGGCCGCGCCCAGGCGGCGCCGGCGAAGCGCGCGTCGATCGGCGTGCCCGCCCGCTGCTGGTAGAAGAAATTGGCGGCGTCCCGCGCCAGCGGCTTGTAGAGGTTCGGCGCGATCGCGAAGGCATCGCTCGTCACCCCCGCGACCGACAGCCGATAGCCCTTCCCCTCGCGGCGGAAGCCGGAAAAGTCGATCCGCTGGACCACCGCGCCCGAGCTCGCGTCCGGCCCGTAGACCAAGGTCGCACCCCTGCCGACAGCGTTGCCATCGGCGTCGAGCAACTGCCAGGCGAGGGGCGCCGTCCCCGCCTCGCGCAGCACCGCGAGCTTCACGTCGCCGGGCTCGAAGCCGATCTGGTTGAGGTCGATCACCGGCCGTTGCTGCGCCGCCGCCGGGCTCGCCAGCACCATGCCGGCGAGCAGCCACGCTGTTCCCTTGTGCATCCTGCTCCCCTGTTATTTTCCGTTGCCGGGCGCGTGGGGCGTCCGGATGGCTTCGTAATAACTTAGCGGATGCGGCGACGCCAGATGGCCGGCGGGGAGCGGCCGCTTCGACAGCGACTGCCAATAGGCGATCGAGGCATCGCGCCACCACTGCGCCTCCTCGCGCTGGATGGCGAGGAAGTCGCGCACCTCGGCCCAGCGGCGCGCATCGACCTTGCCCTCCAGCCCGGCCCAGCGGCGCTGCAGGTCCGCCACCGTGGCGAGGCCCGTGTCATAGTGCACGATCAGGCTGTTCCACAGCGTTTCGCCCGAGCGCAGGCGATAGTCCCAGGGCACGTGGTGGAACCAGAGCAGCAGCGTGTCCGGCACCGTCTTGAGGTCGCCCCAGCGCTTCGCCACTTCCGGCGCATATTGCCCGAGCGCGTTGGTGCCGGTTGGCGTGCGATCGAAGCCGATCCCATTGGCATCGGCGCGGTGGTAATAGGTCGGGTTCCATTCGGGCCGGGCGAGGTTCGACACCCAGGGCCCCGGGCCGTAGTGATGGCCGGTCGCCATCACATGGCCGAGCCCGAGCGGCGTCATGTAGTTCACCACCGCCTCGCGCGATTCGAGCATCATCGCGACGATGGGATCGACCACGGCGGGGTCCGGGCTCCAGGTCAGCCGCGCCCAGTCGCGGGCGATGTCCGCCGCCTTGGCATCCGGATCCCAGGCGAGCCGGCCGAAGGCGTACCAGTTCGCCTGGTCGAACTGCGATCCGCTCCAGTTGATGTCGGTACCGATATTGGCGACGCCCGCCATCCCGGTGAGCGCCTTGGGGGCGACCGGCGTCTCCAGCACCCTGGCGACGGTGCTGCCGGCGCGCGGGCGGAAGGTGTCGCTTTCCAGCACCTCCTCCCACATCGTGCCCAGATAGGCGAGGTGGGTGGCGAAGCCGAGATACTCCTTGGTGATCTGCACCTCGAGCATCAGCGGCGTCTTGGGCATCGCGCCGAACAGCGGGTGGAAGGGCTCGCGCGGCTGGAAGTCGATCGCGCCGTTCTTCACCTGGAGGAGGACGTTGTCGCGAAACGTGCCGTCGAGCGGCACGAACTCGTCATTCGCCTGCTTGTGGCGATCGGCGTCGTTATGCTCGGAATAGACGAAGGCGCGCCACATCACCACGCCGCCATGGGGGGCGAGCGCATCGGCGAGCATGTTGGCGCCGTCGGCATGGCTGCGCTTGTAGTCGGAGGGGCCGGGCTGGCCTTCCGAATTGGCCTTTACGAGAAAACCGCCGAAATCGGGGATCACCGCGTAGATCTCGTCGGCCTTGGCCTTCCACCAGGCGCGCACCGCCGGGTCGAGCGGGTCGGCCGACTTCAGCCCGCCGATCTCGATCGGGGCGGAGAAGCGCGCGGTGAGGTAGATGCGGATGCCATAGGGTCGGAAGACCTCGGCCAGCGCCTTGACCTTCTGCAGGTACGGCGCGGTGAGAATGTCGGCGTTCGCATTGACGTTGTTGGGCACAACCGCGTTGATGCCGATCGAGGCATTGGCGCGGGCATAGTCGGTATAGCGCGGATCCTTGTAGCCCGGCAGCTTCTGCCAGTCCCACAGCGACTGGCCGGCATAGCCGCGCTCGACATACCGATCGAGATTGTCCCAATGGTCGAGCACGCGCAGCTGCAGCTTGGGGGCGTCCATAACGTCAAGCGCGTCGATGGATGCGCGGAGCTGGAGCAGCTTGAGCAGGCGAAAGCTGCCATAGAGCAGCCCGGTGTCGCTGTTCGCGGCGATCAGCGTCACGCGTGCGCCGCCGATCACCGTCGAGCGGATCAGGAAGCCCTCGCGGCCGAGCGACGCCAGCGGCAGCGTCATCCCCGCGAGCAGCGGCGATCCGGCGGTGGCGAGCACCACCCCGCCCTCGCCCTGCACGGCGCTGGCATGCACGGGAGCCGCCCCGATCAGCCCGGCAAGCCCCCGATCGAGCTCGTCGACCGCGGCGCGGATCGTCGGACGGCTGCCATCCGCCACCAGGTAGCGGAACTTCGGTGACACGCGCTGCACGGTGCCCATATCGAGCGGCTGGTAGCGCAGCCACAGATCATAGCCGGTTTCCGCCTGCGCCTGAGTCGCGCCGGCAATTGCCGCCAAAATCCAAAGGAATGCCTGGAATGCCGCCCGCATTGCGCCCTCTCTCGTTCGCGACCGTTCGCCGTCGTTGACAATGAAGTAGCAGGCCGAACATGGTATCGCTACCAAGTACATAGCGCCACCAAGGCGCGTTCAGGAGAGGGCGACCGTCATGTCCATCAGCGGAGTTTCGATCGATCGCCGCGCGCTGCTCGCCGGTGCCGCCGCCAGTGCCGCGCTGCCGCTGGTTGCCCGGGCGGCGGCCCCCGCGCCGGGCCTCAACGCGCTTGCCGGGCAGAAGCACATGCGGATCGGCTCCGCGCTTTCCTGGAGTCCGCCGGGCGCGGATGCGGGATCCTTCGCCAATCCTGCCTATGCCGCGCTCCTCCAGCGCGACTGCGGGCTGCTGGTGCCGGAGAACCAGCTGAAATGGCAGGCCGTCCGCCCCGGGCCGGACCGTTTCGATTTCAGCCACTTCGACGCGATGCTCGGCTGGGCCGAGGCGCACCGGATGGCGATGCGCGGCCACACGCTGCTGTGGCACAAGAGCCAGTATTTCCCGCGCTGGCTGAACGACTACGACTTCGGCGCGACCCCGCGGCGCGCGGCGGAGCAGCTGCTCACCCGCCATATCGAGACCGTCTGCACGCGGTATGGCAGGCGGATCGGCAGCTACGACGTCGTTAACGAGACGGTCGACGAAAAGACCGGCGGCTTGCGCGAGACCAGCCTCTCGCGCGCGTTTGGTGGGACCGAGCCGATGCTCGATCACGCCTTCCACGCCGCCCGCGCGGCCGCCCCGCACGCCCAGCTCGTGTACAATGACTATATGAGCTGGGAGCCCGGCAACCAGGCCCATCGCGACGGCGTGCTCCGCCTGCTCGAGGGGTTTCGCAAGCGCGGCGTGCCGGTCGATGCGCTCGGCGTCCAGTCGCATATCGAGCCGGTCAGCGGCGAATCGGCCGGGGTGCTGGCGGCGCGACAGGAAAAGCCATGGCGCGCCTTTCTCGATGCGGTCACCGGCATGGGCTATGCGCTGCTGATCACCGAATTCGACGTCGCCGACCAGCATTTGCCGACCGATATCACCGAACGCGACCGGCAGGTGGCGGACTATGCGGGCGCCTATCTCGACCTGATGTTCGGCTATCCCCAGCTGCGCGACCTGCTCTTCTGGGGGATGTGCGACAAATATAGCTGGCTGAACGGCTTCAAGCCGCGCACGGACGGCAGCCGCCCGCGCGTCGCGCCGTACGACGCCGACTTTCGCGCCAAGCCGTTGCGCGATATGGTCGCATCCAAACTGATCGGAACCACGCCGCGGCAGTGACGCTCGGTACGCTCCCGTTCAGGTTTCGCGACTATAGGAATGCTCCCGGCGAGTTGATCGCCCGAGCGTTCGGGGAGCAGGATGATGGCGGCACGGGCCGCGACACAGGAAGGACCAGGCGGCGAGGGCAACCTGCCGGATGACATCGATGTCGCCGCGCTGCACGCGGAGGCCGGACGTCTGGTCGCCCTGCACGGCAAGGCCACCGTCACCGCGGCCGGCGCCGCCTTCCGCCACTATCTGATCGAGCGCGCGCGCACCGGCGCCCAGCGCAGCACGATCGCGCTGCAAGGCACCGACATCGAACGCCGGGCGCGCGCCGGCCGCGTCCGGCGCCTCGCCGACGACACACCGGTCGACATCCTGTTCGACCTCGCCCGCCCGCTTGCCGCCCTGCTGGCGAGGGGGCGCGCCGTCGACGCCAGCATCATCGCCAACCGCTATCTTGATCTGTCGCCCCAGGGTGCCAGCGGCTGGGCATTGCTGCCGCTGATGCTGTCGCTGCACACCGAGGATGCGGCCCAGGCCGACGCGTTGCTCGAACCCTCGGTGCCGCAGCTGATCGTGATCGGCGGCCTGTCCGGCACCGGTAAATCGAGCCTCGCCCGGCTGCTCGGCGCGCAATATGGCCGGCGACCCGGCGCGCGCGTGCTGCGCTCCGACGTGTTCCGCAAGCGGCTGGCGGGATTGCCGCCGGAGACGCGGCTGCCGCCCGCGCATTATACCCGCCGCAACGACGCGGCGACCTATGAGGCGCTGTTCGAATCGGCCGACGACCATCTCGCCTGCGGCAGCACGGTGATCCTCGACGCGGTGTTCCTCAACCGCAGCGAGCGCGAGGTCGCCGAGGCGCTGGCACTGCAGGCGCGGGTACCGTTCACCGGCATCTGGCTGGAAGCACCCGATCGCGATCGCGTCGCGCGCGTGTCCGCGCGGACCGGTGATGCCTCGGATGCCACCGCGGAAATTGCGCGCGATCAGGCGCGGCGGCCGGTCGGCGACCTGTTCGGATGGCACCGCATGCGCGCGAACCGGGCGATGGACCTGATCCTGCCGGCAGCACGCGCCGCGATCGAGCGCGCGCGGCGCTGATCACGGGACGCTTCGTATACGCCGGTAAAAGGTGCGGCGCCTCGCGACCGAGGCCCCGCGGTTCTCAAGCGTTCTCGGCGAGCGCGGCCTGGAACAGCAGGCCCGGCGTGCCGTCGGTGGCGCAGAACAGATCGTTCAGCGCCTCGAGCATGCGCCGCGCTTCGGGGCTGGCGAGCGAGTAGAAGATCATCTGGCCGGCGCGCCGCGCGGCCACCATCCCCTCGCGCCGGAGCAGCGCAAGCTGTTGGGAAACCGCGGTATCGCGAGCCCCCGTCAGCCGGGCCAGTTCGCCGACGGACTTCTCGCCATCGAGCAAATGGCAGAGGAGCAGCAAGCGGCTACGACCGGACAGCGCCTTCAAAAATTGCGACGCGTTGTCGATGACGTCGATCATTTCGTTCTTCACGGCCACCATGGCTATGCATGTATCCTATGGCACGCAAGCCGTCATGAGGGAAAATTCCTAGGATTTTCATAAACCTGGATTAATATGAGACACAATAGCTATGCAGATATGCGGACTCGTTTAGGAACCGCATGGCTATCCGATTGTCGTACCAGTGATTCTAACGGGACTCGATGATGGCTGCGCAACAGCAAGAAATGTTCGGCACGTATCGGCCGCGCGGCATCCGGTCGCTGGAGGATTTCCTCAGCCCAGGCGAGGAAGCGGACGCGATTGACGCGATCGACTCGCTCGACCTCCAGCCCTTCCAGTTCCAGGGCTGGACCGGCCATCGGCGGACCGCCAGCTATGGCTGGCACTATGACTTTGCCGGCGGCGGCCTTGCGCCTGCGCCGCCTCCCCCGCCCTGGCTGGCACCGCTGCGCGCGCGTGCGGAGGCCTTTGCGGGGCTTCCCGCCGGCGCGATCGTCCAGACACTGCTGATCCACTATCCGGCCGGTGCGGGGATTGGCTGGCACCGCGACCGCCCGGTGTTCGAGGAAGTGCTGGGAATCTCGCTCGGTGCGCCTGCCACCCTGCGCCTGCGCCGGCGCACCGGACTGCGCGCGTTCGACCGCGCCGAACTGCCGCTGCCGCCCCGCTCCCTCTACCTGCTCGCCGGCGAGGCGCGGCACCAATGGGAACACGGCATCGCGGCGATGACGGCGCCGCGCTGGTCGATCACCTTTCGCACCCTGTCCGCGCTGGGCCTGCGCCAGACGCAGAACGGCCCGGACGGAGAATTCCGCCCGGGCCGCCCCGATTGATCGTCCCGCCGCCGAAGCGGCGGGGAGGCATCAGAACTTCACGCTCGCTTCCACGCCCCAGGTGCGCGGCGGGTTGAAGTTGGCGTAGTCGCCCAGGATGCCGCCGTAGCTGGTCGAAACCAGCTGGCCGTTCGCGCCATAGTTGTAGACCGGCGACGAGTTGGCCGACGAACGGCGATAGATATAGGTCTGGTCGAGCAGGTTGCGGGCCCAGACCGCGAAGGTGACCTTGTTGTGCTCCGACACCGCGATGTCGGCAAGCGCGATGCGGCCGTTCATGATGAAGCTGGCATCGGTCTTGGTCGGCTCGAGCTGGAAGCTGTACTGGCTGCTCGCATAGTTGCCGTCCAGGTGGAAGCGGACGCTGGCATCACCGCCGCCGATCGGCAGGACATAGTCGATCGAGCCCGACGCCGCATTCTTCGGCGTGTAGACGATGTACAGCTGCTGCGGCGGCGCACCCGGGGTCAGCGGGTTCACGGCCGAAGGCGCGCGCCAGTAGGTGTAGGCGTAGGACGCGGTCAGCGTCAGGCCCTGCACCGGCGCCACGGTCAGATCGGCTTCGATGCCGCGGATCTTGCTCTGACCGGCATTGGTGGTCTGCTCGATATGGCTGCCGTTGGTCGGGCTCGCACCGTTCGTATCGAAATAGTCGAAGTCGAACTGGGTGTTGTCGCGGTCCATGATGTAGCCCGCGAGGTTCAGGCGCGCCTTGTGGTTCCAGAAGTCCATCTTGGCGCCGACTTCATACGACTTCACCGCTTCCGGACCGAAGGCGTTGAACTGGAGCGAACGATCGTTCGCGCCGCCGGCGCGGAAGCCGGTCGCGTACTTGGCGTAGAGGTGGATGTCCTGGGTCGCGTCGAACGCGACGTTGATCATCGGATCGAACCGGCTGACGCTGTTGCTGAAGGTGAACGGCACGAAGTTGGGCTGGAAGACGCCCGCGATATAGTTGTTGTTGATGACATAGAGCTGGCCGCGGCGCTTGTCCTTCGTCCAGCGGCCACCGAGCGTGACATGAACCACGTCGTTCAGCGCGGCCGGCGTGAAGGTCAGGTTGCCGAACAGCGAATAGTTGTGATCATAGGCTTCGCTGGCCCGGGTGATGAACTGGCAGCTATTCGTGAACTGCTGCGCCAGCGGATTGTTGGCGGAAGTGGCCAGCAGGTTGTTACAGGCCGGATCGAACTGCTGATAGCCGGAGTTGTTGCCCGAGTTGATCGTTCCCGGGAAAATCTGGCTGCGGATGGTGTACGAGGTGCCGTCCGCGTTCCACAGGTTGCTCAGCGGCGTCGCGGCATATTCGGTGGCGTGCTCGGTGTAGTAATAGGCACCGAAGACGTAGTCGAGCTGCGGCACGCTGCCGACCGCCTGGAATTCCTGGCTGAACTGGTGCTGGCGCAGGTACGACAGGCTGTAGCGGCTGAAGTTCGAGCTCGGCGCGAAGCTGCTGCGCTCCGGACCACCCGAATTGTCCCACTGGTCGGTGCTGACGCCGCGCCATGCGGTGATCGAACGCAGCTCGATCGCGGGCGACAGCGTGTACTTCAGGTTCGACGAGAAGCCATGCGTGATGTCGACGCTCGGCTGCTGCGGCACGCCGACATCGGCCACGGTCTGGCGATCGGGGTGGATGCCGACGAGCGGCGCCTTGGGCGCGATGCAGATCGGCTTGGTGCTGCCGGCAGCGATGGTGCCGCCGCACGCGGTGGTCGTGCCCGGCAGGACCAGCGTGGTGCCGTTGAACGCACCGACGGTGTAATTGTTCGGGTTGTAGTTGACCAGCTGGCTGTACTGCGGGGTGTTTTCGTCCTTCGCATAGTCATAGGCGAAGTCGGCGGTGAAGCCGCTGACCGGCTTCCAGCGCGCCGCGACGCGGCCGCCCTTGCGATCGTAATAGTTCCAGCCGGTCGAGCCCGAGAGCGGATCGGCGACGGTCGGATCCTGGTGCTGGTAGACGCCGTCCAGCTTGAGCGCGACGTCGTGGAACGCCGGCAGGTCGAGGTGCACGTCGGCGCTGCGGCTGCCGTAATTGCCGACGCCGGCGTTGACGCGGCCGCCGAACTCGCCGGTCGGCGCACGCGTGACGAGCGACAGCGCGCCGCCTTCGGTGTTGCGGCCGAACAGCGTGCCCTGCGGGCCCTTCAGGACTTCGATGCGCTCGATGTCGAACAGCGCGGCGTTGAGGCCCTGGGTCTTACCCAGCGCGACGCCGTCGATATAGACGCCGACGCCGCCGTCACGCGCGGTCTGGTTCTGGTCGTAGGGGACGATGCCGCGGATGCCGATCGTCAGCGCCGACTGGCGCGCCTCGAACGTCGCGACGCGCAGCGACGGGATCGTGCCGTCGGCAAGGTTGAACAGGCTCTGGACGTGGCGGTCCTGAATGCCCTGGGTGCTGAGCACGCTGATCGAGATCGGCGTCTTCTGCAGATTGGTCTCGCGCTTGGTCGCGGTGACGACGATGTCGGCGAGGCCGCCTTCCTGGGGGGTCGCATCGGCTACGGGGGTGGCGTCGGCGACCTGGGTCTGCGCCATTGCAGGCGCGGCGGCGAGCGCGGCGGCAGTGGCGCCAGCCAGCAGCGCGAGTCGGAAGGTAGAACGATTAAGCATGAAGCTTTCCCCGAGGTGGATTTAATTGGTTCGGGGGCGCCCCTAGGCACGGGATTTGGCAGGATTGTTACATCGCGTGCAACATAACATCCCGCGTAAAATCATTTTCGCTTCATGTTCAAGATGAAGCCCTGAAAAGTGCGCCCTTGCGATCTATCCACCACGATTTTCGTCTTGGTTAACACGTCTCAACTTATGTGCAGCTAGTCGGAAAAATCGAAAGTGGTACCCAAAAGACACAGAAGCATCTGCATCCAGATGCAGTTTGAACCGTGCAGGACGAAAACCGCCCGCCTGCCTTGGGAGGGCGGACGGGCGGCATGGTTCGGACGTTTTGCGTTGGCGTGGAGGCGGCCTATCCGGCCGGCGCCGCAGATCCGGCCGCCCCGACTCGACCCGTGCGCTCTAGCTTGCCCCAGCCGACCCACCAGCCGCCGACCGCCGAGCTGATCGCGCGCAGCACCACCCAGTACATCAGCTGGCGATAGACGAATCGCTGCGCCACCAGCAGCAGCGCGGGATAGCGAATCCGGCGGCTGTTGAGCCGATAGGCGATCCAGCCGCAGCCGACATCGATCGCGGTGAATGCCAGCCAGTAGATGCCCATGGTGCTCACATCGCCGCGAGTCTGCTCCCAGCCATGCTGGCCGATGCGCACCGCGGTAGCGACGATCGCCGAGATCAGCGCCAGGTCGATGAGCGGCGAGATCGCCGCAAAGAGGATCTGGAACACCCAGGCCTGGGGCAGGCCGATCCAGGCGAGACCGCGCGCCTTCTTGTCGCGATACAGCCCGCGATGCTTCCACAGGCATTGCAGCGTGCCGAACGCCCAGCGATAGCGCTGCTTGGCGAGCGCCCGGAAGCTTTCCGGCGCCTCGGTCCAGGCCACGGCATCGGGATCGTAGGTGACGCGCCAGCCGGCGCGCTGGATGGCGATGGTGAGGTCCTGGTCCTCCGCCAGCGTATCCTCGGGGTAGCCGCCCACCGCGTCGAGCGCGGCGCGGCGCCAGGCACCCACCGCCCCCGGCACCACCGTGATCGCGTTGAACCCGGCAAGCGCGCGGCGCTCGAGATTCTGCGCGGTGACATATTCGACCGCCTGCCAGCGGGTGACGAGGTTGACGCGGTTGCCCACCTGCGCGCTGCCCGCCACCGCGCCCAGCTGCGGATCGACGAACCAGCGGGCGAGCCGCCCGATCGTCTCGGGCTCGAACTGGGTATCGGCATCGAGCGCGATGATCACCTCGCCGCGCGCCTGCTGCAGCGCGCGGTTGAGCGCCGCGGCCTTGCCGCCATTCTGGAGGGTGAGCAGCGTCACGCGCGGATCATCGCCGAACGCGGCCGCGATGATCGCACTGGTGCGGTCCTTCGAGCCGTCGTCGGCGACGATCAGCTCGATCGCCGGATAGTCGCTGGCGAGCACCCGGCGTACCGACGATTCGATCACCCGCTCCTCGTTATAGGCGGGAATGATGACCGAGACGCTGGGCGTATAGACCGGCGGCGTGCCGCGCTCGCGCCGCCGCTGGCGCAGCGCCAGGCCGGCGAGGATCACGGCGCGCAGGATGCCGAGGGTGATCGCGATGAAGAACATCCAGCGCAGCCCCGAGGCGATCGCCGCAAGCACCACGAAGATCGCCACGTCCGCCCGCACCGCGAGCAGGTCGCTGCCGCGGATCGGCGGCATCACCGCGTCATAGGGCAGTCCGGCGAGCTTCGAGACCGGCACGAAGGTATAGCCGCGCGCGCGCAGTTCGCGGATGATCACCGGCAGCGCGGCGACGGTCTGCTCGCGGTTGCCGCCGCCGTCATGGAGCAGGACGATATTGGCCGAGCGATCGGGCGTCGCCGACTCGACGCCGTCGACCGCGCGTTCGATGATCGCCTGCGTGCCCGGCCGCTTCCAGTCGTCCGGATCGGCGTGCAGGCCGACCACCGTATAGCCCTGCTTCTGCGCCACCAGCGCCGGATCGAGTTCGTCGGCGGTGGTCGGCTCGGCGTCTCCGAAATAGGGCGCGCGGAACAGCCGCATGCCACGCCCGGTATAGGCCTGCACCAGCCGCTGGGTGGCGTTGAGCTCCAGCGCGGTGCTGCCGGCCGAGGTCGTCGCGAGATTGGGGTGGGTGTAGGTGTGGTTGCCCACCTCATGCCCTTCCGCCACCAGCCGCCGCAGCAGCAGCGGATGCTGCAGCGCGTTCTCGCCGATGATGAAGAAGGTCGCCGGCACATGCTCGGCCTTGAGGATGTCGAGGATCCTCGGCGTATAGTCGGGATCGGGGCCGTCGTCGAAGGTCAGCGCGATCTGCTTGGGCAGCGCGCCCGTCCGCACCACCACATAGGGGGTGGGCAGCACCGGATATTGCACGTCGCGGATCATCTTGGCGGCATCGAAGGTGATCGCGCGCTCGCCCACCGTCGGCGTGGCGGTGATGCGCAGGATCTCGCCATTGCCTTCCACGTCGACATCGGTAGCGGGCACGATGCGGCTGAGATCGGGCGTTCCGCCATGGCGATAGGCGAGCAGCGCGGTCCACACGCCGGCGTCCTCGGTGCCGAGCCGCCACAGGGCGACGCTGCCGACGCCCGCCGCGCGCACCGCCTGCAGCTGGTTCCAGGTCGCGGTGGCGTCCACCATCCAGATCTCGTGATGCTCGCCGCTTTCGTCATAGGCGAAGGCGCTGTTGCCGCTGGCCTTGTCGAAGGTGACCTTGGCGTCGCTGTCGTGCGCGGCGGACCAGGCCTCTTCGATGCTCATCGCCTCGGCGCCGCCGCCGTGATAATCATAGGCATAGCTGGCCAGCGCGACGATCAGCTTGTCGGTGCCGACCTCGGCCACCGCGCGGCGCAGTTCCTCGACGAACCAGGGCTGCGAGGCGATCGGCCCGGCGGTGCCGCCCTGCCAATGCTCGTCATAGTCCATCAGGATCACGCGGTCGGTGACGGCCGCGAAGCGCTTGAGGTTCCAGCTGGCATCGCCCCCGGGAACGGTGACGGCGAGCAGCTTGTCCTTCGGCATCGCCTTGTTGATCTGGTCGAGCAGCTGGAGATAACCCGGCAGCGCGCTGTCCGGCAGGCTCTCGAAGTCCATCACCAGACCGGTATAGTTGCGCTGCTTGACCATCGCCGCCAGGTCGCGGGCCAGCTTGGCGCGCGCCGCCGGGCTGGCGATCAGCCGCGCGGCACCGGCGCTGTCCCAGGCCTCGTCGGAGACGTTCTGCACCATCGGCAGCACCCGCGGCGGCCGGCGCGCGCCGGCGAGGATGCTCGCGAGCCGCGGATCGTCCGTCACCTGCATCGCATGGTTGGCGCCGGTGACGGAGACCATCGCCGGCACCACCCAGTCGAGATCGCCGATATTGCGGCGGAGCGAGTCGGCGCTCGCGCCGTCCCAGGGCACATAGAAGCCGACGGTGAGCGGCGCGCCGGGCTTTTTCGACGCGGTGCCGGGCAGCCAGCGCTGCCGGCGCGGTTCGCCGCGGGCGCTCAGCGAGCGCAGCGCCGCCGGCTTGGCATTTTCCCAGCGCACCGGCAGGTCCTGCGCGGGCGGCACGTTCACGATCGTGGCGGCGAAGACGATCGCCGCGAGCAGCACCCCTCCGATCAGCGCGAACAGCGTTCGCATGGTCCAGCGCCTGCGGCTGCCGGTGGGATCGAAGAAAACGGGACGCGACATCAATGCTCTTTCGGAACGCGCGCAAATACCCCCGGCGCGGGTCGGGCGGCCGCCTTATACGGGGCCGCCTTAACCGACGCTATACTACGATGGCTTGGTAGTTTCCCGGGTACGGAGGGCTCCGGACCCGCCCTCAGACCGCGCTGCTGAAGCGGGTGGCCGCCGGACCGCGATACCGGTCGAGCGCGCTCGCGATGACCCGCGCATAGGGCAGTGCCTCGGGGGCGAGCAGCAGCACACTGCCCTCCCAGCGCACCAGCTTCAGCGCGGCGAACCGCGCGAGCCGCAGCGCAATCTCGCCGCGGCCGGCGATTCCGCCCAGATCGGCGCGGCCCTGGCAGAGCAGTTCCTCGATCGCCGCCGCCCGCCACTGGTCGTCGGTGGAGCGGCGCACGCCGCGCGCGGCCGCCAGCCGGCCGGACGAGACCGCCATGTGCCAGCGCCCGGCATTCTTCTCGTTCTGCACCAGCAGATCCGGGAACTGGCTGATCGCACTCGCGCCCAGCCCGATCAGCACCTCGGCCTCGTCTTCGGTGAAGCCCTGGAAGTTGCGCCGCAGCCTGCCCTCGCGCGCGGCACGGGCAATGGCGTCGCCCGGCGTGGCGAAGTGATCGAAGCCGATCGCGGCATAGCCATCACTGACCAGCAGGTCGTGGGCGAGCGCCGCCTGCTCGAATCGGGCCGCCGCATCGGGCAGCGCGCTGGCGTCGATCCGGCGCTGGCGCGGAATCAGGTGCGGGACATGGGCATAGCCGAACACCGCGAGGCGATCGGCACCCAGCGCGATGCTCGCCTCGATCGAGTCGCGCAGCAGCTCGGCGGTCTGGCCGGGCAGTCCGTACATCAGGTCGAAATTGATCGAGTCGATGCCGGCGCTGCGCAGCAGGGTCACCGTCGCGACGATATCCGCGTGCGGCTGGACGCGGCCGATCGCCGCCTGGATCGCGGGATCGAAGGTCTGCACCCCCAGGCTCACCCGGCGCGCGCCGCTTTCCACCAGCGCGCTCGCCCAGGCCGCATCGAACCCCCGCGGATCGACTTCCACCGACACGACCGGCGCATCGGCGCCGAACGCCGCCCTGGCCTGCGCCACCAGCCGCACAAAGGCCTCCGGCGCGATCGCGTTGGGGCTGCCGCCGCCAAAGGCAATGCGCCCGACCCGCCCGCGCCCGTCGAGGCGGCGGGCGACCAGGTCGATCTCTTCGGAAAGCCGGGCGAGATAGGCGTCGAGGCGGGCCGTGCGGTTCGCGGCGCCGGTGTTGCACCCGCAATACCAGCAGATCTCCCGACAGAAGGGGATGTGCAGGTACAGCGACAGCTCGGTCTCGGGCGATACCCGATCGAGCGCGGCGCCCATCTCTGCCGGCCCGACGCCTTCGCCGAACTCGGCGGCGGTGGGGTAGCTGGTGTAGCGCGGCACCGGCGTGGCGAGCAGATCGGCGTGATAGGTCCACATGCGCTCTCGCATGGACCCGCTGCGCGCACGAGTCGCTTGGGAATGTCCCGTATCCTTGCCGCCGGCCCGGGAGCGGCGTAGGCCCGGGCCATGCAACTCGACGACCAGCTTGTCCGCTATTTCGGCACCGCCGACCTTGGCGCCCTCACCCCGCCCGCGCTGGCCGCGGGCATCGAGCGGATGAAGGTCGACCTGGGCCTGGAGACCGATCGTGCCCGCCGCTTCGCGCTGTGGGCGCTGCTGTTCATGCTCGGCAACGCGCCCGACCTCGACGTCACCTTCGAGGATCCGGCGGATCGCGAAGCCGCCCGCAACTTCATGGACTTGTCCGACCAGCAGGACTGAACAGCGACGTCCGCGCTTCCCCCGCGGACATTTGCTACCGCTCGGTAAAGCCGGTAGAGATGCCTGCCAATCACACAGCCGTGCAGATCGCCGCCGGAACCAGCAGGACGTTCAGGCGATGACCGTGCGGGAGCATGCAAACAGGGGATGCCCAAGATGGATAGTCCAGGCGATATCGGCGTATCGCGACGGGGATTGCTGACGAGCGGCGCGGCCTGTGCTGCCGCGTCGGCGTTCCCGGCGAGCGCCAGCAGCAAGGAACCGATCGCGCCGATGGAGACGCCTCCCACCCTGCCCGTCCAGCTCAAGGTCAACGGCAAGCCGGCCGAGCTGACCGTCGACACCCGCACCACGCTGCTCGATGCGCTGCGCGAGCATCTGCACCTGACCGGCACCAAGAAGGGCTGCGACCATGGCCAGTGCGGCGCCTGCACGGTGATGGTCAACGGCAGGCGGATCAACAGCTGCCTCAGCCTGGCGGTGATGCACGACGGCGACAACGTCACCACCATCGAGGGCCTGGGCACCCCCGAGGACCTGCACCCGATGCAGGCCGCCTTCGTCAAGCACGATGGCTATCAGTGCGGCTATTGCACGCCGGGGCAGATCTGCTCGGCCGTCGCGGTGCTCGACGAGATCAAGGCCGGCATCCCCAGCCATGTCGCCGCCGACGTCGCCGCCTCGCCCGCCTTCTCCGAAATGGAGATCCGTGAGCGGATGAGCGGCAATATCTGCCGCTGCGGCGCCTATTCCAACATCGTTGAGGCGATCCGCGAAGCTGCGGGGAGGCAGGCATGAAGGCGTTCGAATACACCCGAGCGAGCAGCCCGGCCGATGCCGCGGCGCTCGCCGCCAAGACCCCCGGCGCCAAGTTCATCGCCGGCGGCACCAATCTGCTCGACCTGATGAAGCTGGAGATCGAGACTCCGGCGCATCTGATCGACGTCAACAAGCTTGCGCTCGACCGGATCGAGGAGACGAGCGACGGCGGGCTGCGCATCGGCGCGCTGGTCCGCAACACCGATCTCGCCGCCGACAAGCGCGTCCGCCGCGACTATGCGGTGCTGACCCGCGCGATCGTCGCGGGCGCGAGCGGCCAGCTGCGCAACAAGGCGACCACCGCGGGCAACCTGCTCCAGCGCACCCGCTGCCCCTATTTCTACGACCCCAACCAGCCCTGCAACAAGCGCAAGCCCGGCAGCGGCTGCGCGGCGATCGGCGGGTTCAGCCGCCAGCTCGCGGTGATCGGCACCAGCAAGGCGTGCATCGCCACCTATCCGGGTGACATGGCCATCGCGATGCGGCTGCTCGATGCGACCGTGGAGACGGTGAAGCCCGACGGCAGCACCCGCAAGATCGCCATCGCCGACTTCCATCGCCTGCCCGGCGACACGCCGCACATCGACAACACGCTCCAGACCGGCGAGCTGATCACCGCGGTTACCCTGCCCAAGCCGCTGGGCGGCAAGCATTTCTACCACAAGGTGCGCGACCGCGCGTCCTATGCCTTCGCGCTCGTCTCGGTGGCGGCGGTGGTGCAGAAGGACGGCACCGGCCGGGTCGCGTTCGGCGGCATGGCGCACAAGCCGTGGCGCGTCGAAGCGGCCGAGGCAGCGCTGCCCAAGGGCGCTGCCGCCGCTGCCAGGATCGCCTTTGCCGGCGCCACGCCGACGCACGACAATGCATTCAAGCTGCCGCTGGCCGAGCGCACGCTCGCCGCGGTGCTGAGCGAAGCAAGGGGCTGAGCCATGAAGTTCGATACCCCCGCCACGACCAACCCGATCGACCGCCTCAAGGTCGTCGGCAAGCCCACCGACCGCATCGACGGCCCGCTCAAGACCACCGGCCGCGCGCCCTATGCCTATGAGCGGCACGATGTCGCGCCGGGCGCGGCCTATGGCTATGTGCTCGGCGCGGCGATCGCCAAGGGCCGGATCACCGGCATGGACCTCAGCGCCGCCAAGGCAGCGCCGGGCGTGCTCGCGATCGTCACCGCCGAGAATGCCGGCAAGCTGACCAAGGGCAATTTCAACACCGCCAACCTGCTCGGCGGGCCCGAGATCGAGCATTATCACCAGGCGATCGCGCTGGTGGTGGCCGAGACCTTCGAGCAGGCCCGCGCCGCCTCCTCGCTGATCCGCGTCGACTATGCGCGCGGCAAGGGCCGGTTCGATCTCGAAGCCGAGATGGCAAGTGCCACGCTGCCCAAGGAAGGGTTCGGCGGCCCGGCCGAGAGCAAGGTCGGTAATTTCGAGGGTGCGTTTGCCAGCGCGCCGGTGCAGCTCGACGCGCGCTACACCACGCCGGACCATTCGCACGCGATGATGGAGCCGCACGCCTCCACCGCCAAATGGGACGGCGACCAGCTGCTGCTCTGGACCTCGAACCAGATGATCAACTGGGGCAAGGGCGACGTGGCGCGCACGCTGGGCCTGCCCGAGGACAAGGTGCGGCTGATGTCGCCCTTCGTCGGCGGCGGATTCGGCGGCAAGCTGTTCGTGCGCACCGATGCGATCCTCGCGGCGCTCGGCGCCAAAGCAGCGGGGCGGCCGGTCAAGGTGTCGCTTCAGCGCCCGCTGATCGCCAACAATACCACGCACCGTCCGGCGACGATCCAGCGCATCCGTATCGGCACCAGCAAGGACGGCAAGATCACCGCGATCGGCCATGAGAGCTGGTCGGGCGACCTGCCGGGCGGCGGCCCCGAGACGGCGGTGAGCCAGACCCGCCTGCTCTATGCCGGCGAGAACCGGCTGACCGCGATGCGGCTGGCGGTGCTCGACCTGCCCGAGGGCAATGCGATGCGCGCGCCGGGCGAGGCGCCGGGGCTGATGGCGCTCGAAATCGCGATGGACGAGATGGCCGAGAAGCTGGGGATGGACCCGGTGGAATTCCGCGCGCTCAACGACACCCAGGTCGATCCCGAAGCCGCCAACCGCCCCTTCTCGCAGCGCCAGCTGATCCAGTGCATGCGGATCGGCGCGGACAAGTTCGGCTGGGCGAAGCGCGCCAAGGCGCCGGGGGCGATCCGCGAGGGGCGCTGGCTGATCGGCATGGGCATGGCCGCCGCGTTCCGCAACAACCTCAACGGCAAGTCCGGCGCGCGGGTGCGGCTCGACGGCAAGGGCGTGGTCACGGTCGAGACCGACATGACCGATATCGGCACCGGCACCTACACCATCATCGCCCAGACCGCGGCGGAGATGATGGGCGTGCCGCTCGATACGGTCGTGGTGCGGCTGGGCGATTCCAGCTTCCCGGCCTCGGCGGGCTCGGGCGGGCAATGGGGCGCCAACAGCTCGACGGCGGGCGTCTATGCCGCCTGCGCGATGCTGCGCGACAAGGTGACCGCGGCGCTCGGCTTCAACTCGGCCGATGTGGTGTTCGAGGACGGCAAGGTCCGTGCGGGCAACCGTAGCGTCGCGCTGGCCGATGCGGCCAAGGGCGGCGAGCTCGTCGCCGAGGACCATATGGACTATGGCGACCTCGCCAAGAAGTACCAGCAGTCCACCTTCGGCGCGCATTTCGTTGAGGTCGCGGTGGATGCCGCCACGGCCGAGGTGCGGGTGCGGCGGATGCTGGCGGTGTGCGCGGCGGGGCGGATCCTCAACCCGAAGTCGGCGCGCAGCCAGGTGATCGGGGCGATGACGATGGGCGTCGGCTCGGCGCTGATGGAGGACCTCGCGGTCGACAAGCGCTTCGGCTTCTTCGTCAACCACGACCTCGCCGGGTACGAGGTGCCGGTCCATGCCGACATTCCGCACCAGGACGTGATCTTCCTCGACGAGACCGACCCCACGACGTCGCCGATGAAGGCGAAGGGCGTGGGCGAGCTGGGCCTGTGCGGCGTCGGCGCTGCGGTGGCGAACGCCATCCACAATGCCTGCGGGGTGCGGGTGCGCGACTATCCGGTGACGCTGGACAAGCTGCTGCCGGGGATGCCCGCGTTCGTGTGACGTCGCTCCCCTCCCGCTTGCGGGAGGGGTCGGGGGAGGGACTGACGTGGTAGAAGCGCCGTAAGGTTTCCTCCCCTCCCCTAACCCCTCCCGCAAGCGGGAGGGGAACGCATGTGGCGAGCCCCCACCTTTGTGGGAGGATCAAGGCTGGCGCTCCCCTCCCCGCCCCGCTACAGCACCCGCGCCGGGGGGCAGGCTGAGGGAGTGCATGGACCACCACCGGACCACCCGCCGCGTCCGCGCGATCGTGCGCCGGCATGGCCCCACCGCGCAGACCTGGCGGCGCCGCGTCGCCTTTCTGGGCGGTGCGATCGTCGTCGGCGTCGTCGCCTTCGGTTTCGCGGAAGCCGCCGACTGGGCCGCGCGCCGGTTTACCAGCCTCGAAAAGACCTGGTGGTGGCTGCCCCTGCTCCTCACCCCCGCCGGCTTCGCGCTGTTCGCCTGGGCCACCCGCCGCTTTGCGCCCGATGCCGTGGGCTCGGGCATCCCGCAGGTGATGGCAGCGACGCGCGACCCCGACGACGCGATGAACAGCCTCACCTCGGCGAAGACCGTGGTGTTCAAGCTGATCCTCACCATCGGCGCGGTGCTGGTCGGCGCCTCCACGGGCCGCGAGGGGCCGACGGTGCAGGTCGCCGCCTCGATCATGGGCTATGCGCACCGCCTCGCCCGGGTGCCGATCCGCGCCTCGGTGTTCATCGCCGGCGGCGCAGCCGGCGTCGCGGCGGCGTTCAACACGCCGCTCGCCGGGGTAGCCTTCGCCATCGAGGAACTCGCCGCCGCCTATGAGCAGCGCATGGCGGTGCTGGTGATGGCGGCGGTGCTGATCGCGGGAATGACCAGCCTCGGCATCGCCGGCGACTATGTCTATTTCGGCGTGATGCGCGACACGCTGCCGCTGCGCCAGGCGATCCTTGCCGCGCCCGTCGCGGGCGTGGTGGGCGGCCTCGCCGGCGGGCTGTTCGCGCGGCTGATGCTCGCGGCGGGCGGATCGGACTGGCGGCCGCTGGTCGCCGTTCGCCGCCACAAGCTCGCCTTCGCAGCCGCCTGCGGGCTGGTCGTCGCGGTGCTGGGCGTGACGACCGGGCTCACCTGGGGCACCGGCTATGACGCCGCCCGCAGCGCGATCACCAACGGCGCCATCCCCTGGTGGTATGCCCCCGCCAAGTTCACGACGACGCTCGCCACTGCCATCGCGGGCATCCCCGGCGGCATCTTCGCGCCCTCGCTCTCGGTAGGCGCAGGCGTCGGCGACCTCGTGCGGCCCATGTTCCCGACCGCGCCGGGCGGAACGATCGTGCTGCTCGGCATGGTCGCCTATTTCACCGGCGTGGTCCGCGCGCCGCTGACCGCCGTCATCATCATCGCCGAGACCACCGCCAGCCGCGGGCTGATGCTGCCGCTGCTCGCCGCCGCGCTGATCGCCGACTTCACCGCGCAGATCGTCTCCAAGGAACGCCTCTATCACGGCCTGTCGCTGCGCTTCGGTACTGCGCAGGTGCAGCATGAATCCGACGAGGCGGGGAACGGATCGGTCCCGCGCGCGTAACGATCCTGTGGCGGGCGCCCCTTCCTGGCGCCCCGATGAGGAGTTGCATGCCCGACCGGGACCCCGTTCTGCTGATGCCGCCCCCGGCGGATCTGCTCGATTCTGCCAGCCTGTTCCTCGATTTCGACGGGACATTGGTCGAACTCGCCGACCGCCCCGATGGCGTCGTGGTCGCCCCCGTGCTGGTCGACCTGATCGGCGCGCTGGAGGAAAAGCTCGACGGCCGGCTGGCGCTGGTCAGCGGCCGGCCCGCTGGCGATCTGGCGGCGCTGTTCGGCGATCACTCTCCCTCGGTCGTTGGCAGCCATGGCATGGAGTTCCGCTGGTCCGACGGTCGCCGCGAACAGGCCGAGCGCCCCGCCGGGCTGATCGCGGCGCTGGCCGCGATGCGCGCCTTCACCGAGAGCAACGATGGCGCGATCCTCGAAGACAAGCCGCTGGGCGCCGCCGTCCATTATCGACTGAACCCCGCGCTCGAACCCAAGGCCATGGCGCTGGGCGAACGGCTGGCGGCTGAGCACGGCCTGTACCTGCAGCACGGCAAGATGATGGTCGAGGTCCGCACCGCGGGCGGCGACAAGGGCAGCGCGATCCGCACGCTGATGGCCGATCCGCGCTTCGCCCCGGGCCGCCCCGTCTTCCTCGGCGACGACGTGACCGACGAGCCGGGCTTCTCCGCCGTCGCGCTGCTCGGCGGCGCCGGCGTGCTGGTCGGTGATCCCCGCCCCACCGACGCGCGCTACCGCATCGACGACGTATCGGGCGTGCTCGCCTGGCTGGCGGCTGCAACCGGAGTCCATGCATGACCACGCTCGACCTCTGGCCGATCGGCAACTGCCAGGTCAGCGCGCTGATCGATCGCGCCGGACGCTTCGTCTGGGGCTGCGTGCCCCGCGTCGACGGCGATCCGCTCTTCTCCGCCCTCGTCGGCGGCGAGGAGCCCGATTCCGGCTATTGGGACATCGCGCTCGAAGGCGTGGTCTCGGTCGAGCAGCGCTATCTGCGCAACACCCCGATCCTGGTCAGCCGGCACACCGATGCCGCCGGCAACGCGATCGAAGTCACCGATTTCTGCCCCCGCTTCGCCCGCCTCGGCCGCGTCTATCGCCCGGTTTCCTTCGCGCGGATCGTCAAGCCGGTGGCGGGAAGCCCGCGCATCCGGGTGAAGCTGCGCCCCACCTGCGGCTGGGGCAAGGGCTGCAAGACGCGGATCGGCGGCTCCAACCATCTGCGCTACCTAGTCGAGCCGATGACGCTCCGCCTCACCACCACCGCGCCGGTCGGCATGGTGGAGGAAGAGCGCGTGTTTCGCGTCGAGAAGCCGTTGCACTTTTTCCTCGGCCCCGACGAAAGCTTCAGCGGCGACGTCGCCGAGACGGTCGACGACATGCTGCTCAACACCATCGCCGAGTGGCAGCATTGGGTGCGCGGCCTCGCCATCCCGCTCGAATGGCAGGAGGTGGTGATCCGCTCCGCCATCACGCTTAAGCTCTGCCAGCACGAGGAAACCGGCGCGATCGTGGCGGCGCTCACTACCTCGATCCCGGAGCATGCCGGCTCGCAGCGCAACTGGGACTATCGCTACTGCTGGATCCGCGACGCCTATTACACGGTGCAGGCGCTCAACCGGCTCGGCGCGCTCGACGTGCTGGAGACCTATCTCGGCTATCTCCGCAACATCGTCGACGATGCCCGGGCCGAGCCGCGCGGCGGCCATATCCAGCCGCTCTATGGCGTGCTCGGCGAAGCGACGCTGGAGGAGCGCGAGGCGCCCGACCTGGCCGGCTATCGCGGCATGGGACCGGTGCGTGTCGGCAACCAGGCCTATGAGCAGGTCCAGCACGACGCCTATGGCCAGATCGTCCTGTCCAACGTGCAGGCCTTTTTCGACCAGCGGCTGTATCGCATCGCCAGTGTCGAGGATTTCGAATCGCTGGAGCGCGTCGGCGAGCGCGCCTGGCAGTATCACGATTCCCCCGATGCGGGCCTGTGGGAGCTGCGTACCCGCCAGAGCGTCCACACCTATTCGGTGGCGATGTGCTGGGCGGCGTGCGACCGGCTCGCCAACGCCGCGCATGTGCTGAACCTGCCCGAGCGCCGCGACTTCTGGCAGCACCGCGCCGACACGATCCGCACGACGATCTTCGACAAGGCGTGGCGCGCGGAGACGGACCGCTTCTCCGCCACCTTCTCGGGCGACGATCTCGACGCCAGCCTGCTCCAGCTGCTGGAGATGCGCTTCCTGACGCCCGACGATCCCCGCTTCGTCTCGACGCTCAAGGCGGTGGAGCAAGGCCTGCGCCGCGGCTCGACCATGCTGCGCTACGATACCGAGGATGATTTCGGCCTGCCCGAAACCGCGTTCAACTTCTGTACGTTCTGGTTGATCGAAGCGCTGCACATCACCGGCCGTACCGATGAGGCGCGCGCCTTGTTCGAAGAGATGCTGGGCAGGCGCACCGCCGCCGGCCTGCTCTCCGAGGATATCGACCCCGTCACCGGGGAATTGTGGGGCAATTATCCCCAGACCTACTCGCTGGTCGGCATGATCAACTGCGCCGTCCTGCTGAGCAAGCCCTGGAGTTCGATCCGTTGAGCCGCCTTATCGTCATCTCGAACCGCGTTTCCGCGCCCACCGGCTCCACTTCGGGGGCGCAGGGCGGACTCGCCGTCGCGCTCGCCGCGGCGCTGCGCGAAAATGGCGGCATCTGGTTCGGCTGGTCCGGCGAGCAGACCGACCAGTTTACCGGCCAGATCAGCATGCAGCGCAACCAGGGGGTTACCACCGCCACGGTCGACCTCGAAGAGCAGGACATCGACGAATATTATAACGGCTATGCGAACCGTACGCTGTGGCCGCTGTTCCACTACCGGATCGACCTGGCCGAGTATGAGCGCGGCTTTGCGGGCGGCTATCAGCGCGTCAACGAGCGCTTCGCCGAGACCGTGCGGCCGCTGATCGAGCCCGACGATGTGGTGTGGGTGCAGGACTACCACATGTTCCCGCTCGGCCAGGAGCTGCGCCGCCGGGGCTGCAAGAACCGCATCGGCTTCTTCCTCCACATCCCCTGGCCACCGCGTCGCCTGCTCTCCAGCCTGCCCAAGGCGCATGAGCTGATCGAGACGCTGTTCGCCTATGACGTGATCGGCTTCCACACCCAGGAATGGATGGAATCGTTCATCGACTTCGCCCGCGCCGAGATGGAAGCGGTGGTGCAGCCCGACGGCGTGCTGCGCATCGGCCTGAAGAGCGTGAAGCTGGTCGCCTGCCCGATCGGCATCGACGCCAAGGAATTCGCGGCGCTGGCGGAGAGCGACTCCGCCCGCGAGACGTACGAGCAGATGCGCACCAGCTCGGTGGGCCGCGCGCTGATCGTCGGCGTCGATCGGCTCGATTACTCGAAGGGGCTGGAGGAGCGGTTCCTCGGCTATGAGCGCTTCCTCACCACCTACCCCGAGCAGCGCAAGGAAGTGTTCCTGCTCCAGATCGCGCCGCCCTCGCGGGCGAGCGTCGAGACCTATCAGCGCATCCGCAACACGCTGGAGGGTCTGTCGGGCAAGATCAACGGCGCGCATGCCGATCTCGATTGGGTGCCGCTGCGCTATGTCAACCAGGGCTATCCGCGCGATGTGCTGGCGGGCGTGTACCGCGCCGCCAAGATCGGCCTCGTTACTCCCTTGCGCGACGGCATGAATCTTGTCGCCAAGGAATATGTCGCGGCGCAGGATCCCAAGGATCCGGGCGTGCTGATCCTCTCCAAGTTCGCCGGCGCCGCCGCGCAAATGGAGCAGGCGCTGCTGGTGAACCCCTATAGCGCCGAGGAAGTCTCCGACGCGATCTGCCAGGCGCTCAACATGCCGCTGGAGGAGCGGATCGAGCGCTGGCAGGCGCTAAAGGCAGGCGTCGACGAACAAGACGTGATGTGGTGGCTCAAGAAGTTCACCGACGAGCTCAGGAGCGTCCCGATGGAGACGGAGACGCGGCTTCCGGTCGAGGCGTGAAGTCGAGCAGCCCGCGGGTGCGGACCAGCGCCTCGGGCATCTCCTGCCGGATATAGGCGAGCAGCCCTTCGCGGATGTCGCAGCGCAGGTCGAAGGCGGTAGAGGCATCCTTGGCCGTCATCAGCCCGCGCACCTCGATCGCCTCGGGCTTGGTGTCGGTCACCTGCAGGTTGCAGAAGCGGCCGTCCCAGCGCGGATTGGCCCTGACCAGTTCCTCCAGCTTGGCGCGCAGCCGGGGAATGTCGGCGGCGGGATCGAGGTACCAGAACACGCTGCCGAGCAGCTGGCTGGTCTCGCGCGTCCAGTTCTGGAAGCTGTTCTCGAGAAACTTGGAGACGGGCACCACCAGCCGGCGTTCGTCCCAGATCTTCACGACGACATAGGTCAGGCGGATATCCTCGATCCGCCCCCACTCGCCTTCGATGATGACGACGTCGTCGAGCCGGATCGGCTCGGAGAACGCCATCTGGATGCCGGCGATCAGGTTCTTGAGCGCGGGCTGGGCGGCGGCGCCCACCGCCAGCGCGGCGAGGCCGGCCGAGGCGATCAGCGTCACGCCGATGCTGCGCACGCTGGGGATGCTCATCAGCATCAGGCAGAAGGTGATCGCCAGCACAACGAACACGATGATGCGGTGGAGGATCGAGGCGCGCGTCCGCCGCCGTCGCGCGCGCAGATTGTCCGCCACACTGATGTCGGCACGCAGCAGCACCCAGTCGAACACCACACCGAGCAGGGCTACCAGCATCCAGCCGATCAGGCCGGGCACCAGCAGGCCCGCCGCCTGCGCCCAGGCGCGGGTGCCGCTCGCGCCCAGGTCCAGCCCCGGCTGCACGAACGACAGGGCGATCGCGACCAGCAGCCAGCGCGCCGGCCTGCCAAGCCTCCGGATCACGATATCGTCCAGCTGCCCCTTGGTATGCGCCGCCGCGCGCCGGGCGACGATGAGGGCGAATCGATGGACTAGCAGCGCGACGAGGATCGCGGCGGCGATCAACACGATGCTCGTCAGCCAGCCGGGAAGATCCGCAACTACCCGTTCCAAGACTTGCTCCCGCGCGATTGGCACAAGCCCCCCAAACGGTGGCGGCGCGGAGCAGGTTCCGGTTTGGTCCCTGCGTCGCCGGGACTCATCGGACATCCGCCGTTCCGCGCCGGTCAAGCGCAGAGCGACCAGTCCCGTAGCGGTACATACCGTGACTTCTACGGAATGGTCCGCGGCCGCGGCAGCCACGACAATGGTGTCAATGCAATCAGTTGCGAGAAACGAGACCGGGTCGATGACCACGCCGAACCAGGCCCCGCTTGCGAATCACTTCCGGTTTCGCGCCGAGCAGGAGCGCGAGCGTGCCAGCCGTGCGCCCAATGAGCGCCACAAGCGGCTCCATCTGGAGCTTGCCGCCATCTTCGAGCGCCGCGCCGCCGGCGAACCGATGTAGCCACGCGAAAAGGGCGGACACTCCCCGCAGGAGCGCCCGCCCTTTCGAAAGGAACGGGGCAGCCGCCATGCGGCCGCCCCGTTGGCTGTCAGTCGAGAACAGTGAGGTCCGTTGCGGGATCGGAGTGGAACTCGTGCCAGATGCCGTTGAGCACGGCGACCGATACGGCCAGGCAGGTTCCGAGGATCCAGGCGAAATACCACATGGGTCGTACTCCTCAGTAGAGGTCGGGGTTGAGCTGCAGCTCTTCCGGCGTCACCCGGCCGAACATCACCTTGTAGACCCAGGCGGTGTAGGCCAGCACGATCGGCAGGAAGATCAGCACGCAGACCAGCATGATGAACAGCGTGAGGTGGCTCGACGAGGCGTTCCAGGCAGTGAGGCTGGAGACCGGATCGATCGAGCTCGGCAGGATGAACGGGAACATCGACAGGCCGACGGTGGCAATGATGCCGACATTGGCGATCGACGAGCCCGCGAACACCAGCGTGCCGCTGCGGCTGCGGATGCCGATCAGCGCCAGCACCGGGCCGAGGAAGCCGAGCGCCGGAGCGATCAGCATCCACGGGTACTTGCCGTAATTGTCCAGCCATGCGCCCGGCGCCTTCACCGCGCCGAGCAGGTGCGGATTGGACGGGCCGTTGGCATCGGCGATGCCGGCGAGGCGATAGCCCATGTCGCCATAGGCAACGAAGGCGCCACCCACCGCGAACAGGACGACCGCGAGGATCGCCGCCACGGTGCCGAAACGCTGTGCGCGCTCCACCACCTTGCCTTCGGCCTTCAGGCTCAGCCAGCCGGCGCCGTGCAGCACCAGCATCGCGACCGAGAGCAGGCCGGCAACGAGGCTGAACGGGGTGAACAGGCCGAGCAGCGTGCCTTCGTAGAAGGAGCGAAGGTCGCTATCGAGGCGGAAGGGCGCGCCGAGCAGCACATTGCCCACCGCGACGCCGAACACCAGCGCGGGCACGAAGCCGCCGACGAACAGCGCCCAGTCCCAGCGCGCACGCCAGCCGGCATCGGCGTGCTTGGAGCGGTATTTGAAGCCGACCGGACGCAGGATCAGCGCCGACAGCACCAGGAACATCGCGAGGTAGAAGCCCGAGAAGCTGACCGCATAGACGAACGGCCAGGCGGCAAAGATGGCGCCGCCGCCCAGGATGAACCACACCTGGTTGCCTTCCCAGGTCGGGCCGACGGTGTTGATCACCATGCGGCGCTCTTCATCGGTGCGGCCCACGAACGGCAGCAGCGCTGCCGTTCCCAGGTCGAAGCCGTCGGTCAGCGCGAAGCCGATCAGCAGCACTCCCAGCAGCGCCCACCAGATGAGGCGCAGGATCTCATAATCGAGCGGGATGGACATGTTCTTTCTCCTTGCTCGCGCTCATTCCGCAGGAACGGCGTGGAGCGGCCGCGGCTCGGGTGCGGTCGGCACAGGGTCGTGGCGGGGTTGCCAGGGCTCGTAGGTCTCGGGCCCGTGCTTGATCGCCGCCAGCATCAGGCGGAACTCGATCACCGCCATCACGCCGTACAGCGCGGTGAAGCCGATGATCGTGGTCCACAGCGCCGGAACGGTCAGGCTCGAGGTTGCCAGGAAGGTCGGCAGCACACCGTCGACCGCCCAGGGCTGACGGCCCACTTCGGCGACGACCCAGCCGAACTCGATGGCGAGCCAGGGCAGCGGGATGGCCCACATCGCCGCGCGCAGGAACCACTTGCGGTGGAAGCGGCGCGAATTGGCGTAGTAGAGCGCGGCAGCGAAGAAGGCGATGAAGAAGAAGCCGAGACCCGCCATGCCGCGGAACAGCCAGAACACGGCCGGCACGTTGGGAACGGTCGACCAGGCGGCCCGGTCCTTCTGCGCTTCATTGGCCTGGCGCGGATCGGCGACCCAACGCTTCAGCAGCAGGGCATAGCCCAGATCACCCTTGGTCGCTTCGAACTTGGCGCGCGCGGCGACGTTCTTGTGATCGGTCTTCAGCGTCTGCAACGCGTCATAGGCGGTGAGGCCGTTCTCGATCCGCAGCCGGGCCTTGCCCACCAGCGGATAGATGCCTTCCACCTGGCCGGTCAGGCTACGCGTCCCGATCAGGCCGAGCACATAGGGCACCTTCACCTGGAACAGCGTCTCGCGACCCTGGTTCGAGGGGAAGCCGACGACGGTGATGCCCGCGGGCGCCGCTTCGGTGTGCCATTCGGCCTCGATCGCGGCGAGCTTCATCTTCTGGTTGTCGGTCAGCGCATAGCCGCTCTCGTCACCGAGCACGACGACCGACAGCGAGGCCGCGAGGCCGAACGCCGCGGCGACCGCGAAGCTGCGCTTGGCGAGTTCCAGGTGCCGGCCACGCAGCAGATAATAGGCCGAGATGCCGAGCACGAAAAGGCTGGCGCAGACATAGCCGGCGCTCACCGTGTGGACGAACTTCGCCTGGGCGACGGGGTTGAAGATCACCGCCGCGAAGTCGGTGACTTCCATGCGCATCGTGTCGGCGTTGAATGCCGCACCCGCGGGGTGCTGCATCCAGCCATTGGCGACCAGGATCCACAGCGCCGACAGGTTGGTGCCGAGCGCGGTGAGGAAGGTGACCATCAGATGCTGGCGCTTCGACAGGCGATCCCAGCCGAAGAACATCAGGCCGACAAAGGTTGCTTCGAGGAAGAAGGCCATCAGGCCTTCGATCGCCAGCGGCGCCCCGAAGATGTCGCCCACATAGTGCGAGTAATAGGACCAGTTGGTCCCGAATTCGAATTCCATCGTCAGCCCGGTTGCGACCCCGAGGACGAAGTTGATGCCAAATAGCTTGGCCCAGAAACGGGTGATGTCCCTCCAGATCGGGCGATCGGTGACGACATAGACGCTTTCCATGATCACGAGGATAAAGGAAAGGCCCAGCGTCAGCGGCACGAACAGGAAGTGGTACATCGCTGTCAGCGCGAATTGCAGGCGCGACAGCTCTACGACTGCCATATCCATAGTTGTGTCCTCAGCAAAGAGCCGGTGATCTGGGGCCTAGGCGTTGGGGTCGGCTGCGCCTATGCGGGATATCCCCTATTCCGTTGCAGTGCCGAAATCGCTTGTACAAATTGTCTCATATGGCTCTTCAAAAACAGGCCGGGCTCGCCTGGATCATCGACTTGGGCGGCGCCGCGCTGTTTGCCTGGGGCATCGCCGACGGCGTTGCTGCAGCGGCGAACGGGCACCCGATGCCGGCGGCAGCGCTTGCGGCGATGCTCGGCGGCGGGCTGGTGCGTGCCGGCACCGCCTGGGGCGTCCCGGTCCTGGCCGTGCGCGGCGCGCAGGCGAGCACCGCGCCGCTCCGCCGCAGCCTGGTCGAACGGCTGCTCGGCAGCGGCGCGGCGCCGTCGAGCGGGCAATCGGCGGTGCTGGCGATCGACCATGTCGCGACGATCGAAGGCTATGAGACGCGCTTCGTCCCCGCCCGGATGGCGGCGGCAGCCGCGCCGCTGGTGGCAGTGGGGATCATTGCCTGCGCGAGCCTGATCGCGGCAGGGATCCTGCTCGGGACGCTCGTCCCCTTCATCTTCGGCATGATTCTCGCGGGGACGGCCGCCAAGCGCGCCTCCGAACGCCAGCTAGCGGCGCTGGGCGAACTGTCCGACCTGTTCGTCGATCGCGTCCGCACCCTGCCGATCCTGCGCCATTTCGGCGCGGAGGAGCGCATCGCGCGGCAGGTGGGCCTCGCCACCCGCGAGGTGGCCGCACGCACGGTCGAGGTGCTGCGCGTCGCCTTCCTGTCGAGCGCGGTGCTCGAGTTCTTCTCGGCGCTCGCGGTGGCGCTGGTCGCGGTCTATTGCGGGTTCAGCCTGCTGGGGCTCCTCCCCTTCCCGAACCCGGAGACACTGACGCTGCGCGAGGCGTTCTTCGCGCTGGCGATGGCGCCGGAATTCTACCTGCCGATGCGGCGGCTGGCGGCGGCGTACCACGACAAGCAGCTTGGCGAGGCGGCAAAGACGGCGATTGCGGCGGTGCCGGAAGTGGCGCCGCCCGCTGCCGCGCCGGAGGTGTTCGCGGGCGTGGCGGCGAAGGAGCTGGTGATCGCCTGGCCGGGGCGGACGATCGGCCCGGTCGACGTGTCGATCGGGACGGCGGGGCTCGTGGCACTCACCGGCCCAACCGGGAGCGGCAAGACCAGCCTGCTGGCGACGATCGCGGGGCAGATCGTACCCAGCGCGGGCAGCCTGCACTTCCTGTCGCCGGAAGAAGCGCCCGGCGCCCTCCCCGCTGCGTTCCCCTCCCGCTTGCGGGAGGGGCTAGGGGAGGGTGAGTCGGGCGAGCGGGCGACGTCGTCGGGGCCAGCCCCCCACGTCGCACCCTCCCCCATCCCCTCCCGCAGGCGGGAGGGGGGAATAGCCGCCGTCCCCGACCACAGCCCCATCGCCTGGGCGGCGCAGCACCCGCTGATCCTGCCCGGTACGCTGCGCGACAACCTCGCCCTCGCCGCCCCGCACGCCACCGATGCCGACCTGCTCGCCGCGATCGACCGTGTCGGCCTCGGCCCGATGCTCGCCCGACGCGACGCTAGCCTCGACCTGGTCCTCGACCATCGCGGCTCCGGCCTTTCCGGCGGCGAGCGTCGCCGCCTCGGCCTCGCCCGCGCGCTGCTCGCCGATCGCCCGCTGCTGCTCGCCGACGAACCCACCGCCGATCTCGACCATGCCAGCGCCGCGTCGATCATCGCGCTGCTCCGCGCCGTCGCGGCGGAACGCGCGGTGATCGTCGCCACCCATGATCCCTACCTGGTCGCCGCCGCCGATGCCGAGGTGACGCTGTGAACCCCTTCCCCCTCGCCGCCCCCGAACGGCGGACGCTGCGCCAGGCGCTTGCCTGCGCGACCCTCGCCGGGCTCGCGGCGATCCTGCTGCTCGCGCTATCGGGCTGGTTTCTCACCGGCGCCGCGATCGCAGGCGCAAGCGGCGCGGCAGCGGTTGCCGCATTCAACTACCTGATCCCCAGCGCCGCGATCCGCGGGCTCGCGATCCTGCGCACCGGCGGCCGCTACGGCGAGCGACTGCTGTCGCACCAGGCCGCGCTCACCGCGATGGCGGACCTGCGCGGCCGCCTGTTCGGCAAGCTCGCCGCGCAGGACAGCCGCACCGCACCCGACCTCGCCGGCGGCGACGCCAGCGCGCGGCTGATCGGCGACATCGAGGCGCTGGAGGATCTCGTCGTCCGCCGGCCGAGCCGCCCCGCCAGCCTCGCCGCCGCGTGCTTCGCGGTCGCGCTGGTCGCACTTGCCGGTTGGAAAGCCGCGCTGGCGCTCGCCATCCTGCTGGCCGCGCTGCCGCCGCTGCTCACCCTCGCCGCGCGCCGCCTGACCACGCGCCCCGCCGCCGACGCCGCCGAGGCGCTGGGGGCGCTGCGCACCGCGTTCGTCGACTATGCCGCCGCCCGGCCCGAGATCATCGCCTATGGCCTCGCCCCGCGGGTGGCCGACACGATCGCCGAGCTCGCGCGGCCGCTCGACCGCGCCCGGGCGGCGCTGGCGCGCGGCGACGGCGTGGTGGCGGGCCTGCTCGCCTTCTACGGCACGCTCGCCGCCGCGTTGGTGTTCGCGCTGAGCGAAGGCGCCGCGCCGATCCGCGCGCTGGCACTGCTCGCCGCCGCCGCCTCGGTGGAGGCGATGGCCGCCTTTGCCCGCACCGCGCTGCGCCAGGCGAGCGTCGAACAGGGGCTTGCCCGGCTGGCGACGCTGTCGGCGCTGCCCGGCGATCTTGCCCCGTCCCCCAACACGGCAGCGACTCCGCTGCCGATCACCCTCGGCGCGGAGCAGCTCGCCCCCGGCGCCCGCGTCGCCATCACCGGCGCATCGGGCACCGGCAAGACGCGGCTGATCGAGGCGCTGGCCGGACTGCGCATGCCGGTCCACCCGCTCGCCCTGGGCGACACGCCGCTCGCGCGCTGCACCGCCGACGCACTGCGCCGCCAATCGGCCCTCGCGCCGCAAAGCGCGGTACTGATCGCTGGATCAATCGGCGACAATCTGCGCGTCGCCCGCCCCGGCATCACCGAAACCGAGATGCTGGCAGCGCTCCACACCGCGTGCCTCGACACGACCGTCGCCGCGATGCCCGCCGGGCTGGATACGCCGATCGCAGAAGCCGGCGGCACGCTGTCCGGCGGCGAGCGCAAGCGGCTGTCGCTCGCTCGCGCGCTGCTTGCCCGGCGGCCGTGGCTGCTGCTCGACGAGCCGAGCGAGGGCCTCGACGCTGCGACCGAGGCGGAACTGGTCGCCCGCCTGCGCGGCTGGCTGGATGCGACCGGCACCGGGCTGGTCCTCGTTTCCCATCGGCACGCCCCCCTGGCGCTCGCCGACCGCCGGATCGACATCGCCACGCTTTAGCCTCGATGATATATTGCCACATTCGCAATGCTGCGATACGGCAACGCGAATGCGCTGTTTCCGCGTTCCTGGTCTCCTTGTCCGGCTGCTGCCGGCGCTGCTGCTGGCGTTCGCGCTGTGCTGGCAGGCGGGGATCGTGCGGGCGCATGTGCATGACCCGGCCGGCTGGAGCGCGACTCCCCATGCCAGCCACGCGCCGAAGCACAGCGGCGACGACCAGGATTGCCCGCTCTGCGCCGAAGGCGCGATGGCGGGCGCCTATCTCGCTGCCGCCGGTCCGGCGCTGGCGCTTCCCGCGCCCGCCATTGCCTGGCACCAGCCGCTTGTCGCCGACCCCGCCGCGCATCTGCGCCGCTCGCATGCCTGGCGCAGCCGCGCGCCCCCTGCACTCCGCACCGCCTGATCAACGATACGCACCGCCGGCCTGCCGGCGCGTGCCCCCAGGTTCACGGAGTTTCCTTTCATGCGTACTGCCCTTCTCGCCGGCGCCGCGATCGTCGCGTTCGTCCCCCATGCCTTTGCCGATCCCGATCCGCAGCAGGCCAACGACAAGAACACCATCATCGTCACCGCCGCGCCCTATGCCGTTGCCAGCGACGAGGTGCCGACCATCGTCACCCATGTCGACCGCGACCAGATCCTGCGCACGGGCGGCGCCAGCATCAGCGACGCGCTGGCGCAGGAGCCCGGCATCGCCGCGACCAGCTTCGCCAGCGGTGCCAGCCGCCCGATCATCCGCGGCATGGACGCGACGCGCGTCCGCATCCTCGAGAATGGCGCGAGCAGCTCGGACGTGTCCGATATCGGCCCCGATCACGGCATGCCGGTCGATCCCTTCGCCGCGCAGAGCATCGAGGTCGTCCGCGGCGCCGGCACGCTGCGCTATGGCAGCCAGGCGATCGGCGGCGTCGTCAACGTGATCAACAACCGCGTGCCGATGTCCCTGCCGAAGGAAGCCCTGTCCGGTGAAGCGGTCGGCAGCTACGGCACGGTCTCGAACGTCGGCGAAGGCGGCGCGCTGGTCGATGCCAAGCTCGGCTCGGTCGCGCTCCATGCCGACGGCTTCTACCGCGATGCCGGCAATTACGACACGCCGCTCGGCACCCAGCAGAACAGCTTCTTCCGCGGCCATGGCGGCTCGGTCGGCGGTTCCTATTTCTTCGGCGGCGACGATGCGAGCCATGTCGGCCTGTCGATCAGCCAGTACAACTCGAAGTACGGCATCCCCAGCGACACCACCTATATCGACATGCGCCAGACCAAGGTGATGTCGCGCGACGTGTTTGCGGTGAACGCTGGCCCGCTCAAGACGATCAACCTCGATGCGAGCTATGCCGATTACACGCATGACGAGAAGGAGCCGGACGGCACGATCGACACGACCTTCCGCAACAAGGAGTTCGACGGCCACCTCGAATTCCTGCTGAACCCGCTGGGCCCGATCCGCAATTCGGCAATCGGCTTCGAGGTGCAGAACCGCAAGTTCTCGGCGATCGGGCAGGACAGCAGCTACCTGTTCCCCACCACCACCCAGAGCGAGGCGGCGTACCTGTTCACCGAGGTGCCGCTGACCGACATCCTCCACCTCCAGGCGAGCGGCCGCGTCGAGCATGTCCGCGAGGAGGGCACGCCGGCCTCCAACGTCTACACCGCCCGCGACTTCACGCCGGTGAGCGGCGCGATCGGCGCGCTGCTCGATGTCGGCAGCCATGTGAAGCTCGGCTTCACCGGATCGAGCACCGGCCGTGCGCCGGCGATCACCGAGCTGTTCGCGCGTGGGGGACATGACGGTCCCAACACCTTCGAGACCGGCGATCCCAACCTCAAGATCGAGCGGGCCAACTCGGTCGAGGCGACGGTGCGGGTGAACCTCGATCGCTTCCACTTCGACGGCAGCGCCTATTCGACCTGGTTCGACAACTATATCTATGGCGACCTGACCGGCCGCACCTGCGACGACGACGGCACCTGCGCGATCGGCGGCGACGGCGACCTGAAGGAGCTCAACTATCGCCAGCAAGGCGCGCATTTCCGCGGGCTCGAAGGCAAGGCGAGCTACGACCTGCTCCATGCGCAGGACAGCACGCTGCAGCTGACCGCGCTGGCCGACTATACCCGCGCGACGCTGGACAATGGCGGCAACGTACCGCGCATCCCGCCCTATCGCCTGGGCGGCGGCGTCAACTGGCTGAGCCCGATCTGGGATGCCTCGGTGCAGTTCACCCATGCCGGCAAGCAGACCAAGTTCGGCGCCTTCGACACCGAGACGCCCGGCTACAACAACCTGAACGCGCAGATCGCCTGGCGGCCGTTCAAGTCGCAGCCGGGAATCGAGTTCGCGATTATCGGCCAGAACCTGACCGACGAAGTGCAGCGCAACGCCGCCTCGCTCAACAAGGACCTGGTGGTCCAGCCCGGCCGCAACGTGCGGTTCATGGTCAAGGTCGCGACCTTCTGATTGTCGAGAGGGGCGGGGTCGACCGGCATCGCCTCCGCCTCTCCTCGCTGTCATCCCGGCGAAAGCCGGGATCCATTCGCCTCAGGGTCCGCGGCAGGAGCCGAGCCGGTGAAGCCAATGGATTCCGGCTTTCGTCGGAATGACGGCCATTGGAGTATCAGGCCGGCCGATAGCCCTTTCGCCACTTGGTCCAGAGGTGCCGTGCGAGCATCGCCGGCGGCATCCGCAACAGATGCGAGCGGATGTAGAAGCCGAGCTGCACCGCCTTGCGGGTCGAGCGGCCCCAGTGGTCCCGTGCCGTCAGCCGGCGGTGGAACAGCGGGTCGAGCGCGTCCCAGCCCTGCCAGTCGCGCGGTGCCTCGGTGCCGTAGAGCCGCACCGCCTGCCGCACCGCCCGGCGCATCGCGGCGCTGAGCCCATGGTGCGCGGCGCGCTCGGCCAGCCCGTCAAAGCCGAACTCGCCGAGCAGGCAGTGGATGTCCCACAGGTTGCGCATGCCGCCCGCAAGATCGCCGTCGGCAAACAGATGCGCGGCGGCGTGGCACAGCATGTCCTGCGGCCCGAGCATCCGCAGCCCGTTCGCCAGCGCCACGCTGTCCGCGAGCAGCGCGACCGCGTCCGGACGGATCCGCGCGGTGAGCGGCAGGATCGTGTGGTGCACGTCGATCATCTTGTCGCGGTCGCGGTGGATCAGCGGCGGCAGCTCGTGCATCCAGCGGCGGTAATAGGCGTCGTCATAGGGATCGGGCTTCACCCATTCCCAGCCGGCCGCGAGCAGCGCCGCCTCGACCGCCCCGATGGCATCGCGCGGCACGAGGATGTCGAGATCGCCGATCGTCCGCCCGACCGAGGGCGACAGCCCCGCCGCCGCGAACGCCGTGCCCTTGAGCAGCACCACCGGCACGTCGAGCCCGGCGAGCGCCCGTCGCGCCATCTCGGCTTCCCATAGCGCGGCGGTGCGGCCCTGCTCGGCCGAGGCGATCGCGTCCGCCACCAGCCGCGCCACCGCGCCGGGCATCGGCAGGCCGGCGATGCGATAGGCGAGCGTTCCCGCCAGTTGCTCGGCGCGCGCGACCGCCCAGAGCGCATTCCAGTCCGGTGCGGAGAGCCCCACGACCGCCGCAGGATCGCGCAACACCCGGACGAGGAGCAGTGCCGGGTTCATGCCAGCGCCTCCACCATGGCGATGGCGGTGTCGGCATCGGGATAGTCGATCGCGCGGGCGGGCACCGTCTGCACCAGCCGGGTCAGCGCATCGAATCCGCGCTCGGCCAGCGTCACATAGTTGGTGGACGACTGGGTCAGCCGCACGAACGCCTCGCTCGGCAGCACCGGCCGTTCGGCGGCCGCGAAACCGAAGCGCGGGAACAGGATCAGGCTGGGCTCGGCCGGCCGGTCCATCGCGGCGATCGCGCGCGCATCGGGCACCAGATGCCGGATCACCCCCTTAGGCGTCCCTTCCAGCAGCGGCCCGAACCGGGCGTTCGGCAGCGACTGCGCGACCACGTCGATCGCCTCGTTCTTCAGGCTGACCAGCCGCGGGAAGGCGTGGGCAAGCCCGGTCGCGCAATCGATCAGCGCGAATTCGTCGCCCATCAGCCGCCAGCCGCGCGCCATCAGCAGCGCGGCGAGCGTCGACTTGCCCGCCCCCGAGATGCCGGTCATCAGCACCGCGCGGCCGTCCCGCTCGACCATCGAGGCATGGAGCAGCAGGTAGCGCCGCAGCCCCAGCGCCATCTGCAGGTTCATCCCCATCTCGGCCGCGAGCAGCCCCTGCGCGAGCGGCAGCGGCGCGGCATCGGGAATCACGAAGTCGCCGGCGATGTGCACCGAGGGGCGCAGCACCCGCCGCCATGGCCGCGCCGCGAACAGATGGACGTTGAAGTCCGCGATGCCGGCGTCCGGTGCCGGGTAGTCGCGGTAGAGATCGTCCAGCACCGCGATCGGCGCGCGCCAGTGGCTGCCGATGCGGAAACCGATCGGACCGATGCGCAGCAGCTTCAGATGGCGCATGTCCGCTCCACCAGCCCCGCGGCGACCAGCTCGTCGAGCCGCACCGCCAGCGCCGCCGGATCGGGATCGGCAAGGTCGAACCGCGCGGCGAGCACCGCCAGCAGGCCGGCGACGTCGCGCGGGCCCTCACCCAGAATGTCCAGGATCTCGGGCACCGGCGCGTCGACGATATGGGTGATGCCCGAGGCGCGGTGGTAGACGAGCGTCAGCGCATCCAGCGGTACGATGCGCAGGGTCGCGGGGTCGGCGGCGCGATAGAACACCGCCGAATCGCTCAGCCGCGCGGCATCTGCAGCGATGCGAAGCAGGTAAAGCCGCTGGTCCCGCGCTGCAGGCGGCGGATGTAATTGGCGTAGGCGCGGCTGGCTTGCGGATCGGTGCCCGGCAGCGTGCCGCCGTTGAGCGCCCGCTTGACGTCCTGCGCCTTGAAGTTGCGCCCCGGCGCCGGGAAGGCACCGGCGGTGTGCGCGGGCACGACGCGGCCGTCGGACGCGATATAGCTGCCGGCGCGCGCCGGATCGGTCACCGGGATGTCGCACTGCAGGATCGAGGCATTGGTCTGCGCCAGCGCCGGACGGATCGAGACGATCGCCGCGGCACTCGCCGCGCCCAGCATCAGCGCACGCCGACGGGTCGGCTGGTCTTGGGGTGTAGGATCGTCCATGCCGCTATTGTTCTGCGCTCGCGCCCATTTCGCAATCGTAAATACAGGCTCGTCTTGGGACGATCGCGCGCTAGAAGGCGCCCCATGCTGTCGGCCACCCGCTTCCGGATGATTCTCGCAATCGGCGTCGCCATGCTGGCCGCGCTGGTGGGATATCTCCTGAACCAGGATGTGCAGGTCGCGCTGGTGATGCTGGTCGGCGCGGTGGCCGCGGTGCTGATCGTGTCGATCGGCGGCGATCCGCCGCCGCCGCCGCGCAGCGACGCGGTCGCCAGCGATCGCGATCCGGCGTTCGGCGAAGTGATCGAGGCGATCGCCGAGCCGGTGCTGGTGATCGCCGCCACGCGCGTCATCGCCGCCAACGCCGCCGCACGCGGTCTGCTCGGCGAGCATATCCTCGGCGAGGACGTCCGGCTGGCGATTCGCCATCCCGCCGCCGCCGAGCGGCTGCTCGATCCCGGCGAGGCGCACTCCGCCGCGCCGATCCATCTGGTCGGCCTCGGCACGCGCGAGCAGCGCTGGGAGATGCGGGTGCGTACGCTGGAGACGGGCGAGCGCGTCGTCCACCTGATCGATCGCACCGGCAGCTACACCGCGGACCGGATGCGCGTCGACTTCGTCGCCAATGCTAGCCACGAGCTGCGCACCCCCCTCGCCTCGCTGCTCGGCTATGTCGAGACGCTGGCCGACGGTGCCGGCGAGGAGCCGGAGATTCGCGCGCGCTTCCTCAAGATCATGCACGACGAGGCGCGGCGCATGGACCGGCTGATCAGCGACCTGATCTCGCTCAGCCGGATCGAGGCGGAGAAATATCGCGCCCCGGCCGAATCGGTGCAGCTCGCCGAGCTGATCCCGCAGGTCTGCGCCGAACTTTCCGGCAGCCCGCGCGCGGCGGACCTCGTGACCGAGATCGAAGCCGTTCCGCCGGTGCGCGGCGACCGCACCCAGCTCAGCCAGCTGCTCCACAACGTCATCGGCAACGCGATGAAATACGGCAAGCACGGCACCCCCGTCACCGTGTCGCTGCGCAGCGAAGGCGCGACGATGGTGCGCTTCGCGGTCAGCGACCAGGGCGAGGGCATTCCCTCCGAGCATATCCCGCGGCTTACCGAACGCTTTTATCGTGTCGATTCGGGACGCAGCCGCTCGCTCGGCGGCACCGGGCTGGGGCTCGCGATCGTCAAGCATGTCGTCGAGCGTCACCGCGGCCGGCTGGACATCGCGTCGTCGGTGGGAATCGGCACGACCGTCACCGTACGGCTGCCGATCGAGCCGACTGTCATAAAGGCGTAACCGGATTGCCGGATGGGGCATCGTGCGGACGAAGGGCACGCCCGCAATCCAATGCAGCAATTCCCGAGGACAGGAGGTGACGATGCTGGGTCGTCTTGCTCTGATCGCAGTCAGTGCGCTTGCGCTTTCCTCGTGTGACGGCAGCGCCACACGCGAAATCCGTGTGGTCGGCTCGTCGACCGTCTATCCCTTCACCACCGCGGTGGCGGAAGCGTTCGTCAACGCCAAGAGCGGCCGCAAGGCGCCCGTCGTCGAGTCGATCGGCAGCGGTGCGGGCATCCGCCGGTTCTGCGAAGGCATCGGCGCACAGTTCCCGGATATCGCCAACGCCTCGCGACGGATGACGCGCAACGAATTCGATCGCTGCAAGGCGAACCATGTCGACGAGATCATCGAAGTGGTGATCGGCCTGGACGGCGTCGCGCTTGCCGAATCGAACCAGGGGCCGAAGCTCCAGCTGAGCAAGAAGGACATCTATCTGGCGCTCGCCGCCGATCCGAAGGGCCAGCCCAACACCGCCAAGACCTGGAAGGACGTCAACCCGGCGCTGCCGGCGATCCCCATCCTGGTGATGGGTCCGCCGTCCACCAGCGGCACGCGCGACGCCTTTATCGAGCTGATGCTGGAGCCGGGCTGCAAGGAAGCCTATCCGGATGCGGAAAAGCTGAAGGCCGGCGTCGACCCCGCTCCCTATGACAAGGCGTGCCGCCGCATCCGCGACGACGGCCCCTATGTCGACAAGGGCGAGAACGACAATCTGATCGTCCAGGGTCTCGCGCAGAATCCCAATGCGCTCGGCATCTTCGGCTATTCCTATCTCGAGGAAAACAAGTCGCGGCTGCACGGCGTGCCGGTCGACGGCGTCGAGCCGACCTATGACACGATCGCCAACGGCCATTATCCGGGCGCACGGCCGCTGTACCTCTACATCAAGAAGCGTCACATCAAGGCGGTACCGGGGCTGAAGGACTTCCTCACCCTCTACACCACGATGTGGGCGCCGAACGGTCCGCTGGTGAAGCGCGGGCTGATCGCCGCACCGGACAAGATGCGCGAGCGCATGGCCGAGCGCATCGAACTCGAACTTGCGCTCGATCCGGCCGAGCTGCACTGACATGAAACGATTCCGCTCCGGTGTTGGCCGGGCCTGGGCACAACGCTGAAGTGGTTGTTTGGTGAACGTTTTCGCGCTTTCCTTCATGATCCTGGGGCTGGGCCTGATCGGCTGGCTCACGGCCCGGGCGCGGGCGGCGCGCTTCGATCGCGGGGGGCGCAAGCGGCTGCATTCGCTGCCGGCCCAGCATGGCTGGTATGTCGGCATGTGGACGATCCTGCCGCCCTTGCTGTTCCTCGCCATCTGGTCGGCGGTGAGCCCGTCGCTGGTCCGCCAGACCGTGCTGCAGAGCCCCGCCGCGGCAGGCCTCTCCGACTTCGCGTTCGAGCGCGATTCGGTGCTCGCCCAGGCGCGCGCGATCGCCGAGGATCCCTTTGCCGGCGACGGCGATCCGCTCGCCCAGCAGCTCGCGCCGGTCGTCGGGGCGACGCGGACGCGCTACGCCTGGATCGGCAGCGCGGCGGCGATCCTGCTCGCCTTTGCCGGCGGGGCCTTTGCGATCAGCCGCATCCGCCCCGATTTTCGCGCGCGTTCGAAGGTCGAACGGACGCTGATGATGGGGCTGCTGGTCGCCTCGCTGATTGCCATCTTCACCACGCTCGGCATCTTCGTCTCGCTGTTCTGGGAATCGACGCGGTTCTTCGAACAGGTGCCGATCACCCAATTCCTGTTCGGCACCCATTGGAGCCCGCAGGTGATCGACGCCAAGAACCCCGGCGCCTCGCTGGGGGCGGTGCCGCTGTTCTGGGGGACCTTCTTCATCGGCGCGGTGATCGCGATGCTGGTCGCCATCCCGTTCGGGCTGATGAGCGCGGTGTACCTCACCCAATATGCGTCGGCGACGACCCGCCGCTGGATGAAGCCGACCCTGGAGATGCTCGCCGGCGTCCCCACCGTCGTCTATGGCTATTTCGCCGCGCTCACCGTCGCGCCGGCCGTGCGCAAGCTCGCGGTATTGCTCGGCGACCCCTTCGCCTCGTCCGAAAGCGCGCTGGCCGCCGGCCTGGTGATGGGCGTGATGATCATCCCGTTTGTCTCCTCGATGGCGGACGATTCGCTCGCCGCCGTGCCGACCGCGATGCGCGACGGCAGCCTGGCGATGGGCGCCACCACCAGCGAGACGATCTCGCGCGTGCTGGTGCCCGCCGCGCTGCCCGGCGTGGTCGCGGGCGTGCTGCTCGCGGTGAGCCGCGCGATCGGCGAGACGATGATCGTGGTGATGGCCGCTTCCGGCGCGGCGACGATCACACTCAATCCGCTGCAGAGCGCCACCACCGTCACCAAGCAGATCGTCGACCTGCTGACCGGCGAAGCCGAGTTCGACAGCCCGAAGACGCTCGCCGCCTTCGCGCTCGGCCTGACGCTGTTCATCATCACCCTGCTGCTCAACATCGTCGCGCTGCGCGTCGTGAAGAAGTATCGCGAAGCCTATGACTAAGCCCGCCTCCCCGGCTGCCCATGCGCCCGAGCGCCAGCCGACCGACTGGAAGAGTGCGGCGATGCAGAAGCGCATCCGCCGCCGCTACGCCGCGGAACGGCGCTTCCGCATGCTGGGGGCGGGCGCGGTGATCGTCTCCGCGGCATTCCTCGCCTTCCTGCTGGTCACCATGGTGGCGCAGGGCTGGCGCGGCTTCACCGCGACCGAGCTGGCGCTGCCGCTCGACCTCAAGGCGGCGCAGCTCAAGGTCACCCGCGAACAGCTGAACAGCCCCGCCGCCGATCTCGCGCTGGCGAGCGGCGGACTCGAAGAGGCGGTGCAGAACGCCGCCGTCACCGCGTTCGGCCCCGATGGCGCGAGCTTCCTCGCCCCCAGCGCCTGGGTGTGGGTGCGCGACGCGGTGAAGCGCGATCCGTCGCTGCTCGAGCGGCGTGCGACCATCAATGTGCCCGCCGCCACCGGCTTCGACCAGGCGCTGACCGGCGACGGCGATGCCGCGATGGAAGCGGGCGTCGCCCGGCTGACCCGGCAGAACGCAATCCGCCGCGGCTTCAACTGGACCTTCCTCCACGAATCCGACTCCACCGATCCGGTCGCGGTCGGCATCTGGGGGGCGCTCAAGGGCTCGCTGATGACGATGGCGATCACCTTCCTGATCGCCTTCCCGGTCGGCGTGCTCTCGGCGATCTATCTCGAGGAATATGCGCCGAAGAACCGCTGGACCGACCTGATCGAGGTGTCGATCAACAATCTCGCGGCGGTGCCCTCGATCATCTTCGGCCTGCTCGGGCTGGCGGTGTTCCTCGGCACCTGGGAAATCGGCGGCCGCGTCTATGGCCCGATGCTGCCGCGCTCGGCGCCGATCGTCGGCGGTGTCACGCTGGCGCTGATGATCATGCCCGTGATCGTGATCGCCAGCCGCAACGCGATCAAGGGCGTGCCGCCGTCGATCCGCGACGCCGCACTGGGCATCGGCGCGAGCCCGATCCAGGTGGTGTTCCACCATGTCCTGCCGCTCGCGCTGCCCGGCATCCTGACCGGCACGATCATCGGCATGGCCCGCGCGCTGGGCGAGACCGCGCCGCTGCTGCTGATCGGGATGCGCGCCTTCATCGTCACCCCGCCGGGCAGCTTCACCGATCCCGCGACCGTGCTGCCGGTGCAGATCTTCCTGTGGTCGGACGAAGTCAGCCGCGGGTTCGTCGAGAAGACGAGCGCGGCGATCCTGGTGCTGCTCGCGGTGCTGCTCGCGATGAACGGGCTCGCCATCTACCTCCGCAACAAGTTCGAGACCCGCTGGTAATGACCGCCCTCTCCCCTGCCCCCCACAAGATGTCGGCTCGCGGCGTCAGCGTCTTCTACGGCGACAAACAGGCCGTGAAGGACGTCTCGATCGACGTCGACATGGACAAGGTGACCGCGTTCATCGGCCCGTCGGGCTGCGGCAAGTCGACCTTCCTGCGCACCTTCAACCGGATGAACGACACCATCGCCAGCGCGCGCGTGACCGGCGAAATCACGCTCGACGGTGCGGACATCTACGCCGACGACATGGACGTGGTGCAGTTGCGCGCCCGCGTCGGCATGGTGTTCCAGAAGCCCAACCCCTTCCCCAAGTCGATCTTCGAGAATGTCGCCTACGGGCCCCGCATCCACGGCCTGGCCGCGTCCAAGAGCGACCTTGAGGCGATCGTCGAGCGCTCGCTGAAGCGCGCCGGGCTGTGGGAAGAAGTGAAGGATCGCCTGTCCGACAGCGGCACCGCGCTGTCGGGCGGTCAGCAGCAGCGGCTGTGCATCGCCCGCGCGATCGCGGTCGACCCGGAAGTGATCCTGATGGACGAGCCGGCGAGCGCGCTCGATCCGATCGCCACTGCCAAGATCGAGGAACTGATCCACGAGCTGCGCGGCCGCTACGCGATCGTGATCGTCACCCACAACATGCAGCAGGCTGCCCGCGTCTCGCAGCGCACCGCCTTCTTCCATCTTGGCCAGCTGGTCGAATATGGAGAGACCGACAACCTCTTCACGGCGCCCCGCGAGGAGCGCACGAAGGACTATATCACCGGAAGGTACGGCTGATGGCATCGGGCCACGAGCATACGGTCAAGGCATTCGATCAGGACATCAGCCAGCTGCGCGCGCTCATTTCGCAAATGGGCGGGCTTGCCGAGCAGGCCATCTACGACGCGATGAAGGCGCTGCAGCGCGGCGACCTCGCGCTCGCCAAGACGGTGCGCAAGAAGGACAAGCAGATCGACGCGATCGAGGCGGAGCTGGAAAAGCTGATCGTCCGCGTCATCGCCCTGCGTGCGCCGATGGCCGACGATCTGCGCGAGGTGATCGCCGCGCTCAAGATCGCCGCGGTGATCGAGCGGATCGGCGATTACGCCAAGAACATCGCCAAGCGCGTGCCGATGATCCATGCCGAGGGCGAGGAGCGGATCGAGGCGATCTCGATCCTGCCGGCGATGGGCCAGCTCGCCGCCGACATGGTGCACGATGCGCTCGACGCCTTTTCCGCCCGCGATGCCCAGGCAGCGGCGGACGTGCATGCCAGCGACAATGCGCTCGACGATTTCTACGATTCGATCTTCCGCACGCTGGTGACCTTCATGGTCGAGAATCCGCGCACGATCAGCCAGGTGGCGCACCTGCTGTTCGTCGCCAAGAACCTGGAGAGGATCGGCGACCACGCGACCAACGTCGCCGAAATGGTCTATTTTGCCGCGACCGGGCACTATCTCGCGGACGGAGAAGCCGGCGAGAGCAGCGGGAGCTAAGGGGAATATATGGCACGGGTCAAAATGCTGCTGGTGGAAGACGATGCCGCGATCGCGGAGCTCGTCACCTGGCACTTCAAGCGCGAAGACTATGAGGTGAAGCACACCCCCGATGGCGAGGAAGCACTGCTGCTCGCCAAGGAAGCGACGCCGGACATCGTCCTGCTCGACTGGATGGTGGAGGGGCTCTCCGGCATCGAGGTGTGCCGCCGCCTGCGCCGCATGCCGGAAACGGCGAACGTGCCGATCATCATGCTCACCGCGCGCGGCGAAGAGGAAGACCGCGTCCGCGGGCTGGAGACCGGGGCCGACGACTATGTCACCAAGCCCTTCTCGCCGCGCGAGCTGGTCGCGCGGGTCGGCGCGGTGCTGCGCCGCGTGCGCCCGGCACTGGCCGGCGAAGCGCTCACCTATGCCGATATCGAGATGGACACGGTGGGCCACAAGGTCCGCCGCGGCGGCGAGGTGATCGCGCTGGGGCCGACGGAATTCCGCCTGCTCAAGCATTTCCTCGAGCATCCGGGCTGGGTGTTCTCGCGCGAGCGGCTGCTCGATGCGGTGTGGGGGCATGACAGCGACATCGAATCGCGCACCGTCGACGTCCATATTCGTCGCCTGCGCAAGGCGATCAACAAGGGGAACCGGCCCGACATCATCCGCACGGTGCGCTCGGCCGGCTACGCGCTCGACGCGGGGAACTGACCTGTACCCACGATGAACCGCGGAACTTTTCCAGGCTCCGCGGTTTTTCGGGAAACTTTCGGCAACTCCGGCGTTCGGCAGGCGGGTGTGAAACTGCGCACCCGTGTAGCTTTGCAGGAGACAGCCATGAAGCTGATTGCACTTGCAGCCGCGTTGACGCTTGCCAGCCCGGCACTTGCCCAGACCTCCCCCGTCAGCACCGCCCCCACCGCCCGCCAGCCTGGCGGCCTCGCACCCGCGACCATGTGGGTCAATGGACAGCCGCAGCCCGGGGATCGCGTGGTCTTTGAGCCGAACCGGCTTACCCCCAGCGAGGCCTTCCCGCCCCCGCCCCCGCGCGACCATTACCCGCTGTGCAAGCGCGGCCAGACCGACGAATGCCTGCAGCGGCCGAACCGCTGATCGCCGCCTGACCTGGCGCAGGGGAGCGTCCGGCGGGCGCCTCCCCTGCCACCTTCCGTCGCCTTCGCAGAAATACAGGTGCAACAAATTGCGTCCTGCGGACGTTCGCACCCTCGTCTTTGATGAAGAAGGAGACACAAGATGAAGTGGATGCTTCTCGCCTCGGCGCTGGCCCTTAGCGGCACTGCCATTGCCCAGAACATGCCGGCCCAGACGACGCCGGACCAGAGCCAGGCCCAGCCGGCGCCGATGCCCGGCCAGCCGACGCCGCAGACCGATCCCGCCGCCCCGCCCCCGCCGGCACCGATGAACGGCACCACCGGCGCAGGCGAAGCCACGCCGCCGCCCCCTCCGCCGCCGCCGCCGCCGGGTTCGGGCGTGGCCCCCTCGCCGCCCCCGCCGCCGGGCACGATGGCACCGGGCGCACCGCCGGCGCCGCCCGCACCGCCGCCTGCCGGTGCTGGGTCGCCGCCCGCCGCCGCGATGGCCGCGCCGCCGCCGCCGCCCGCCGATCCGGCCAGCTACCCGCCCTGCTCGCGCAAGGTGCAGGACCATTGCCGCCAGCGCGGCGGCAAGTAACGCCCAGGTGCACGGATAAGCACCGGTCGCTGCTTCACCATCGTCACCCCGGCTTCCGCCGGGATGGCGAGGCTGGCAGGTTGAGTCCGCGCTGAAATCTGGGTGCAGCCCCTTCTGCCGTTGCTCCCCTCCCGTGCGCGAGAGGGGAGCAAGGTTGGCGATCCGGCCAACCTTCCCTAAGGCTCTCCGTCAAAACCATGTTTGGAGAGCTTGCCCCATGACCATCCGTTTTGACGACCGCGTCGCCATCGTCACCGGTGCCGGCGGCGGAATCGGCCGCGCCTATGCGCTGGAACTTGCCCGGCGCGGTGCGCGGGTGGTGGTGAACGATCTCGGCGCCAGCCGCGACGGCTCGGGCCATTCCGATGCCGCGCGGGCGGTCGTCGCCGAAATCGAGGCGCTGGGCGGCGACGCGATCGCCGATGGCGGCAGCGTCACCGACGCGGCCGCGATGCGCGCCATGGCCGATGCCGCCACGGCGCGTTGGGGCCGCATCGACATCCTGATCAACAATGCCGGGGTGCTGCGCGACAAGAGCTTCGCCAAGATGACCCCGGAGGACTTCGCTTTCGTCGTCGACGTCCACCTGATCGGATCGGCCAACGCGACCAAAGCCGTGTGGGAAACAATGCGCGCGCAGGGCTATGGCCGCATCCTGATGACGGCATCGTCCACCGGTCTGTTCGGCAATTTCGGCCAGGCGAATTACGGCGCGGCAAAGCTCGGGCTCGCCGGGCTGACCAAGACCCTGCACCTCGAAGGCGCCAAGCACGGCATCCGCGTCAACACCATCGCCCCGGTGGCGGGCACGCGCATGACCGAGGATCTCTTCCCCGAAGCCGCGTTCGCCGCCTTCGCGCCGGAGCATGTCGCGCCCGCCGCGCTGTTCCTCGTCTGCGAGGATGCGCCGAGCAACATGATCGTCGGCGCCGGCGCGGGCGTGGTGCAGGCCGCCTATATCACGCTGACCCCAGGCGCGGTGCTGGCCGAACCCACGCCCGAGGCCGTGGCCGCGCAATGGGCGCAGATCACCGATCGCACCGGCGAGATCGTGCCGGCCTCGGGCGCCGAGCAGACCATGGCGATCCTCAGCAAGGTGCAGCGCTGACCGCTCCGCGCAGCACCGTATTGCTTATGCAATACACTTGTGCGAGATTCGGCGCTTCGAAGGAGAGTGCCGATGTATAGCGAAAGCGAACTGGCAGGCGCCGTCGAGGCGGGGGCACTCACCCCCGAAGCCGCGACGGCGTTCCGCAACTATGTCGCCGCCAGCCGGGCAACACCCGCGGTCGACGAGGAGCATTTCCGGCTGCTGAGCGGCTTCAACGACATCTTTGTTGCCATCGCAGCGGCGTTGATCCTGCTGGCGGTTGGCGAGCTTGGCGGCGCGCTGATACGCGGTGTGCTGGATGCGCGCATCGGCTCGCGGGCGGATGGCGCGAACATGATCGGCGGCGGCATCGCGGTGGCAGGCACGAGCTGGATGCTTGCCGAATATTTCACGGCGCGGCGCCGGCTTGCATTGCCGTCCATCCTGCTGCTGCTCGGCTTTGTCGGCGGGGCGGGTGCGACGATCGCCGGCGTGTTCGTCTACAACATCCCCTGGATCGAGCGCGTCCTTCCCGACGGCGCGGATCGCGACCGGGTGGCAGCCGTCGCCGCCATGCTCGCCGGCGGGCTCACCGCGGTGGCCGCGTGGGTGCACTGGCGCCGATTCATGGTGCCGATCACTGTCGCAGCCGGCGCGCTCGCCGTGGTTGGCGTGGCGATCGGGCTCCTGCTGTCCGTGGTGCCCGCTGCCAAGGACTGGGTGAACCCGCTACTGCTGGTCGGCGGCATCGGCACCTTCCTCGCGGCGATGCGCTGGGACATGACCGATCTCGAGCGCCGCACCCGCCGATCGGACGTGGCCTTCTGGCTGCACCTCGCCGCCGCGCCGCTGATCGCGCATCCGGTGTTCCACATGCTCGGCGTGTTCGACGGCGAGATCAGCGCACCGATGGCGGCGCTGGTCTTCGCGCTCTACCTGTTCTTCGCCTTCGTGGCGCTGGCGGTGGACCGGCGCGCGCTGCTCGTCTCCAGCCTCGCCTATGTGCTGTGGGCGATGTACTCGCTGTTCCACCAGAGCGGATCGATGGAACTGAGTGCCGCCTTCACCGGCTTGGTGATCGGATCGGCGCTGCTGTCGCTCTCCGCCTTCTGGCACCCGATGCGCCGTGCGGCCGTGGGCCTGCTTGGCGATCTTGCCCGGCGGCTTCCGCCGACCCAGCAGGGCGCGCTGGCATAAGGAGGCGCGTGTGCGTGTCGGGTGCGGGGGAAGCGCGATTGCGCCCCGGCAATGCCGGCACCGCAAATACCATCGTCATTCCCGGGCAGGCGGGAATCCATTGCCCTCGGCGCTGGGGGAAAGAACCGCACCTTCAGCGCCAATGGATCCCCGCCTTCGCGGGGATGACAAGGTACATTGCCGGACGCGATGCCCTTCCGGCGCAAAGCGACCTTCCCCTATTCTTCTACCAGCTTCATCAGCCGGCGCTCGACCGGCGCGAGGACGGGCCCGAGTTCGTGCCCGCGCTTGAGCACCGCGCCGCTTTCGTTGACCAGCGCCCACATGCCCTGGCGATTGCGCAGGCTCGGCCGCTTCTCGATCCGATATTCCGGCCGCTCGGCCGCGCGGCGGAAGGCGGCGAACGCGGCGAAGTCCTTCTCGAATTGCATCGCATAGTCACGCCAATGCCCGGCCGCGACCATCCGGCCGTAGAGATCGAGGATCCGGTTGAGTTCGAGGCGGTCGAAGCCGACCTGCTCGGGGCGAACGATAGGAAGCGGGGTGACGGTCCCCATCAGGCCCGGTCGCGCCGATCGGCCTCGGCGTCGCGCTCGGCGATCATCGCGTCGAGCCGCTTGCGCAGCGTGTCGATCTCGCAGCGCATCAACTCCAGCTTCTGGGTGGAGGGATCGAACACGTCGCTGCACGGCGTGCCATAGGGCACGAAATCCTTCTGCCACGCCACCGCTTCGACCAGCGTCGGCTTGGCGGGAATGCCCACCATCACTGCGCCCGGCGCGACGTCCTTGGTGACCACGGCATTGGCGCCGATCCGCGCCCGCTCGCCGACCGTGATGGGCCCCAGCACCTGCGCGCCCGATCCGATGATCACCCCGTCGCGCAGCGTCGGATGGCGCTTGCCGCCCACGCCGTTGTCGGGGCTGGTACCGCCCAGCGTCACGCACTGATAGATGGTCACGTTGTCGCCGATCACCGCGGTCTCGCCGATCACGACAAAGCCATGGTCGATGAAAAAGTTGCGGCCGATCGTCGCACCCGGATGGATGTCGATCGCGGTCATCCAGCGCGACCAGTGATTGACCAGCCGGGCGAGGAAGAAGAAGCGCCGGCGGAACAGCGCATGGGCGATGCGGTGATAGCCCAGCGCCCAGACGCCCGGGTAAAGCAGAATCTCCAGCCGGCTCCGTGGCGCGGGATCGCGCGCGCGGATCGAATCGAGATAGCCCTTCAGACGCGTCAACATGGCCGGACCCCTTTATCACAGCGAAATAGGGCGGCATCCCCGGTTTTTCCAGCGCTGCCACGGCAAGGCCGGCAACCGCCATACACTATCGGGGTTGTAGGATTTGGCGGAACCGGCCATTTCGGGCAACCGAGCCGTCGCAACAGGGGCATGGATGTTCGCAGGAATCACGCTCGCCGAAATGCTGCCCTATGTCGCCGTCGGTTTTGCCGCCCAGTTGGTGGACGGGGCGCTCGGCATGGCCTTCGGGGTGATTTCCAGCACCCTGCTGGTGAGCGTGCTGGGCATCGCGCCCGCCACCGCCTCGGCCGGCGTGCATCTGGTGGAGACGATGACGACGGGCGTCTCGGGCCTCAGCCACGCGCTGCACCGGAACGTCAACTGGCGGCTGTTCGCGCGGCTGCTGGTCCCCGGCATGATCGGCGGCGTGCTTGGCGCCTATGTGCTCACCGCGCTCGACGCCTCGGTGACGCGGCCGTTCGTGATGGCCTATCTCTGCGCGATCGGGCTGTATCTGCTGTTCCGCGCCATCCGCTTCGCGCCGCACAACCGCGAGCCGAAGATCGTCGAGCCGCTGGGGCTCGCCGGCGGCTTCCTCGATGCCGCGGGCGGCGGCGGCTGGGGGCCGGTGGTGACCAGCAACCTGCTGGTGCAGGGCGCGCAGCCGCGCACCACGATCGGCACGGTCAATACCACCGAGTTCTTCCTGACGCTGACGATCTCCGCGACCTTCCTGTTCCACATCGGCGCGCAGGGCTTCACCCCCGATTTCTGGCACCCGGTGCTCGGCCTGCTGATCGGCGGGGTGGTCGCAGCCCCCTTCGGCGCGATGTTCGCCAAGCGCATGCCGGTGCGGCTGCTGCTCAGCCTGGTCGGCATCGTGCTGACCGCGACGAGCGCATTCAGCCTGTATCGGGCGATAACCGTATAGACATTCAAGAGAATCATCTTTTAACAACGTCTGTTTCTGACAAATATTTACCAGGTATCGACGAACAATCGCTTCCCATGATATTGTCCACACGACCTCGATGTGTGGAGTCGACAATGCTGCTCGAAAACACTCTGGCCCGTGCCACCAAGGGAACCGGCACCGCTTTCGACTTCACAGGGACGTGGACGAATGAGCTAGGCTCCACTGCAACCTTCGTGCAGACCGGTACATCCTTGAGCGGCAACTATGTTAGTGCGGTGAGCGAAGGCGGCAGCTCTGCCACCGGGACGATTACCGGGTTTGTCGATGGGGACCTGATCGCTTTTCTTGTCCAATGGGAGCAGTTCCAGGCAATTACTTCCTGGGTCGGGCAGCTCGTACCCAGCGCTGCGACGGCTACGATCACGACGCTATGGCAGATGACCAAGCAGGTCGACCCTGGAGACGAATGGGCTTCGATCAATGCCGGGGCAGATACCTTTCTGCGCACGTGAAGCGATCGCGGGACACCCCTTATCTTCTGCGCGGGCGACCTATACGCTCTAGACCCAGCTACCCGCGCAGTGCCGCCCAGCGCACCGCCAGTCGCCAGACGACGCCGTGTCGGTAGGGTTGGTCCATCTTTATGCCACTCTCGATCATAGCAGCCGCACTGAGTGACCCAGTCGATCACCCCAAGCGGGTCTTCCAATTTCACAGCGGGGTTGCAGCCGCCTATATCCGGCTTCGCAACAGCAACCCCCGTTCTGGAGGAACATACGCATGGCTCTTATCGGCAGCACCATCAAGCCGTTCACCGCACAGGCCTATAAGGAAGGCAAGTTCGTCGAAGTCACCGACGCCGACGTGAAGGGCAAGTGGGCGGTCTTCTTCTTCTACCCGGCGGACTTCACCTTCGTGTGCCCGACCGAGCTGGAAGACCTGGCCGATGTCTATCCGACCCTGCAGGGCATGGGCGTTGAAGTCTACTCGGTCTCGACCGACACCCACTTCAGCCACAAGGCGTGGCACGACACCTCGCCCGCGATCGGCAAGATCAACTATTACATGCTCGGCGACCAGAACCACACCATCTCGAACAACTTCGACGTGCTGCGTGCAGGCCAGGGCCTGGCCGATCGCGGTACCTTCGTGGTCGATCCGGACGGCGTGATCCAGATCATGGAAGTCACTTCGGAAGGCGTTGGCCGTAACGCCCAGGAACTGCTCCGCAAGATCAAGGCCGCGCAGTATGTCGCCGCCCACCCGGGCGAAGTCTGCCCCGCCAAGTGGGAAGAAGGCGCCGAGACCCTCGCGCCGTCGCTCGACCTGGTCGGCAAGATCTAAGACCCGATCCTCTTCGGAGGATCAAAGGCTACGGCGCCCGCCCCTGCCCCCCCCAACGCGGGCGCCGATCGCGGCCCGGAGCGGATCCCCCCTCCGCTTCGGGCCGTTTTAGTAGAAGATACAGGAGTTTCCCCATGCTCGACGCCACTCTGACGCAGCAGCTCAAGGGCTATCTCGTGAACATCCGCGAGCCGATCGAGCTCGTCGCCAGCCTCGGCGACGATGCCAAGTCGCGCGAGCTGGGTGAGCTGCTGGCGGCCATCGCCGCGCTTTCCGACAAGATCGACCTCGTCCACGCGGACGACCGTCGCAAGCCCAGCTTCCTGATCCGCCGCAAGGGCACCGATATCGGCGTGCGCTTTGCCGGCATCCCGATGGGGCATGAGTTCACCTCGCTGGTGCTCGCGCTGCTCCAGGTCGGCGGCCACCCCAGCAAGGCGGCGCGGGAGCTGATCGAGCAGGTCCGCAACATCGAGGGCGAGTTCAGCTTCGAAACCTATTTCTCGCTGTCGTGCCAGAACTGCCCGGACGTGGTGCAGGCGCTGAACCTGATGGCGGTGCTCAACCCCAATATCCGCCACGTCGCGATCGACGGCGCGCTGTTCAAGGACGAAGTCGAGGGCCGCAAGATCATGGCGGTGCCGACCGTGTACCTGAACGGCGAGCCCTTCGCCTCGGGCCGGATGGACCTGGAGCAGATCGTCGCCAAGATCGACACCGGCGCCGAAGCCCGCGCGGCCGAGAAGATCAAGCAGAAGGATCCGTTCGACGTGCTCGTCGTCGGCGGCGGTCCGGCCGGTGCGGCCGCGGCGATCTACACCGCGCGCAAGGGCATCCGTGTCGGCGTGGCGGCCGAGCGCTTCGGCGGCCAGGTGCTCGATACCATGGGCATCGAGAATTTCATCTCGGTCTCGCACACCGAGGGGCCGAAGCTCGCCGCCCAGCTCGAGCAGCATGTGAAGGATTATGACGTCGACGTCATGAACCTGCAGCGTGCCGAAAAGCTGATCCCGGCCAAGCGCGAGGGCGGCCTGCACGAAGTGGTGCTGGCGAATGGCGCGAGCCTGAAGGCCAAGGCCATCATCCTCTCCACCGGCGCGCGCTGGCGGCAGATGAACGTGCCGGGCGAGAACGAATACAAGAACAAGGGCGTGGCCTATTGCCCGCACTGCGACGGCCCGCTGTTCAAGGGCAAGCGCGTCGCGGTGATCGGCGGCGGCAACTCGGGTGTCGAGGCCGCGATCGACCTGGCCGGTATCGTCGCGCACGTCACGCTGATCGAGTTCGATAGCCAGCTGCGTGCCGACGCGGTGCTGCAGCGCAAGCTCGCCAGCCTGCCGAACGTGAAAATCCTCACCTCGGCGATGACCACCAAGGTCGATGGCGACGGCGAGAAGGTCTCGGGCCTCAGCTACAAGGATCGCAACAGCGGCGCCGAGCATGACATCGCGCTGGAAGGCATCTTCGTCCAGATCGGCCTGGTGCCCAACACCGAATGGCTGAAGGATGCGGTGGCGCTCACCAATCGCGGCGAGATCGAGATCGACGCGCGCGGCGAGACCAGCCAGCCGGGCATCTTCGCGGCGGGCGACTGCACCACCGTGCCGTACAAGCAGATCGTGATCGCGATGGGCGCGGGTTCCACCGCCGCGCTCTCGGCGTTCGATTACATGATCCGCCTGCCGGCCGAAGAACTTCAGGCTGCTGCTGCCTGAGCCCCTGCGCTCCCCCGATCGTCCCTAGCGGTCGGGGGAGCGGCTATTCGCTTTCCATGTTCGATCCGGCCACTATATACCCGCCCTACCATCGAGAGAGGCGATCAGTGGCGCAAACCTACCTCCCTACCCTCAAGCAGCTGCAATATCTGGTGGCGCTCAACGACGCCGGCCATTTCGGTCGGGCCGCGGAGGCATGCTTCGTCACCCAGTCGACCCTGTCCGCCGGCATTCGCGAACTGGAGACGCTGATCGGCGTGGTACTGGTCGAGCGCACCCGCCGGGTGGTGCGCTTCACGCCGCTGGGAGAGCGGATCGTCGAGAAGGCACGCCGCGTGCTGCGCGAGGCGGACGAGTTGGGCGACCTCGCCCGCGCCGCCGGTCGGCCGCTCTCGGGCGAGATGCGGATGAGCGTCATCCCCACCATCGCGCCCTTCCTGCTGCCGCGCATCCTGCCGCGGCTCCGCCAGCAATATCCGGACCTCAAGCTCTATCTGCGCGAGGAAACCAGCGGCCAGGCCTGCGAGGCGCTGAGCCATGGCCGCACCGATTGCGTGCTGCTCGCTTTGCCCTTCTCCTGCGGCGACGTGGAGAGCGCCCGGCTGTTCGACGATCGACTGTTCGTCGCCTTCCGCGATGGGGAAATGGACCCGACGCCCGCGATCCACCCGGATGCGATCGACGAGACGCGGCTGCTGATGCTCGAGGACGGCCATTGTCTGAAGGACCATGCGCTGGCCGCCTGCAACCGGCCGGAGATGCGCGCCGAGGCGACGATGCTCGGCACCTCGCTCCACACCATGGTGCAGATGGTCGACAACGGCCTGGGGGTGACGATGCTGCCGGAGATGGCGGTGGATGCGGGCATCCTGGAGCACACCTCGGTCACCGCGCGGCCGCTCGACGCCGCCAATGCCTCCCGGCACATCGCACTGGTCTGGCGCAAGGCATCCCCCCGCGAGCGGGATTTCCGTCTGCTCGCGGACGTGCTGGCGGCCGCGCGGACCTAGGGCTCCCAGACGGCGCGCAGTTGCTCCAGCTGGTGCATGCGCTCGTGGAGGATGGTGACGATGCGGAGCTGGTCGCCGCTGCTCAACCGCCAATAGACGAAGTGGTGCTCGCAGCGGCAGAAATAGCCGTCCGCGCCAAATTCGGCACCTATCCTGCGCCAGACCATCCGACGATCGGCGATTGCGTCGAAACAGTCGAATAGCTTTAGATAGTAACGATCCGCCTGCTCGCGGCCCCATGTCGCATGAGTATAGGCGTAGATCTCGGCGATCTGCTCCTTCGCGAGCGGCGAGAGCTGGTCGCGACTCACCCGTGGCGCTGCCGCAGCTCTTCGAGGAAGGCATCGCGATCCACCTCGACATAGTCCTCGTCCGGTGTCGCGAAGGCGCGCTGCAGCTCGGCCTTGAGCGTCTCGAACATCTCGCGCTCGACGCGTTCCTTGTCGCGGCGGATCAGGTCGCGGACATATTCGCTGACATTCTCGTACAGCCCGTGCTCGCCAACGTTGCGCGTGACGAAGTCGCTCAGCGGGCCGGAGACTCGGACGTTAAGGTTCATCGGCTTGGTCATGCGCATACAGATATCATGGAATATCGTGTATAGGCTATAACCAGTGCGAGGCGGCCTCCGCATCCGTACCGCGCGGTTCCACCCAGCGCGTGCCGTCGGCGAGCCATTCGCGCTTCCAGAAGGGCGCGTCGGTCTTGAGGCGGTCGATGAGATAGGCGCAGGCCTCCAGTGCCTCGCGGCGATGCGCCGCCGCCGTGCCGACGAAGACGATGCGCTCGCCAGCCACCATCTTGCCGACGCGGTGGACGATGGTGACGCCGAGGAGGTGCCAGCGGTCGATCGCCGCCTCGGCCAGCGCGCACAGCGCCGCCTCGGTCATGCCGGGATAATGTTCGAGCTCCAGCGCCTCGACCCCGTCGTCGGTCCGCACCACCCCGGTGAAGGTGGCAACCCCTCCCGCCCCGCGCGCCTCCAGTGCGGCAACTTCGACGCCCAGCTCGATCGGCGCGGCATCGACCGAGACGCGGATCATCCGCCCGTCACCGGCGGAAAGATCGCGACTTCCCGCGCGCTCCCCAGCAACGCATCGAGCGGCACGAAGGTCTGGTCGATGGCGGCACGCAGCCTGGCCGGCTCGGCGAAGGCCGCGGCATGGCCATCGCTCTGCTGCGACAGCCAGTCGATCAGATCCGCCACGTTGCGTACCGCCTCGGGGGGGGCGACCCGCTCCTCGCCGGTCCCGATCCTCTCGCGCACCCAGGCGAAGTAGAGCATCGTGATCGCCATCAGCTGTCCATATGGCGCAGGCCGACGCGGAGATAGTCCCAGCCGGTGATCGCGGTCAGCACCGCCGCGCCCCATAGTGTCGCCAGCCCCACCATGAGCACCCAGTGCCAGTCCGGCAGCGCGCCCGACAGGATCAGCGCACCCAGCGAAACCAGCTGCAGCGTCGTCTTCCACTTGGCCAGCCGCGAGACCGGCACCGAGACCTGGATGCCGCCCAGAAACTCGCGCAGGCCGGAAACCGCGATCTCACGCAACAGGATCACCAGCGCGGCGATGATGTGCCAGTCGGCGATCACGCCCTTGCCGACCAGGATCAGGATCACCGCCGCGACCATGATCTTGTCGGCGATCGGATCGAGGAAGACGCCGAGCTTCGACACCGTCCCCTGCGCGCGCGCCAGATAGCCGTCGAAATAATCGGTGATGCCCATCAGGCAGTAGAGCGCGAAGGCGATCGCGAATCCGGGCGCCCAGTGCGGCCACCACAGGAACCCCACCAGCAGCGGCACCGCGAAGATGCGCGACAGGGTGAGAATGTTCGGCAACGTCAACATCGGCAAAGCCCTAGCACCGGCATCTCCGCAGCGGGAGGGCCAAAGGCCTGTCGGCTCAGAAGAATTCGTCGAGCCGCAGATGGAAGTCGAGCTTGGCGGGATCGAGCGGGATTCCATAGGCGTCCAGCATCGCCTCGGCCGCCGCCTCGCCGAATTCGGCAAGACTGTTCCAGAGGATGGCGAGGTCCTGCCAGCGATCGGCGACGCCGACCCGTCCCAGATCGATGCAGCCGGTCACCGCGCCGTCGACCACCAGCAGATTGTCGAGCGAGAAATCGCCGTGCGTCACCACCCGATCGAACTGCGCGGGGAGCGCTGCCAGCATCTCGTCCCAGACCTGCCGGGCCGAACGGCCGAGGCGGCACGCGTCGAACTCGGTCTCGTCGACCAGGCCGGCCTCCATCCGCTCGCGCGCGGCGGCAAGGCGAAGCGCGTGATCGGCGTTGAACGGGCATTGTTCGGCAGGGATCGCATGCAGCCGGCGGAGGAAGCGCGCGAGCGATGCCGCCAGCGCAGGCGCGGCGGCGGGATCCGCGTCCAGCAGCTGATAGGCGGTGCGGCCAGGCAGGCGTTCGCTCAGCATCCAGCCGCTGTCCGCGCTCAGCCCGAAGCCGTGCAGCCGCGGCACCGGCACCCTTCCGCGCAGCCAGCGCAGCCGCACCATTTCGTCGACCAGATCACCGAGCGTCGCGTCCCCGGCCATCTTGAGATAGAGGTCCGGCACCCCCGGCCGCGCCAGCCGATAGACCTCGCAGCCGGACTCGCCGACCCGATCGCGGAACCACGCGCGCCCCGCCACCGCCTTCGCCAGGGCCGCCGGCACCAGCACGGCACCGACCGCTTCTTCCCTCGACACGTTCTCCACCCGTTCTCCATCCATACCGATTAATCGATTGAAGCCGCGCCCGCCGCTCGGTATGCCGCCCCTTCACCGTGCGGAACAACCGCAGCGAGGGGAGCTATTATCGAATGATCGGTGCGCTCGGGCTTATGAAGGAGCGCCGCTTCCTGCCCCTTTTCATCACGCAGTTCCTGGGAGCGTTCAACGACAACCTCTTCAAGAACGCGATGATTTTTTTCGCGACCTACCAGATCTTCAATTCGGTGGAGGAAGAGACCCGGTTCAGCGCCATCGCGACCGGCATCTTCATCCTGCCCTTCTTCCTGTTCTCCGCCCTTGCCGGGCAACTCGCCGACACGCATGACAAGGCGAAGATCATGCGGATCATCAAGGCCGCCGAGGTGGGCATCATGCTCGTCGGCGCGGCCGGCATCTTCCTCAAGAGCCTGCCGCTGATGCTGGTCGCGCTGGTCGGCATGGGCGTGCACTCGACCTTTTTCGGGCCGATCAAGTATGCGGTGCTGCCGCAGCACCTGGCCGAGGACGACGTGCTGGGCGGCACCGGCATGATCGAGGCGGGCACCTATGTCGCGATCCTGTGCGGCACCATTGCCGGCGGGCTGATCAGCGCGCATGCCGCCGCCTTCGCGGTGATCGGCGTCGCGATCACCGGCTGGCTGGCGTCGCTCAAGATCCCGCCCGCGCCACCGCTCACCCATCTCGAGATCGACCTCAACATCTTCCGCGCCTCGGCCCGGCTGATCTCGGCGACGATGCACATCCGCCGGCTGTTCCTGGCGATCGTCTCGATCAGCGTGTTCTGGTCGATCGCGGCGGTGCTGGGCGTGCTGTTCCCGCCGCTGGTCAAGAACGTGTTCCACGCCCAGAAGGACGTGGCGAGCGTGTTCCTCGGCATCTTCTCGATCGGCATCGCGATCGGATCGGTGATCATCAACAAGCTGCTGAAGGGCAATGTCTCGGCGCGCTACTGCGTGCCTTCGGTGCTGGCGATGACCGCGTTCGTCGTCGATTTCCACTTCGCCGCCAAATATTGGCCGGTGCACGACGGGCCGCTGCTCAAGACCATGGCCTTCGTCCAGATGCCGCAGGCGTGGCACGTGCTGGGCGATCTGGCGATGATCGCGATCACCGGCGGCATGTTCGTGGTGCCGCTCTACGCCTTCCTCACCACCACGGTCGAAAAGTCGCAGACCGCGCGTACGGTGGCGGCAAACAACGTCGTCAATTCGGGCGCGATGGTGCTGGGATCGGTCGGCATCTTCGCCTTCACGCGGATCCCGGGCGTGAGGGTCGAGGATTGCCTGTGGGTGGTGGTCGCGCAGGCGCTCGCCTCGGCCTGGTGCGCGCGGCGCCTGTACCGCGAAGGCGATGTCCCCCGCTCGGGCGACACCCCCGCGGCCTGAGCGCGGCCTACAGCAGGAACGTGTAGAAGCAGACGAAGAAGGCGGTGAAGCTCAAGGCGAAGAGCTTCACGTCGCCATCCTCGCTCGCCTTGCGCTGGCGGGCGATCACCTGCCGCACATGGCGGCGGAACGGATGGCGGCGGGCACCGCGCAGGGCGAACGGAACGGACATGGCGTAAGGTTAACGCGCCGTTTAGGATTTTGCCCAGCGACAATCATGGTTAACGCCGCGCCGGGGCGGGCGAATGTCCCGTTGCGGAACGGCAGCAGTGCCGCAGCTCAGCCCTTGGGCGCGGGCCCGGTGGTCGCGCGGACCTTGAGTTCGTGGTCGAGCATCACCTGCGGCGTCACCGCATTGCCGGCCAGCATCAGATCGGCGGCGGCATAGGCCAGTTCGCGCACCGGCTGGCGGATGGTGGTGAGCGGCGGCCACACCGCGCGTGCCAGATCCGAATCGTCGAACCCCGCGATCGACAGCGAGTCTGGCACGGCGATGTCCGCCTCGTGCGCCGCGGCCAGCGCGCCGGCGGCCATGTCGTCATTGCCGGCGAAGATCGCGGTCGGTCGGGGCTCGCGTGCGAACAATGCCCGTGCCGCCGCCCCGCCCGACTGGAAGCTGTAGTCGCCCGCGATGACCAGCGCCGGATCGAAGGCGATGCCGTGCGCCTCCAGCTCCTGGCGATAGCCGGCAAGGCGATCCGCCGACGAGACATGGCTCTCCGGGCCGCGGATGAAGGCGATGTGGCGATGGCCGAGGTCGATCAGGTGCCGCGTGATCTCGCGGGCGGCGGCAACGTCGTCCATCGTGGTTGCGAGACCGTGATCCTTGCGCAGGCCGGGCGCGATCCGGACATAGGGCAGCTTGCGCTTGTCGAGCGCCTCGAGCAGTTCGGGCATCTCGGTCAGCGGCGGCGACAGGATCAGCCCGTCGAGATGCGCCTCGTCGACCAGCGCCAGCACGTCCGGCACCAGATCGCGCGCGGCGCTCTCCACCGGCTGCATCAGCAGGCGGTAGCCAAGCTCGTGGCAGCGCTCCAGCGCGCCGGCCTGGATGTGGAACACATAATAGGGGCTGGGATTGTCATAGAGCAGCGCCACCTGGAACGAGCGCCGCCCCGCCAGCGTCCGCGCGGCGTGGCTGGGCCGGAAGTTGAGCTGCGCCACCACTTCCTCGACGCGCCGCCGCGTCTCGTCGCTGACATGCTTCTCGTTGTTGAGCACCCGGGAGACGGTCTTGAACGACACACCCGCGATCTTCGAGACTTCCTTGATCGTCGGGCGGCTGGACATCGGCACTCCTCGTTGGCTTACGCACATTTCGGCATTGCAACATGCTCTCTTTGACAGCTTGTAGCGCGCCTGTTTCGGCTTTGCACTGACTTTGGACAGCGCTGCCAAGCGAGCGGCCCGGCAGCGCCCCGCCTCAGCGCTTGCGGCCCTGGTGGCGGATGTTGCCGGGGCGGCCGCGGCGGTGGATCACCCGCTTCGGCGCCCCCTTGCCCGGGCGGCCGGTGCGCTGGGGACCGCCCGCCGATCCCTTGCCGTCGGGCAGCTCGAAGCGCAGCGCGCCGGACACGGGGTTCGCCTCGACCAGCCGCAGTTCGATCCGCTGGCCGAGGGTGAATTCCTCGCCGCTATGCTCGCCGACCAGCCGCTTGCCGGCCTCATCATAGTGGAAATACTCGGCTCCCAGGTCACGTGCCGCGACCAGTCCATCCCCGCCGATGCCCTCGACGGTGGCGAAGAAGCCGAAATTCTGCACCCCGGTGATCCGCGCCGACAGGACCTCCCCGACATGCGCGGCGAGATAGGCGGCGACATAGCGGTCGATCGTCTCGCGCTCGGCCTCCATCGCGCGCCGTTCGAGCTGACTGATCGACTGGCCGATCCGGTCCATGCTGCCCGCTTCCTCGGCAGTCAGACCGCCCGGCCCCAGCCGATAGGCATCGACCAGCGCACGGTGCACGATCAGATCGGCATAGCGGCGGATCGGCGAGGTGAAGTGGGCGTAGGAACCGAGCGCCAGCCCGAAATGGCCGACATTCTCCGGGCCGTAATAGGCCTGGGTCTGGGTGCGCAGCACCTGCTCCATCACCTGCGGGCGGAAATCCTCCTCACCGATGCGATCGAGAATGCGGTTGAACGTCGCCGGGCGAATCACCTGGCCGAGCGCAAACTCGATCTCGAAGGTCTTGAGATATTCCTTCAGCGCGGTGAGCTTCTCGCGCGCCGGCGGCTCGTGGATACGGTACATCACCGGGGTCTTCTTCGCCTCCAGCGCCTTGGCGGCGGCGACGTTGGCGGCGATCATGTAATCCTCGATCAGCTTGTGCGCATCGAGCCGCTCGCGCGGTGCCACCGAAAGGATGCGCCCCTTCTCGTCGAGCACGATGCGGCGCTCCGGCAGGTCGAGATCGAGCGGCTCGCGCTTCTCGCGCGCGGCGTTGAGCGCGTGCCAGCAGTCCCAGAGCGGGCGCAGCGCCGTTTCGGTTAGCGGGTTGTCGAGATCGCCATCAATCGCCGCCTGCGCATCCTCATACGCGATATTGGCCGCCAGCCGCACGACCGCGCGGGTGAAGCGCCAGCTCTTGAGCGAACCGCCCTTGGTCACCTGCAAGTGGCAGACGAGCGCGGCGCGATCGACGTCTTCCTTCAGCGAGCAGACGTCCGCCGACAGCACTTCCGGCAGCATCGGCACGACACGATCGGGGAAATAGACCGAATTGCCGCGTTTCCGCGCCTCGCGGTCCAGCTCCGAGCCGGGGCGGACGTAGAAGGACACGTCGGCAATCGCGACGATCGCCTTCCACCCGCCCTCGTTGGCGGGATCCTCGTCGGGCGTCGCCCAGACGGCATCGTCATGGTCACGCGCATCGGCGGGGTCGATCGCGACGATCGGCAAATGCCGCAGATCCTCACGTCCCTCGCCCAGCGGCTGCCGGGCGACGCGCTCGGCCTCTTCCAGTAGTTCTTCCGAAAACACGTTCGGGATGCCGTGGCGATGGATCGCGATCAGCGAGAAGCTGCGCGGCGCGAAGGGATCGCCCAGCCGTTCCACCACCCGCGCGGTGATCCGCGGCGGCCGGCCGGCCTTCTCGGCCAGCACCAGGTCGCCCACTTCGGCGCCGCCGGCATCCGACACCGGCCAGTTGCGCCGCTCCTTCTTCTCCACGCCCTGCAGCCAGAGCTTGCCGCCCTCCTCGTGCAGCACGCCGAGCATCAGCTCCTCGCCGCGGGCGAGGGTCTTCATCGGATGCGCGATCCAGCCGTTGCCGGCCTCTTCGGTGCGGGCGAGGATGCGGTCCCCCACGCCCAGCGCCGAGCGCTTGCCGCGCATCTCGCGGACACGGAGCCGGGGTGCCGGCACATGCTCGGCCTCCCAGCGCTCGGGCACCGCCCAGGTGGTGTCGCCGTCGGCATCGGTGATCCGCAGCACGGTCACCTTGGGCAGCCCGCCCATCTTGTGGAAGGCGCGGCCGGGGGCGACGTCGATCAGCCCCTCGTCGCTCATGTCCTTCAGCAGCGCCTTGAGCAGGATCTTGTCCTGCGCGCTCAGCCCGAACGCCTTGGCGATCTCGCGCTTGCCGGCGGGCGTGTTGGAGGATGCGATGAAATCGAGAATCTGCTGCCGCGTCGGCAACCCTGCGCTTGTTCTGTTCTTAGCCATTGACCGCCAACATAGGCGCGATCCGGGCAGACGTCACCTGCGCCAGCGCCCTGGCCTCCGTAAAAGCGCGGGACAGACCGAAGTTACCACCCTCTTCACTATAATGGACTGTGGATCCTGTGTGTTTTGAGGAGTCCGTCCATGGCTATTTCGCGTTGTCTATTGATCGGTGCCGCGCTCGGCACCTGCGTGGCGTTCGTTGCGCACACCACGAAACCGCACCACGCCAAGCCCGTGCGGCCGGTGATGCAGGTCGCGGCGCTGGAGCGCGTTACCAGCGATAGTTGAAGCTGACGCTGATCCGCTTGTCCTTGCCGTTTCCGGGCGGGACTTCGTGGCGCAGCCAGCTTTCCCAGAGCAGCACCGTGCCGACGTCCGGCACCACTTCGATGAATGGTTGGAGTGATTCCGGCGCATCGGGCCGCCGCGTCGGCGCGGCCATCATCATCGCGAGGCGCGGATCCTCCAGCTTGAGCCCGCGCGCACCCTGCGGCAGCGCCACATAGACGGTGCCCGAGACGACGCTGTGCGGGTGGATATGCGCGCCGTGCCCGCCCTTGCCGTCGAGCACGTTGACCCAAAGGCTGTCGAGCTTGAGCTTGCGCCCGCCCAGATCGAACGCGCAGGCCTCGGCGAACTTCGCCACATGCTTGTCGAGCAGCCGCTTCAGGTCCGCAAAGGCCGGATCGCGGATCGGCAGGTCGTTCAGCGAGGCATAGCTGGTATAGCCGCGATAGTGATTCTCGCGGCACCAGCGGCGGCCGGCGCTGTCGTCCTCGGCCAGTTGCAGGCACGAGGCTTCGAGATCTGCAACCAGCGCATCGTCGCCCAGCGGCTGCTGGTAGAGCAGGGTCGAAAACAGCGTGCGCATCAGGCGGACTCGACCATGCTCACTTCATACTGCGCACGGCGCAGCGCGGTGATCAGTCGATCGAGATGGTTGCGGTCGCGCGTCTCGCACTCGATGTCGGTCACCAGCCCCTTGGCGGGCAGCGAGGTGAACACCCGCTGGTGATACACCTCGATGATGTTGACGCCCTGCTCGTGGAAGATCCGCGCGACATGGAACAGCGCGCCGGGGCGGTCCTGCAGGCGGATGCGCAGCCGTGCGAGGCGACCTGAACGGGCGAGGTCGCGCAGCAGCACGTTCGCCAGCAGCCGCGTATCGATATTACCGCCGCACAGGATGGTGCCGACGGTCTTGCCCTTGAAGCGCTCGGGCTCGGAGAGCAGCGCGGCGAGGCCCGCGGCCCCTGCCCCTTCGACCACCGTCTTCTCGATCTGGAGCAGCAGGCTCACCGCCTCTTCCAGCCGCCGCTCGCCGACCAGCACGATATCGTCGACCAGCGCCTCGACGATCTTCGCCGTCATGGTGCCGGGATACTTCACCGCGATACCCTCGGCGAGCGTGTCGCCTGCGCATGGCATCTCGGTATGGTGGATACGGTTGTACATCGACGGATAGAGCTCGGCCTGGACGCCCAGCACCTCGATCGGCCGGTCCTGCGCCTTGGCGACCACCGCCGCGCCCGAGATCAGCCCGCCGCCGCCGATCGGCACGACCAGCGTGTCGATGCCCGGCACGTCCTCGAGCAGTTCCAGCGTCGCGGTGCCCTGCCCCGCGATCACACGGGGATCGTCGAACGGGTGGATGAAGGTGAAGCCGCGCTCCGCTTCCAGTTCGCGCGAATGCGCATAGGCGGCGTCGAAGGTCTCGCCGTGAAGCACGACATTGGCGCCGTGGCCTTCGGTCTGGGTGACCTTCACGATCGGCGTGTTCTTGGGCATCACGATCGTGCTGGGGATGCCCAGTCGCGTCGCGTGATAGGCGAGGCCCTGCGCATGGTTGCCGGCCGAAGCGGCAATCACGCCCTTGGACCGCGCCTCCGCATCCAGTTGCAGCAGCGTGTTGAGCGCGCCGCGTTCCTTGTAGGCGGCGGTGAACTGGAGGTTCTCGAACTTGAGGTACACGTTCGCGCCGGTGAGCTGCGAGAGGGTGCGGCTGTGCAGCGTCGGCGTGCGCACCACCGCGCCCGAAATTCGCTCGGCCGCCGCACGAACATCGGCGATGGACACGGGGAGCGATGCGGGCGCTGGTGCTGCTTTGGTAGCCATAGCCTTCCCGCCTAGACCATCTGGCGCGGCAGGGGAACAGGCCCTATGCCCTCGCCCATGTTCACCCGCCTCAAGCGGCTTGCCGCCGCCACCGCCCTGCTGCTCGCGCCAGTGGCGCATGCCGATGGAATCGTTGACAATGTCAACGGCATCACGCTCGACGCGCACGGCGCGGTGGTGCGCTTCGAGGCGCTGCAGATCGATCCCTATGGCAAGGTCGTCGCGGTCTATGCCAAGGGGCAGAAGCGGCCGAAGAAGCTGGTCTGGCGGCTCGACCTCAAGGGCGCGACGATCGTGCCGGGCATGATCGACGCGCATGGCCATGTGATGGACCTCGGCTTCCAGCTGCTCCACCTCGATCTCGCCGCCGCGACCAGCCTGGACGACGCGCTCGCGCGTACCCGTGCCTATGCGGCGAAGAGCCGCGGGCAGTGGATCGTCGGTGGCGGCTGGAACCAGGAGAGCTGGCGGCTGGGCCGCTTCCCGACCGCGGCCGAGCTGGATCGTGCGGTCAGCGATCGGCCGGTGTGGCTCGACCGGGTAGACGGCCATGCCGGCTGGGCGAACAGCAAGGCGCTGGCGCTGGCCGGCATCACCGCCGCCACCAAGGATCCCGCCGGCGGACGCATCGAGCGCGATGCCGCCGGCAATCCGACCGGGGTGCTCGTCGATGCCGCGGCCGATCTGGTGATCAAGGTGATCCCCAAATCGACCCCGCGCGAACGCAACGCTGCCTTCCTCGCCGCGCAGGAGCAGTTGCTCTCGCTTGGCATCACCGCCACCGCCGACATGGGCACCACGATCGACGATTGGGAGACGATGCGCGCCATGGCCGATATCGGCCAGCTGCACCTGCGAATCCTGAGCTATGGCCGCGGCGTGGAGACCGCGCTGCGCGTGGCCGGTGCCGGGCCGACGCCGTGGCTCTATGACGATCGGCTGCGGATGGGCGGCATCAAGCTGCTCGCCGACGGCGCGCTGGGGTCGCGCGGCGCATGGCTCAAGGCCGACTATTCGGATGCGCCGGGCAACAAGGGGCTGGGCTTCTACAGCGACGACCAGCTGCTCAACCTGATGGCGCGCGGCGCGATGGACAATTTCCAGATCGCCGTCCACGCGATCGGCGACCGCGCCAACCAGCAGGTATTGGACGCCATCGAGATCCTGTCCGAGACCTACAAGGGCGATCGTCGCTGGCGGATCGAGCATGCCCAGATCCTCGATCCCAAGGACCTGCCGCGCTTCGCCAAGCTCGGCACCATCGCCTCAATGCAGCCGGTCCATCAGACCAGCGACCGGCTGATGGCCGAGGCGCGGCTGGGGCCGGACCGGCTTGCCGGCGCCTATGCCTGGCGGACGCTGCTGCAGGACGGCACGCACCTCGCCTTCGGTTCGGACTATCCGGTCGAGAGCCCCGACCCCTGGGCCGGCTGGGCGGCGAGCTTCACCCGACAGGATGCGAGCGGCAACCCGCCGGGCGGCTGGCGCCCCGAGGAGAAGCTCACCCGCGAGCAAGGCTGGGCCGGCTTCACCATCGGCGCGGCCTATGCGAGCTTCGCCGAGGACAAGATCGGGCGGCTGGCGCCGGGGCTGTGGGCGGACTTCCTGATCCTCGACCGCGATCCGCTGACCGCCTCGCCCGCCGAACTGCGCGGCACCAGGGTGGTCGAGACCTGGGTCGGCGGGCGCCGCGCCTGGGGGAAGAAGCCGTAACGCGCATGTTCCGGCTGGTGATGGCCGGCGCGCAGTGGCGCGACCGGATCGGCGCGGCGCTGGGCGGCGCGATCGGGATCGGGCTGACGGCCTGGGTGTCGGCGCTGGCCGAATTCGACCGTACGACCGCGATCCTGCTGGCGGCGCCGATCGGGGCCTCGGCGGTGCTGGTGTTTGCGGTGCCCTCAAGTCCGCTGGCGCAGCCGTGGCGGGTGATCGGGGGGAATGTCATCTCGGCGCTGGTCGGGTTGGTCGTGGCGCAGGGGCTGGGGCATGGCGCGCTGGCGGCGGGCGTTGCGGTGGGGCTGGCGATCCTCGTCATGTCGCTGACCCGCAGCCTGCATCCGCCGGGCGGCGGGACGGTGCTGCTGCCCGTGCTCGCCCCGACCGTGCTGGCGAAGGGGCTCGGCTTCGTGCTGCTGCCGATCGGCGTCAACGCCGTGCTGCTGACGCTGTGCGGGGTGCTGGTCCATCGCTTCACCGGGCATAGCTATCCGCACCGAGCACGCCCCGCCCCGCCGGCGCCGGGATTGCTGCCGGAGGACGTCGACGCGGCGCTGGAGGAAGCCGGCGAGACTTTCGACGTCGGCCGGGAAGACCTGCTGGCGTTGCTCGCACGGGCGGAACACCATGCAGCGGCGCGGCGCGGGTAAAACCTTCTAAGCCCCTCCCCTTCAGGGCAGGGCTATCGCATTTGGCAAATTTGCTCCGTCATCCCGGCGAAAGCCGGGATCCATTGCCCTCGACGCGGGGGGAAAGAACCGCCATTTCAGCGCGAATGGATCCCGGCTTCCGCCGGGATGACGATTGTTTTGGACGTGCCGTCGTCGCGAGGTTCCAAATGCGATTGCCCTGCCCTTCAGGGGAGGGGTTGGGGGTGGGGCCTGAGCTGTGAGCGAATCCCGCGCTGGCCTGTCATCCCCCACCCCAACCCCTCCCCTGAAGGGGAGGGGCTTTTTAGAGAAAGGCCCTCACCAACGGCGGTCCCAGCGTCAGCAGCCCGATCGCTGCGGCTGCCAGCGACGCGACCAGCACCCCGCCCGCCGCAAGGTCCTTGATCCGGCCGATCGCGGGATCGAAATCCGGGCAGATGCGGTCGCACAGATCCTCGATCGCGGTGTTGAACGCCTCCGCCAGCCACACCAGCGCGATCGCGAGGACGAGCCAGCGCCATTCGGGAAGCGACAGCCCCAGCGCGGCACCGGCAGCCACCGCTCCCAGCGAGGCCGCGAGGTGCACCCGCGCATTATGCTCCTCGCGCACCAGCACGCGCAGCCCGCGGATCGCATAGCGAAAGCTCTTCAGGCGCGCGGAAATGCGAAAGGCCTTCGGCACGGTTTGGTGGTCGCTGGGGTCCCTCACGCCGTCAACCTGGCCGATCCCCCTGCGCCCCGCCAGCCCCGAAACGAAAAAGCCGCCGCCACCCGGAGGTGACGACGGCTCTATCCTTGCGTGCGCTGCGGAAAAATCAGGCGACCTGGGTGTCCGCCTGCAGCGCCTCGTCCGGCTCGCGCAGCACATAGCCGCGGCCCCAGACGGTCTCGATATAATTGTCGCCCTCGCAGGCCATGCTCAGCTTCTTGCGCAGCTTGCAGATGAACACGTCGATGATCTTGAGTTCGGGCTCGTCCATGCCGCCATAGAGATGGTTGAGGAACATCTCCTTGGTCAGCGTGGTGCCCTTGCGGAGCGAGAGCAGCTCCAGCATCGCATATTCCTTGCCGGTCAGGTGCACGCGGGCGCCGTCGACCTCGACGGTCTTGGCATCCAGGTTCACCGCCAGCTTGCCGGTGCGGATCACCGACTGCGAATGGCCCTTCGAGCGGCGCACCACGGCGTGGATGCGGGCGACCAGCTCCTCGCGGTGGAACGGCTTGGTGACATAGTCGTCGGCGCCGAAGCCGAACGAGCGCACCTTCGAATCCATTTCGTTGATGCCGGACAGGATTAGCACCGGGGTCTGCACCCGCGCGGTGCGCACCTTCTTCAGCACGTCATAGCCGTGCATGTCCGGCAGGTTCAGGTCGAGCAGGATGATGTCGTAATCATACAGCTTGGCGAGGTCCAAACCCTCCTCGCCCAGGTCCGTGGTATAGACGTTGAACCCTTCGCCCGAGAGAATGAGCTCGATCGCCTTGGCTGTGCTAGGTTCGTCTTCGATCAGCAGCACGCGCATTGCCGGTTCCCCTGTCCACACCACACGGCGGAGCCCCGTTGCCCGACGCGCTTGGACGCTTCATTAACCTAAGCGTCAATGAAGCCGAAAGGTTAATTTCTCGTAAGCCGGGCGGTTCCGCAAGCCCTGTGGAATCTACGCAACGGGATCGGCCGGAGGGGCCTGATCCTCGGGCTTTACCGCGACATCCTCACCCAGAACCTCACGTAAATAGAGGCTTCTGACCAGCGTGAAGATCACCACCAGCAGCGCGGCCGAGAAGAACAGGCCGAACAGCCCGAACACGAAGCCGATGCCGATGATCGCGAACAGCGTCACCGCCGGCGGGATCGCGATCACCCGGCTCTGGACGAAGGGCGTGAGGAAATTGGTCTGGATGATTCGCACGCCCGCGAACACCAGCAGGCAGCCGATCAGCGCCCCCGAACCGCCGGTGGCGGCAAGGCCCAGCGCCGGCAGCATCGCCGCGGTGGGGCCGACATAGGGGATGAACTCGCTCAGGCCGGCGAGCAGCCCGAGCGCCGCCGGGGACGGCACCCCGGCGATCCACAGCCCCACGCCCACCAGCAGCCCCATGCTGGTCATCAGGATCAGCTGGGTGCGCAGCCACAGCCGCAGCGTGGTGCCGACATCGGCCAGCGCATCGGCGACGGCATCGCGCGTGTTGCCCTTCGGCACCAGCAGCAGCATCCCGCGCAGGTAGACGCCAGGATCGGCCGCGATGAACAGCGCGCCGACCAGCAGCAGCAGCGCATTGAGGAACAGCTCGAACGAGCCGAGCGCGAAGCCGCTGGCATCGCGCGCCACCCGCGATCCCGCGAACGCCGCCTCCGCCGCGTCGTACAGCTTGGCGGCGACCGGGCTGCCCTGCGCCCATTCCTTCAACCGCACCACCAGCTGCGGGATCGAGCGGACCAGCGCCTCGACCTGCGGGCCGAACTGCACCGCGAACAGCCAGACGAGAAAGGCGATCGCCGCCAGCACGCTCAGCATCGCGGCGACGACCGACCAGCGCTTCGCCACGCCCAGCTGGACATAGCGATCGGCGATCGCACGGATCACCACCGCGCCCAGCACCGCGCCGAAGGTGAGGATCAGCAGGTCGGCGGCGCGCACCAGCGCCACCACCACCGCGCCGACGGTGAGCAGGATCAGGACGCGGCGGATGAACCGCGCATCGGCATCGTCGGGAACGAGACGTTTCACGCGTGCCGAACGCAGATACTGCGCAACCGCTCCGTCAGAAACGCGATCAGCGCCTCGACGCGCACCGGCCGCCGCGATCCCGGCGGGGTGACGAGGTGGAGTCCCGCCGCACCGGCGACCCAGTCGGTCAGCACCGCCTCCAGCCGTCCGGCGGCGATGTCGGCGTCGACCAGAAAGCCCGGCAGCCGCGCGACGCCCAGCCCTGCCCGCAGCGCCGGCAGCATCGCCTCGCCATTGTCGGTGCGCAGCGGCCCTTCGACGCGGACCGCCGCCTCCTCGCCGCCGACCTTGCGGAAGCGCCAGGTGCCCGGCGTCGCGGTGTTGGTGTAGACGAAGCAGGCATGGCGGGCGAGGTCGGCAGGATGCTGCGGCCGCCCCACCCGCTCGAAATAGCTGGGCGCCCCGACGACATGAATGTTCACCGGCCCCAGCCGCCGCGCGCGCAGCGAGCTGTCCGGCAGCTCGGCGATGCGGATCGCGACGTCGATTCCTTCGCCGACGATGTCGACGAAGGCGTCGGAGAGGGTCAGTTCCACCTTGATCTGCGGGTGCGCGATCATGAACTCGGCGAGCAGATCGGAAAGGTGCCGCGACCCGAAGGTCAGCGGCGCCGCCAGCCGGACCACGCCCGAGGGCGCGCTGGCGCTCTCGAACGCGGCTTCCTCAGCCGACTGGCCGTCCTCGAGGATGCGCTGGGCATGTTCGGCAAGCTGCTGGCCGCTGTCGGTGAGCGTCAGCCGGCGCGAGGTGCGGTGGAACAGCGCGGTGCCCAGCCGCTCCTCCAGCCGGGTGATCGCCTTCGAGACCGTCGCCTTGGACACGCCCAGCGCCAGCGCCGCGCCGCTGAACGAGCGATGCTCGACCACGCTGGCGAACACCGCCCAGGCCTCGAAATCCGGTAGCTTCATCCCCGCCTCTCCTGCTCGCGCGAAGCCATATCACGAAACGATCAGTTTCCAACGTTTCCGTTTACGCGGTGATCCCGATCCCTATCTTGGCGGCAACACTTGGGAGATCAGCGATGATCGACAAACGCAGTTTCGATAGCCTGGGCGGTGCCGATCACGGCTGGCTCAAGGCCAAGCATCATTTCAGTTTCGCGGACTATTACGATCCGTCCCGCATGGGCTGGGGCGCGCTCCGCGTGTGGAACGACGACGAGATCGCCCCCAATTCGGGCTTCCCGCCGCATCCGCACCAGAACATGGAAATCATCACCTATGTCCGCCAGGGTGCGATCACCCACCAGGACTCGATGGGCAACAAGGGCCGCACCGAGGCCGGCGACGTCCAGGTGATGAGCGCCGGCACCGGCGTGCGCCATGCGGAGTATAATCTCGAGCCGGAAACGACCCGGATCTTCCAGATCTGGATCCTCCCGCGCGAGGCCGGCGGCCAGCCGAGCTGGGGCGCCAAGCCCTTCCCCAAGGGAGATCGCTCGGGCCGCTTCGTAACGCTGGCGTCGGGCTTCGCCGAGGACAAGGACGCGCTGCCGATCCGCGCCAATGCCCGCGTGCTGGGCGCCACGCTGAAGGCCGGCGAGAGCCTGCCCTATACCGTGGGTGAGGGTCGCCATGCGTATCTTGTACCGGCGGCGGGGTCGATCAGCCTTGCGGATGATCGCATCGAGGCCCGCGATGGTGCAGCGCTGACCGGCGGCCAGACCGTCACGATCACGGCGATCGAAGACGCCGAAATCGTCCTCGTCGACGCCGAGTAAGCTTTTTCCCCGGGGGGCGGCAGGCCCCCGTCCCTACCAACACAGGAACATTGCCATGACCAAGATCCTCGTTCTCTATTACTCCTCCTACGGCCACCTCGCGACGATGGCGGAAGCCGTTGCCGAGGGTGCCCGTAGCGCCGGTGCCACCGTCGACGTTCGCCGCGTCGCCGAGACCGCGCCGTTCGAAGTCGCCCAGGCTGCCGGCTTCCGCGTCGACGAGAGCCATGCGGTGCTCGACGACGTCAACCAGCTCGCCCAGTATGACGGCATCATCGTCGGCTCGCCGACCCGCTTCGGCCGCCTCGCCAGCCAGATGGCGGCGTTCTGGGACAAGGCCGGCGGCGTGTGGTTCCAGGGCCAGCTGAACGGCAAGGTCGGCGCAGCGTTCACCTCGACTGCCTCGCAGCATGGCGGCCAGGAAACCACGCTGTTCTCGATCCTCACCAACCTGCTTCACTTCGGCATGACCATCGTCGGCCTCGACTATGGCTTCCAGGGCCAGGGCGGCGTGGACGAAGTGAAGGGCGGCGCGCCCTATGGAGCGACGACGATTGCGGACGGCGACGGCAGCCGCCAGCCGAGCGCGGTCGAGCTCGACGGCGCCCGCTACCTCGGCGCCCGCGTGGCGACCACCGCCGCCAAGCTCAAGGCGTAACCTTCTCGTTCCCCTCCCGCTTGCGGGAGGGGCTAGGGGAGGGGCTGACGTGGCAGCCCGCGTAGCGTCTCGGGGCAAGAGCTTCCACGTCGGTCCCTCCCCCAACCCCTCCCGCACGCGGGAGGGGCTTTTTGCGTGCACCGCCCGCTACACCCGCTATATCGCGCCCATGTTCCAGGACCGGGTACTCTTCATCGACGGCGAAGCGCTGATCATCGACAAGCCGGCGGGCCTCCCCGTCGATCGTCCGCGCGACCGCAGCGAGAGCCTGGAGGACCTGCTCGACCAGCTGACCTTCGGCTTCCAGCGCCTGCCCGTCCCCGTCCACCGGCTCGACCGCGACACCAGCGGCTGCCTGCTACTCGCGCGCAATCCCAAGGCGATGAAACGCTTCGGCCAGGCGTTCGAGGCGGGTCAGGTCACCAAGCGCTATGTCGCGATCCTCGACGGCGTGCCCGAGCAGGAGAGCGGCGAGATCGACCTGCCGCTCGGCAAGGTCTCGACGATCGAGGAAGGCTGGCGGATGACCCACGATCCCAGAGGCAAGTCCGCGCGCACCCGCTGGCGGCGGATGGAGGTGCAGGACGGCCGCGCGCTCGTCGCCTTCTATCCCGAGACCGGCCGCACCCACCAGATCCGCGTCCATGCGCTGGAAGGCATTGGCATCCCCATTGTCGGCGATCCGGTCTATGGCCGCGGCGGCCCGGCGCTGATGCTCCACGCCCAGTCGATCACCGTGCCGCGCCCCGGCAAGCCCGACGTGCATGGCGACGCGCCGCTGCCGGCGCGCTTCCATCATATCGGCTTCGGCCGCCCGGCACATGGCTGAGATCCCGGAAGCGGCGATTATCGAGGAGAAGTTCCTCGCCGCCACGGGACCGGGCGGGCAGAACGTCAACAAGGTGGCGACCGCGGTGCAGCTGCGGGTGGACGTGTTCCGGCTGGGGCTGTCGCCCTATGCCTATGAACGGCTGAAGGAACTCGCCGGCACGCGGCTGACCTCGGCCGGCGAGCTGCTGATCACCGCCCGGCAATACCGCACCCAGGACGCCAACCGCACCGACGCCCGCCAGCGCCTGTCCGAGCTGATCGACAAGGCGCACGAGCGCCAGGCGAAGCGGATCAAGACCAAGCCGAGCAAGGCGGCCAAGGCGCGGCGCGTGGATGCGAAGAAGGGCCGATCGGCGGTGAAGGCGGGTCGGGGCAAGGTCAGCTTCGACTGAGGGGCACGACGAGTCTGGCCGTCATCCCGGCGAAAGCCGGGATCCATTCGCCGCTCCGCCGCGGCAAGACTCTCGACGGTGACCACAATGGATTCCGGCTTTCGCCGGAATGACGGCGGTGGGGGCGTGGAACGCCCCCTCGCACGCCGCGCTACAATCCCCTACATCGCGGCCATGTACAGCTTCACCATCACCGCCGACACCAAGGCCGAGCTCTATCGCGACCTCGCCGCCGCCCTCGATTCGCTGACCGCCGACGAGCCCGACCCCATTGCCAACATGGCGAACGTCTCCGCGCTGATCGGCCAGTATCTGCCTGATCTCAACTGGGCCGGCTTCTACCGCAACGTGAACGACGAGCTGGTGCTCGGCCCGTTCCAGGGCAAGGCGGCGTGCATCCGCATCCCGTTCGGCAAGGGCGTGTGCGGCGCCGCCGCGGCGACGCGCGAGACGCAGCTGGTCGAGGACGTCCACGCCTTTCCCGGTCACATCGCCTGCGATGCCGCCAGTCGCTCGGAACTGGTGGTGCCGATCGTCCACCAGGGCGCGCTGCTCGGCGTGCTCGACCTCGACAGCCCCCTGCCCGCCCGCTTCGACGCCGGCGACGCCGCGGGTTGCGAGGCGCTGATGCGCATCCTCGGGCCGCGTCTTGTCGGCGGCTAAGAGGTAAGGCCAATCGGCAATTTGTTATAAATTGGCCTTGACAGAACAAGACCGATACCTGCCAATACGCCCCATCCTGCCCCCGCGCCGACGCCCGCAAGACGGAGCCGGCGCGGGCTTCGTGCGAGCCGAGCGGCCGGGATTGGTTGGAGGAGAGTCCGTGTTGGCCGTAGCTGGTGCCCGTCATTTCCGCCCTCTCGGCCGCATGGCCGGGGCGCTGCTGCTCGCGAGCCCGGCCCTCGCCGCGCCGCTCGGCACCGCCGTCGCCGCGCCCGCAGCCCCGCAAGCGGAAGCCGCCGCCGCCCGCGCCGTGCTGACGCGCCTCGGCGTCGATACCCGCCGGATCGATCTGGCGCTGGTCCCCGGCGCCACCCCGCAGTTCCGCGCCCGCGTCGCCGCCGGTCGCCTGCGCATCGAAGGCTCCTCGCCGGTCGCGCTGGTCCGCGGCGCCGCCCGCACGCTGGGCCAGCAGGGCAGCCTGTTCGTGTCGTGGGAAGGCGTGCGCACCCGGCCGCTGGCGCTGCGCGACGGCTATGACAGCGGCGTCGTCGCCTCGCCCTTCTCGCTGCGCGCGTATCTGAACACCTGCACCTATGGCTACACCACCCCCTGGTGGAACTGGGGCCGCTGGGAGCGCGAGATCGACTGGATGGCCGCGCACGGTGTCGACACGCCGCTGGCGATGGAGGGGCAGGAGCATGTCTGGCGCGCGCTGTGGCGCGAGCAGGGCATGAACGACGCCCAGATCGCCGCCGGCCTCTCCGCCGCGCCGTTCCTTCCCTGGCAGCGCATGGGCAATATCGCCGGCTATCGCGCCCCGCTCTCGGCCAACTGGATCGAGAAGAAGCGCGTGCTCCAGCGCCAGATCCTCGCCCGGATGCGGTCGCTCGGCATGAAGCCGATCCTGCCCGCCTTTTCGGGCTATGTCCCCGAAGCCTTTGCCAAGGCGCACCCGGAGGCGAAGATCTACCAGATGCGGCAATGGGAGGGCTTCCCCGGCACCTATTGGCTAGACCCGTCCGACCCGCTGTTCGCCAAGCTCGCCGCGCGCTTCCTCCAGCTCTACACCGCCACCTATGGCCCCGGCGAATATTACCTCGCCGATGCGTTCAACGAGATGGTCCCGCCGATCGCCGAGGATGGCAGCGACGCCCGCGCCGCCACGTACGGCGATGCCATCGCCAACACCGCCGCCACCCGCGCCGCCGCGCTCCCCAAGGAGGTGCGCGACGCCCGCCTCGCGGCCTATGGCGAGCGGCTCTACCGCTCGATCACCGCCGCCGCGCCGAACGCGACCTGGGTGATGCAGGGCTGGCTGTTCGGCGCCGACAAGGCGTTCTGGACGCCCGACGCGATCGCCGCCTTCCTCTCCAAGGTGCCCGACGAGCGGATGCTGATCCTCGACATCGGCAATGACCGCTATCCCGGCATCTGGAACGCGACCAAGGCCTTTTACGGCAAGGGCTGGGCGTACGGCTATGTCCACAATTATGGGGGCAGCAACCCGGTCTATGGCGACTTGGCCTTCTACCGCAGCGACGTGACCGCCGCGCTGGCCAATCCGGGCCATGGCCGGATGCGCGGCTTCGGGCTGTTCCCCGAAGGGCTGCACAGCAACGGCATCGCCTATGCCTATGCCTATGACCTCGCCTGGGGCGAGATCGACGCAAGCGGCAAGGCGCGCCCGCTCGATGCCTGGATCACCGACTATACCAAGGCGCGCTACGGCAAGACCTCGCCCGCGCTGGTCGCCGCCTGGGACCAGGCGATCGCCGGCGCCTACACCACCCGCTACTGGACCCCGCGCTGGTGGCACGAACAGGCGGGCGCCTATCTGCTGTTCAAGTTCCCCAGCCTCGACGGCGCGGACTATCCCGCTGCCCCGGGCGACCGCGGGGCACTGCGCGCCGGAATCGAAGCGCTGCTCGCCCAGGCGCCGCAGCATGCCGGCGAGCCGCTCTACACCTATGACGTGGTCGACCTCGTCCGCCACTATGCCAGCGTGCAGCTCGACGGACAGCTCAAGGCCGCCGTCGCCGCCTACAAGGCGGGCGACCTCGCCACCGGCGACCGCGCGACCGCCGCCGCCGAGAAGCTGGCCAAGGACATCGACGCCATCGCGGGCAATCAGCAGGAAACGCTGGGCAGCTGGCTCGCCGACGCCGCCGCCTATGGCGACACGCCCGCCGAGAAGGCAGCGTTCGTCGAGCAGGCCAAGGCGGTGGTAACGGTGTGGGGCGGCACCGCCCATCTCTCCGACTATGCCTCGCGGGCCTGGCAGGGCCTCTATGCCGGCTATTACTGGCCGCGCTGGCAACGCTTCCTCGCCGCCCAGCGCGCCGCCGCCGCCGCGCACCAGCCGTTCGACGACAAGGCGACGGCCAGCGCGATCCGCGCCTGGCAGAACACTTGGCTCCGGGATGGCCGCATGTGGCCTCGCGCACGCCCCGTCGCCCCGCTAGCCCTAGCCCGCACGCTCCTCGCAGAAAGCGACGCCCGATGACCGAGACCCAGGCCAACACCGTCGCCGCGCTCGCCGGCAAGCCGCGCTTCCTCGCGCTCGACGTGTTTCGCGGCGCGACGATCTTCCTGATGATCCTGGTCAACACCTCGGGCCCGGGCGCGGCACCTTACCCGCAGCTGGTCCACGCCAAATGGTTCGGCTTCACCCTCGCCGACCTGGTGTTCCCCACCTTCCTGTTCGCGATGGGCAATGCGATGAGCTTCGCCTTCCGCAAGCCGGTGGCGACCGGGCCGTTCCTCGCCCGGCTGTTCAAGCGGGGCGCGATCATCTTCGTGCTCGGCTATCTGATGTACTGGTTCCCGTTCGTCGACCACGGACCGGACGGCTGGGTGCTCAAGCCGTTCGCGCTGACCCGGGTGCCGGGCGTCCTCCAGCGCCTCGCGCTCTGCTATGTGCTGGCCGGGCTGCTGATCCGCTGGCTGCGCCCACGCCAGCTGCTGCTCGCCGGCATCGTGCTGCTGCTCGGCTATTGGACGATCCTGCTGGCGTTCACCCCGCTCGACCTCGCCTATGACAAATATGCGAATGTCGGCACCCGCCTCGATCTTTGGCTGCTCGGCCCGGGGCATCTCTACAAGAAGGATGCCGGCTTCGACCCCGAAGGCCTGCTCGGCACCCTGCCCGCGACGGTGAACGTGATCGCGGGCTATCTGGCGGGCCTCGCCATCGTGGCTGGCGGCGACCTGCGCCGCACGGTGCGGCGGATGGCGGGCATCGGCGTGGTGCTGATCCTCGCCGCGCTCGCCTGGTCGCCCTGGTTCCCGATCGCCAAGAAGCTGTGGACCGGCCCCTATGTGCTGCTCACCGTCGGGCTCGACCTGCTGCTGCTGGGGGCTGCGATCTGGCTGATCGAGATTGCCGGGTTCAAGCGTGGGACGCGCTTCTTCACCATCCTCGGCCGCAACCCGCTGGCGATCTACCTGTTCTCCGAGCTGTTCGTGACGGTGCTCGCCATGATCCCCGTCGGCGGCTATGACGGCATCTATGCCGCGGTTGGCATCGGCGTCTTCCAGGCGATCGCGCCGGGGCCCTTGGGCTCGCTGCTCTGCGCCTTCGCCTACACGATGCTGTGCTGGGCGGTGGGCTGGTGGATGGACCGCAAGGGGCTGATCCTCAAGGCCTGACAAGACAGTTTTATTTCAAATAGTTGATCCGCATCAGTCGGGGAACGCCGGGAAATCTGGGCCGTTGGAGCGGCTCAGGCGCTGGTTCTCGGTGCCCCTTCTAGAGGTCCACTATGACAGCGTTGGTGCAGCCGGCCGATTTCGTGCGCCCGGCTTCGGCAAACGGAATGCGGGTGCTCGAGCGGAGCGTCTATCGCGGCCCGCATCTGTTCAGCACGCGTCCGATGATCCGCATCCAGGTCGATCTGCGCGATCTCGAGCAATGGCCCAGCGACCGGCTGCCGGGCTTCACCGATGCACTGCTCGCCCTCCTGCCCGGCCTGGGCGTGCATGGCTGCAGCTATCAGCGCCCCGGCGGCTTCGTCGAGCGGCTGCGCGAGGGCACTTGGGCAGGCCATATCATCGAGCATGTCGCGCTGGAGCTGCAGACGCTCGCCGGATCGCGCGTCACCCGCGGCAAGACGCGCTCGGTCAAGGACCGGCCGGGCGTGTACAACATCCTCTACACCTATCGCGACGAGACGCTGGCGCTCGCCGCCGGCCTCGCGGCGATCCGGCTAGTCGCCGATCTGCTGCCCGAGCCGCTGCGCAAGGTGGAAGGGCTTCAGCTGCTAGGCACGCCGCCGCTCGATGCGCCGCAGGAGGTGCGCGCGATCATCGCCTCGCTGCAGGCGATCCTGAGGGCCAATGCCCTCGGCCCCACCACCCACGCGCTGGTCGAGGCGGCGGAGCGCCGGGGCATTCCGGTCACCCGGCTCAACGAGCAGAGCCTGATCCAGTTCGGCCATGGCAGCCGCCAGAAGCGCATCCGCGCGAGCATCACCGGCGACACCGCCCAGATCGCAGTCGACATCGCCGGCAACAAGGCAATGACCAAGCAACTGCTCGCTGAGGCCGGGCTGCCCGTCCCGCGCGGGGCGGTGGTGCGCCGCGTCGAGGAAGCGCTGGCCGAGGCCAGGCGGCTGCGCTGGCCGGTGGTGGTGAAGCCGCTCGACGGAAATCACGGCCGCGGCGTCTCCACCGGCATCGCCGACGAGGACGCGCTGCGTACCGCCTTCGCGCTCGCCGCCCAGCATAGCCGCCGCGTGATCGTCGAGCAGCAGGTGCCGGGCAACGACCACCGCATCCTCGTTGTGAACGGCAAGGTGGTGGCGGTGGCCGAGCGCGAGCCGGCGCAGGTGATCGGGGACGGCTTCCACTCGATCGCCCAGCTGATCGACGACCTCAACCAGGATCCGCGTCGCGGCATGGGCCATGAGAATGTGCTGACCCGCATCGTCATCGACGACGCGATGCTGGCGCTGCTCGCAAAGACGGAGCGCACCCCCGCCACCGTGCCGATGGCCGGCGAGCGCGTGGTGCTGCGCGATACTGCCAACCTCTCGACCGGCGGCACCGCGGTAGACCGGACCGACGTGATCCACCCCACCAATCGCGCGATCGCCGAGCAGGCGGCGGCGGTGGTCGGGCTCGACGTGTGCGGAATCGACTTCCTCTCGCCCGACATTCGCCGCCCGGTGCGCGAGACCGGCGGCGGCATCGTCGAGGTCAATGCCGCGCCCGGCTTCCGCATGCATCTGGAACCGTCGAGCGGGACGCCGCGCGACGTCGCCACGCCGGTGATCGACATGCTGTACCCGCGCGGCAGCCGTGCCCGCATCCCGATCTTCGCGATCACCGGCACCAACGGCAAGTCGACCACCGCGCGGATGGTGTCGCGCATCCTGCAGCAGGCCGGCAGGAATGTCGGCATGACCTCGACCAGCGGCATCTATTTCAACGGCCATCTGATGGTGGAGGCCGATGCCAGCGGGCCGAAGAGCGCGCGCACCGTGCTGCGCAATCCGGCCGTCGATGTCGCGGTGCTGGAAACCGCGCGCGGCGGCATCCTGCGCGAGGGGCTCGGCTTCGACGGCGCCGATGTCGGCGCGGTGCTCAACGTCACCGCCGATCATCTCGGGCTCAAGGGCATCGACACGGTCGAGGACCTTGCCAAGGTGAAGGGCGTGGTGGTGGAAAGCGTCGCGCGGCGCGGGCATTCGGTGCTCAACGCCGACGACCCGATGTGTCATCGCATCGCCCGCCATGCCCGCGGCACCATCGTGTGGTTCTCGCTGGCTGGCGGGTCGGACCTGTCCGGCCATCTCCGCCGTCACATCGCCGAGGGCGGCATGGCGGTGGTGCGCGAGCCCGGCAGCTATGGCGGCTGCATCGTCCTGCATCAGGCAGGCGAACGGACCGAGCTGATGCCCGCCGCCGACATTCCCGCGACGCTGGGCGGGATCGCCGAGTTCAACATCGCCAATGCGCTCGCCGCCGTCGCCATGTGCCACGCCCAGCGCGTGCCGCTGGAGGCGATCCGCGAAGGCCTGCGGGCGTTCAGCTCTTCGTTCGAGGATTCGCCGGGCCGGCTCAACATCCACGACGCGCATGGCCGCCGCCACATCCTCGACTATGCCCACAATCCCGCCGGGCTGCGGGCGCTGGGGCAGGTGATCGATCGGATGCGCGGGCGCTACCACCGGGTGATCGGCATGGTCAGCATCCCCGGCGACCGGCGCGACTGTGACATCGTCGAGATGGGCCAGCTCGCCGGCAGCATCTTCGACGAGATCGTGTTCCGCGAAGCCCCCGACGGCCGCGGCCGCCCGCGCGGCGAGACCAACGGGCTGATGTCCGAAGGCGCGATGGCGGCGGGCGTGCGGCCCGAGCAGGTCCACCGCATCGTCGACGAGATGGAAGCGGTGGACAGGGTGCTGCAGCTCGGCCGCCCCGGCGATCTGCTGGTGCTCATGCCCAGCGCCATCCAGGCGGTGTGGGACCGGATCCTCGCCTTCCAGCCCGAAGCCGCCGTTCCGGAGAAGCTCCATGCCTGAAGCAACACGCTGGGCGATCATCGTCCATGGCGGCGCCAAGACGATCGATCCGGCGCTCCACGATCGCAACCGCGCGGGCTGCGCCGCCGCCGCCGAGGCTGGCGCGGACGTGCTGCGCGCCGGCGGCAGCGCCGTGCTCGCGGCCGAGGCGGCAGTGCGGGTGCTGGAGGACGATCCGGTGTTCAACGCCGGCTTCGGCTCGGTGCTGACCAGCGACGGCATCGTCGAGATGGACGCGGCGTTGATGGAAGGCACCGAGCTGACGCTCGGCGGCGTCGCCGGCGTGCGGCGGGTGCGCAACCCGGTCAGCGTGGCCCGGGCGATGTTGTCCGCCCGCCCCGTACTGCTCGCCGGAGAGGGCGCCGAGCGCTTCGCGGCGAACCATGGCACCGACTTGGTGGAGCCGGAGGCGATGCTGTCGCCGGAGGCACTCGCCTCGGAGAACAGCAAGGCGCACGACACCGTCGGCTGCGTGGCGATCGACACCACCGGGGCGATTGCCGCGGCGACGTCTACCGGCGGGCTGCCCGGCAAACATCCCGGCCGCATCGGCGACTCCCCCGTGCCCGGCGCGGGGCTCTATGCCGACGACACGCTGGGCGGCTGCGCCTTTTCGGGCGATGGCGAGGCGATCCTGCGGACGATGCTCGCCGCGCAGGTGATGCACGCGCTCGAACGCGGCGGCTCGGCGGGCGAGGCGGCGGAACATGCCATCGCCCGGCTTGGCCGCGTCGGCGGCGAAGCGGGCGCGATCGTCGTGGAGCGCTCGGGTGCCTTCGGCGTTGCCCATAACAGCGACCATTTCGCGCTGGCACTCCATTCCGACGGGCTCGATGCCCCGCGCGCGGGCGTTCACCGCGACGAATTGAAGGACGTGCTGCATGGCTGAACGCACCGGACCGCTCATCATCATCGGCGGCCATGAGGACAAGGAAGGCGACAAGACCATCCTCAAGGAGGTCGCGCGCCGCGTGAACGGCGGCAAGCTCGTCATCGCCACCGTCGCCAGCCATCAGCCCGACGGCTATTTCGACGCCTATCAGAAGGCGTTCGGCGCGCTCGGCGTCGACAACCTCGTCGAGCTCTATGTCCACGAGCGCGGCGAGACGCTGGAGCAGGAAACCCAGTCGGTGTTCGACGATGCCGCCGGCATCTTCTTTACCGGCGGCGACCAGCTCCGCATCTCCAGCCAGATCGGCGACACGCCGGTCGAGCGGATGGTGCGCGACATCCATGCGCGCGGCGGCGTGATCGCCGGCACCTCGGCCGGCGCCTCGGTGATGAGCGAGACGATGCTGGTGAAGGGCTCCAGCGCGGAATCGCACCGTATCGGCGACCTCCACATGGCGCCGGGGCTCGGCCTGGTCCGCGACGTGATCATCGACCAGCATTTCGCCGAGCGCGGCCGGATCGGCCGGCTGCTCGGCGCGGTGGCGCAGAACCCCCGCGTGCTCGGCATCGGCATCGACGAGGATACCGCGATCGTGCTGGAGGGCTGCTGCTTCCGCGTCGCCGGCGCGGGTGCGGTCTATATCGTCGACGGCTCGGGCGTCACCCGCTCCAACATCGCCGAGGCAAGCCCCGAACGCACGCTATCGATGCACGACGTGCGGCTGCACGTGCTCAGCCATGGCGACGAGTTCGACCTCGACGAACGCCGCCCGTGCCCGCGCGCCGACCGCTGACGCTCAGTTCGCCGCGACCGGCTCGACCCCGTCGAGCCGTCCGCGGAACACCGAGATGCCGCGCTTGTGCAGCTGGTACCAGAAGGCGGCCGTGACCAGCGCTTCGGTGAACAACAGCGCCGCCGCCGCGCCGACCGCACCGAGCTGGTGCCCGAGCACCGCCAGCAGCACCACGTTCAGCGCGCCGCAGGCGACCAGCATCGCGCTGAACTGCCGCTTCAGCCCCAGGTTCAGCATCACCAGGTTGCCGAACACCGAGTTGAGGCCGACGATGAACGGGATCGGGGACAGCACCCGCAGCACCGCCGCCGCCGCCCCGAAGCGCGCGCCCAGCACGATATAGACGATCAGGTCCGCCGCGACGAAGGTGACGATCGACACGAAGCCCATGCCGAACACCAGCAGCCAGGTGACATTGCGCAGCAGCGGCCCGGTGCCCGGGGGGTCGGTCCGCAGCCCCTTGGCGATCCGCCCGAAATAGGCGTTGGTCACCGCCACGATCGGCATCGAGGAGAGCCCGCGCAGCCGGTCCGCCGCGGCGAAATAGGCGACCTGGGTGTCGGTGCTGACGAAGCCCAGCACGATCGCGTTGCTCGCCGCGTACAGGCTCACCGCCCCTTGCGCGATGAACAGGTGGAAGCCGTCGCCATAGGCCGCGCGCACCGCACGGAAGCTGGGCAGCACGAAGCGGGTGACCAGCTTGCGGCGCAGCACGATGCCGGTGCAGATCAGCCCGCCGAGCAATGCGCCGCCGCTGTTGAGCAGCGCGAGAATCCATTCGTCGCCGGGTGCGCGCACCAGCAGGAACACCGGGATCACGAACGCCAGCCGCGCGACCAGCACCGCGATCGACGAGGCCGCCATCGCGCCGACACCGAGGAACAGCCAGGTCGATTGCAGGATGCTCGCCAGCAGCAGCGGCAGCGAGGCGAGGATCACCCCCATCGCCTGGCGGATGTCCGGTGACAGCAGCCAGAAGATTCCGATCGAGGCGGTGGTCGCGACGAACAGCCCGAACTTCGCCACCTGCACCGTCCAGTAATAGGCGGAGATATCCTTGCCCTGGGTCTGCAGTTCGACGACGCGGCGCGACGCCGCGAACTGGAAGCCGAAATCGACGATGATCAGCAGATACTGCACCACCGCGACGCCGAAGGAATAACGGCCATAGGCGGGCGGGTGCAGCGCGCGCACCGCCCAGGGGAAGGTCATCAGCGGCACAAGGAGCGTCGCCACCTGGGTCAGCATCAGGTAGAAGACGTCCTTCAGGCCCTTGTCGCGAGCGATTGCGCCGATGCGCGCCATGCCGCTCAGTGGGCCGCCTGGATGCCGAACACGGCCCGCACCTCATCTTCGAACCGCGCCGGCTCGGCGGCGATCGAGGCACGATAGCGGTCGAAGCGCGGCGCGTGGCTGCCGAAATCGTCCATGATGGCGATGATGCGGTCGACCGCCTCGACCGCGAAGCCGTCGCGCGTGTCGTCGACCTTGTAATATTCGTCGATCGCCACGTCGCGCGCATTGGCCGCGCTGCCGCGCTTGTTGGTGAGGATGCAGGCGCCCTTTGCCGCCGCCTCGCGCGGGATGCGATCCTTGCCCGGGTGCCCGCCGAAATCGATGTAGAGCTTGGCCCGCGTCAGCAGGTCCTTCACCTGGTCGCGGTTCATGTTCTGCAGCGGCGCCGGCTTGATGTCGGTGCGACCGCGCCGCTCCAGCTCGGCGAGGATCAGCGCGGTGCGCTCGGCGCCCTTTTTCGGATTGTAGACCAGCAGATTTTCGCGCGCGGTGGCGTTCGCGGCGGTCTCGATGCCGTCGAGATATTCCTGCGCGAGGTAATCGGTCAGCGATTCCGCACGGCCCAGCTTGTTTGCTTCGAGGAACTGGCGGGCATAATCGCTCTGGTAGAGATGGACGTCGACGCCCTGGCGCAGCCGCGCCATCGTGCCCCGTGCGTACAGCCAGCGCGGAAACATCCGGGCGAGCCGGGAGAATTCGACCATGAAGAAATTGTCGACGCTCATCCACCAGAAGTAGATGCGCATGCCCTTGAACATCGGGAGCAGCCTGGGGAACGCTTCCGGCAGTACCACGATGTCGCCCGGCGTCATGTCGTCAAGGCTGGCGACCGGCACGTCGTAGCGAATAAAGGCCTCGGGCGTCGCGGCAGGCTGGTCGAAGGGGGTGTAGAGCATGCGCGCATCGACCCCGTGCCGACGCAGACTATGCCCCAACTGCTGGCTCAGCTCGGTGCCCCCGGTGACGATACCGGTCGGCGCTACCAGAAAAACCTTCGCCATCGAACGCAAGTCCCCTCATCTCCGCGCCGGAAGGCGGGCGGACTTGCATCTAACGGGTGCGCAAAGGTGGCACAAGCGCGTGGTGCGACGCGAAATTCGCCGCCTTGGCCCGCCGGTTATAGCCAGCTATGATGTCTTCGAATCCAAGATCATCTTTGGGGGTATCATGTACGACTGGCTTGTTGTTGGCGCCGGTTTCGCTGGGGCTACCTTGGCGGAACGCCTCGCCAGCCAGCGCGGCGAGCGGGTCCTGGTGGTGGACCGCCGCCCCCATATCGGCGGCAACGCGTTCGATGTCGCCAATGCGGACGGGCTGCTGATCCACCAGTACGGCCCGCACATCTTCCACACCAACAGCGACATGATCGTCGACTATCTGTCGCAGTTTACCGAATGGCGCCCCTATGAGCACCGCGTGCTCGCCAGCGTCGACGGGCAATTGGTGCCGATCCCGATCAATCTCACCACGATCAACAAGCTCTACGGGCTGTCGCTCACCGAGGAGGAAGTGCCCGCCTGGCTGGCCGCGCGGGCGGAGCCGGTCGAGGTGATCAAGACCAGCGAGGACGTCGTCGTCTCGGTCGTCGGTCGCGAACTCTACGAGAAGTTCTTCCGCGGCTATACGCGCAAGCAATGGGGCCTCGACCCCAGCCAGCTCGACAAGTCGGTCACCGCGCGGGTGCCCACCCGCACCAACACCGACGACCGCTATTTCGGCGACAGCTTCCAGGCCATGCCGAAGGAAGGCTATACCAAGATGTTCGAGCGGATGCTCGATCATCCGAACATCGAGTTGCGCACCGGCGTCGAGTTCAAGGACGTGACCGACGGCTATCGCAACCTGATCTTCACCGGCCCGATCGACGAATATTTCGAGTTCCAGCACGGCAAGCTGCCCTATCGCTCGCTGCGCTTCGAGCATGTCACGCTCGACCAGGAATGGCACCAGCCGGTGGCGGTGGTGAACTATCCGCAGGACCAGGACTATACCCGGATCACCGAGTACAAGTATCTGACCGGGCAGGAGCACGCCAAGACCGCGCTCACCTACGAGTATCCCTCGGCCGAGGGCGATCCCTATTATCCGATCCCGCGCGACGAGAACTACCAGCAGTTCAAGAAGTACGAGGCGCTGGCCAACGCGCAGGACAAGGTCTGGTTCGTCGGTCGCCTGGCGACCTATCGCTATTACAACATGGACCAGATCGTCGGTCAGGCGCTGGCGACCTTCCGCCGCATCGACGAGCGGCTCGAGCGGCCGGCAGCCGCCGCCGAATAATACCAACCTGCACGGAAAAGAACCTATCTTCGTCCTCCACATCGTCACCCCGGCGAAAGCCGGGGTCCATTGCGGTCTCGCTATCGGCGTTTGCTGAGACCGAGAGGCGAATGGATCCCGGCTTTCGCCGGGATGACGGGGAGAGGCTGGAGGAGTTGGTATCAACGCAGCCTGGTATAAGCCCGCGCGGGCGCGTCCTCCGGGCCCCAAGGCACGCGCAACGCAAAAGGCCCGCCGGCTCCCGGCGGGCCTCTTTCTTGTCCGGCACCTGGCCGCCCGGCCGCCCAGCCGGGCGCGGCGTTCAGGCGACGAGCGGTCGCCCGAGCGGGTCGGGCGTGCGGACGTCCTCGCTGCCATATTGCTCGGCACCCGCGTGCACGATCTGGCCGGTGCGGTTCCGATAGACCACCGCGATGCCGATGCCGAACAGCATCCAGTAGAGCATGTCGCTGTCCCATTGGGAGAGCACCGACCGCGTACTGAGGAAGGTGGCGAACACCGAAACCAGCGCGAAATCGAACGGCATGCCGTTGCCCTTCCACAGCACGCCGCTGATCGACAGGATGATCATCAAGGCGATGACGCCGCCGAAATAGGTGCCGAAGCCGATCAGCCCCTCGTCGGCCGCGGTCGACAGGAAGGCGCTGTCGATCGACAGGAAGCCGGCACCGTTGCGCCAGCCCACCGCATAGGCGCCGGCGCCGGGGCCGTAGCCGAATAGCGGGCGCTTCGCGACGGCGGGGATCGTCATGCGGAACTGCTCCTGGCGCGCCTGACTGCTCCCCTGGGTGGCGCCGCCGCCGAGCACGCGGTTGTGTACCGCCGGCACGAACAGGATCGCGCCGAGCAGCGCGACCATGAACGCCGGATACATCATCATCGCGGAAACACCGATCAGGCTGCCCGGATGGTTCCGCCAGCGGCGGACCGCCCACAGGAACACATAGACGGTGTGCGCAAGGATCGCGCCCACCACGGCCAGCCGCGCCCCGCTCATATAGCCCGAGGAGACCAGCGCCAGATCATAGGCCGCCCAGAGCAGCTGCGACGCATTGGTCTTCGCGTTGAACAGCCGGTGCAGCGCGAACGGGATGGCCAGCGCCGTCAGCTCGCCCCAGGACAGGGGGCCGGTGAAGGTGGTGGAGATGCGGTAGCCGTTCCGGAAGTTGGGCGTCAGGATCATGTTCAGCATCTGCTCGTCGACGTGCAGGAAGCTCGGGATCGAGTTCGCCCAGAGGATGTGCTTCTCGTGATATTCGAGCACGCCGATCACCATCAGGATGGCGACGAAGATCATGAAGCGATTGATCCACCAGTCGAACGTGCGCACGCCGGTGGCGAAGATCCAGATCGTGACGAAGAACATCGGCGTGTTCACCAGCGTCGTACCGATCCAGCGCGAGATCGCTTCCGAAGGCGACACCGAGGTGAAGGCCGAGATCGTGCTCGATACGAAGAAGATGAGGAACAAGGTCGAAATCGGACGCGATTCCTTCAGCGCGACGCTGAGATCCGCCCGGAAGGGCCGCGACATCGACAGGCACATGAGGAAGACGATCGTGGTGATGGTGCCCACGAGGCGCCGCAGCGCAATCCAGGGCAGCCCGCCGACGTCGAGCGCGATATAGTTCGGCCAGAGCAGCTGGACCGCGAAATAGACCAGGAACAGGCGGAGCAGCACCTTGAACGGCGGCGTGCGCGACCCCGGCAGCGCCCAGATCACGAACAGGCCGAGCAACGCATAGGGCGCACCGATCATCGCCAGCAATGCCGGCGGCAGGATGGCCGAGGCGACGCCGTAGAACATCGCGGTGATCATCACCACCGCGAACAGGACGGTGCGACGAAACGCGATCAGCCAGCCCGCCCGCTGCGGCGTGTACAGGGGCAGCACATCGCGGCGACGCTGGAGGAGTTCCTGCAGCCAGGCAGGGCGCCGGGCGCGCGACACGAAACCGCGAAGCGGGTCGATCCTGAACCTTCGCGACACGGTCACCATCGGCATCTCCTCCAATCCGCCGCGCCGGTCAGTTCGGGCAGGCGAAGCGACGCAGCACGTCGTGTTCGTTTGGTTCAGCAACACAAAGAAAGCAAGGTACATGACGCACCGCACAAGATGAAATGGCGGAGGTTTGCGCCCCCGCCATCTTCCATACTGCGCGACACGCAGATCGACTTATACCAAGGTGCATTCAGGCGGACTCATCATGCCGCACACCGTCATCCCAGCGAGAGCCGGGGTGACGATATGGGGCCGCGATGGGTTCTTAACCGCGCAACCTGGTAATACACGTCGATCCGTTTACGCGTGGTTGAGCTGCAGCGCGCTCAGCTTCGACGACAGCAGCGCGCTCGACGAGGACGACGAGAGGCTGCCGGCGCCGATGCCCGCCTGCTGGGCCATTGCCAGCATCAGCTGCGCGGCCTGCGCGCTGGCGCTGTTCACCGTGTTCGTCGCGAGCGTCGGGGCAGGCTGCAGCGTCTGGCTCGAGCCGGTGCCGGTCGCCAGCGAGGTTGCGGTCGGCACCACGCCCTGGGTGAGGTTGACCTTCACCGCATCCGCCGACGCCGGGTTGCCGGTCAGGGTGAGCGACTGCACCTGGGCGGCGCTGAGCGCGGTATCGCGGATCTCGATGTCGCCCACCGTGCCGCTGACCGCCTTGCTGAACTGGCCGCCAATGTACAGGCCGCCCGATTCGACGCCCTTGGTCGTGCCGGTGACGAGGCCGCTGCCGCGCTGGACGCCGTCGACATAGATCAGCAGCTGGCTGCGCTGGCTGTCATAGGTGAACGCGATCTTGTGGTTGTTCGCGTCGGTCAGCTTGGCCCCGCTGGTCGCGACACTATAGCCCTTGCCGCTGGCGTTCTCCATCGCGAAGACGAGTTCGCCGTCGGCGCGCAGCGACACCGTCCAGCTGCGGAAGATGCTCATGATGTCGCCCACCGCGGCGGTCGGCGCATCGCGCTTGAGATCGAAGCTGATGGTGAACGCCGAAAGCCCGTAGAGCTGCTTGCTGGTATTCTTGTCGAGCGCGACGCCAACGCCGGTCTGGATCCGGAAGCTGTTGCCCGAAACCTTGGTCAGGTCGATCGGCGCGATGACCGACGTCGATGCCCAGCGCGACTTGTCGACCAGCCCGGTCGAATTGAAGCTGAGGTCGAGCAGCAGCGAGGAGGCGGTCGGCTTGGCCGCAGCCTGCTGGCTCTGCACCAGATCGGCGACGATGCTGCCCTTCGGCGGCTGATAGCCGACGCCGGACACCAGCAGATCGGCAATCCGCGCTGCATTGACGTCGTTCAGGCCGGCGATGCTGCGCATCACGCCCAGATCGGATCCGAGATTGACGTTCTTCGACTGCTGGATGTTCTTCGAGCTCGACGTCACGATGATGCTGTCGGCGATGTTGTTGGTGACCTTGGCGCCATCCACCGCGTTCAGCTGGATCCAATAGGCAACCCCGTCCACCTTCGACATGACGCTGTTCGAATCGAGCGTCACGTTCTTCGCGCTGCTTACCGAAATGCCCTGCGACCAGCCGTTCGAATACACCATGTTATTGGAGATGTTCAGGGTATCGTAGATCAGCGACGGGTTTTCGCCGCCGATGAAGATGCCCTGCGAGCCACGGCCGGCGCCCTGCATGATCACGTTGTTGGTGATCGTGACGTTGCTGCTGGCGTACTTGCTGTTCGCGGTCCAGAACTGGATCGCATCCGGGTGCTCGGTGCCGACAGGGAACAGGTTGGTGAAGCTGTTGCTGTCGATCGTGGTGTTCTTCATCTCGGAAAAATTGGTGTGGTCGCGGCGGTTGTTTTCGAAAATGCTGTCCTTGATCAGCATCCCGTCCACGGTCTGACCTGCCAATCCGACGGCGAAGTGATCGATGGACGAGTTGGTGATCGTGACATTGTTCGACTGCCGCACCTGCAGGCCGACCCCGATCGACGCGCTGGGATCCCCGGTGCCCCCGCTGAACCCGACCTTGTTCAACACGATGTTGCTGGAAGAGGCCACTTGGTTGGCCAGTGTATCCGTCGTCATCGTCCGCTTGACGTCGAGATTGTCCACCGTGAGGTTGCTGCTCGACGCGACCGTCAGCACGCTGACGTTAACCTTGCTGTTCGGATCGAGCGAGGTAATCGTTACGTTCGAGGCGAAGTTTTTGTACATCACGGTCAGGTTGGTATAGCTACCCGCCGCAAGCTTGATGGTCTCGCCACCCCTCGCCGCCTTGATCGCGGCGTCGAGTTCGCTCTGATTTTTAACGATGATGTCCGGCATGTTCGTACTCTTGACTAGTTCGACCCCCGTCGAACGTTGACCCCAACAATCCGAAAGTACCGCCCGGCCTCTGAAAATTGGCCCAAGGGATAGGGTTAAGGGTTCTTTATCAGGTTTTTAGCTGCGCGGCCGAAACGACCCGTCCGGCCGGCATTGCGGCTCGACGCCGCAGCGCAGCGTAGCTATAGCGAGCTATGCCCAGCGTCCCCGCTCCCGAGGTCAGCGTTCTGGTGGTCGCCTACCAGTCGGCCGCGTTCCTAACCGAATGCTTCACCAGCATCGCCGCCTCCGCCGCGCAGACGCCGCACGAGATCCTGCTGATCGACAATGGCGACGGCTCGAGCGAGGCCTTTGCCCGTGCGAACTTCCCGCACGTGCGAATCGTCCCGAGCGAGGGCAATATCGGCTTCGGCGCCGGCAATAATCGCCTCGCCGCGCAGGCCCGGGCGCCCCGGCTGCTGCTGGTCAACCCCGATGCCGCGCCCGTCGCCGGCGCGATCGATCGCCTGGTCGCCTTCTCCAAGCAGCATCCGGAGGCCGCGGCCTGGGGCGGGCTCTCCTATTTTCCGCATGGCGAGCTGGATCCCTCGAACTTCATGGCGCTGCCCACCCCGCGCGATTTCGTCGTCTCGGTGGTCGACAGCCGACCGCTGCGCCGCGGCGGGCTGCCGGTCGGCACCAAGGAGCCGGGCCCGGTGGAAGTGCTGAGCGGCGGCTTCATGATGGTTCGCGCCGATGTCTGGCGCGAGATCCAGGGGTTCGACGAGAGCTTCTTCCTCTACGCCGAAGAGATCGACTTCTTCGCCCGGATCCATGCCCTGGGCTATGCGGTGCTGGTCGATCCGGCCGTGCGCGTGATCCACAGCCCCGGCAGCGGCGCGTCGATGTCGGGCAGCAGGCTGCTCTATCTCACCACCGGCCGCATGCACTATGCGCGCAAGCACTTCAGCAAGCTCGGCGCGTGGATGACCGGCAGCGCCTTCGTGCTGACGGCCGCCAAATATGCCTTTCTGTGCCCGGTGCTGGCAAAGCTGAAGCCGCACGATGCGGAGCGGCTGATGCAGCTGAGCAAAGGCTGGGGAACGGTGCTGCGCCAGCGCGCGCGCTGGTGGCAGGGCTATGGCTCGCGCAGCGCGCGCGGCTGAGACAGCGGACTCACCGGGACGGACGTTCCGCGCCAGTCGGCGGACGCGCGGGGAGGAAGAAGCGGGGCTGCGCCGTACAGCCCCGCCCGTCTTCGCTTAGTTGGCGTTGCCGGTCACCGCAGCCGACGGCTCGGTGCGCGGTGCCGGGCTGGCACCCGCGCCGGCCTTGGCCTGCGGCGGCGGGCTGTAGCCCGGCTGGTACTTCACCGTCTCGCGGGCCTTCTTCAGGCGATCGTTGAGCTGGGCATCGGCCGCCTTGCTGAAGCGCTCGCTGCGCAGCGCGTTGAGCGCGAGCTCGTGCGCCTGGTCGCCGGTGAGCGGCTGGATCGTCGTGGCGGTGATCATGTTGGCGCTCAGGCCCTGCGGCGTCGGCAGGATGAACAGCTCGCCCGCGGGCAGCGCCGCGATCTTCGCCGCGATTTCCGGCGGCAGCGCGGCGGTGTCGATCTGGCTCGGCGCGCGGCGGAACTGGGTGCCGTCGGCAGTCAGCTTGTCGGCCAGCTGCTCCAGCGTCTTCAGCGGCGCGAACTGCTTGAACGCATCGGCCGAGGTGGGCGGCGGGAACATGATCTGGTCGACATTGTAGACCTTGCGCTGCGCGAACCGGTCCGGATGCTGCGCCTGGTATTGCGTGATCTCGCTTTCGGTCGGCTGGGCGATACCGCTGGCGATCTTGTCGCGCAGCATGGTGGCGAGGATCAGCTCATCGGCGCGGCGCTGCTGCACCAGATAGGCCGGGGTCTTGTCGAGCTTCTGCTCGCGAGCGATCTTGGCGAGGATCTTGCGCTCGATGACGCGCTGCAGCGCCATCTGCTCGGCCAGCTTGCGGTCGGTCCCCGGCGGCACCGGCGTCGCCTGCATCTCGGCATTCAGTTCGAAGATCGTGATCTCGTCGCCGTCGACGGATGCGACAACCTGCCCCTTGTCGAGGTTGCCGCCCTTGCCGCCACATCCGGATACGGCCAGCGCGGCCGCAGCCACCGCCGTCACCAGGTACCATTTCTTCATGAAGACCTCCCCACCGCCGCGGAATTGCGCACGGCACAAACTTCTACTTGAACCTATTCGGGCGCGCGGGCATCCGCAATAGCGTTGGCAGCGCAGCATGGCTCCCGCCGGGAGACAGTTGGCACGAGGGGACAGCATGGCAGAAGCGACCGCGACACAGGGGACTGCCGGCAAGCCGCTGAAAATGTGCCTTGCCGCCTCGGGCGGCGGCCATCTCCGCCAGATCCTCGATCTGGAATCGGTGTGGCGGGAGCATGATTATTTCTTCGTCACCGAAGATACCGCGCTCGGCCGCAGCCTCGCCGAAAAGCATCCGGTGGAACTGGTCGAGCATTATGCGCTGGGCCAGGCCAAGCTGGGCCACCCCTTGCGCATGCTCGGCGGCGCGCTGCGCAACCTGCGCCAGAGCCTGTCGATCATCCGCCGCCACAAACCCGATGTGGTGATCTCCACCGGCGCCGGCGCGGTCTATTTCACCGCGCTGCTCGCCAAGCTTTCGGGCGCCAGGTTCGTGCATATCGAAAGCTTCGCCCGCTTCGACCACCCCTCCGCCTTCGGCAAGATGGTCAAGGGCATCGCCTCGGTCACCATCGTCCAGTCTGCCGCGCTGCAGCAAACCTGGCCCGATGCGGAGCTATTCGATCCGTTCCGCATGCTCGACACGCCGCGCCCGCCCAAGCAGGCGCTGACCTTCGCGACAGTGGGCGCCACCCTGCCCTTCCCGCGGCTGGTGCAGGCGGTGCTCGATCTCAAGCGCGCCGGCGGACTGCCGGGCAAGCTGATCCTGCAATATGGCGACCAGGATCTTGCCGACCCCGGCATCCCCGACGTCGAGATCCGCCGGACCATTCCGTTCGACGACCTGCAACTGCTGCTGCGCGATGCGGACATGGTGATCTGCCATGGCGGCACCGGCTCGCTGGTCACCGCGCTGCGCGCCGGCTGCCGCGTCGTCGCCTTTCCGCGTCGCCACGACCTGGGCGAGCATTATGACGACCACCAGGAGGAAATCGCCCAGACCTTTGCCGATCGCGGCCTGCTGCAGGCCGTGCGCGACGAGAGCGGGCTGGGCGCAGCCGTGGCGGCGGCCAAGGCGACCGAGCCGAAGCTCGCGACCACCGACCATAGCGCGCTCGCCGCGCGGCTGCGCGAGCTGCTGGCCGGCTGGAGTGCGAAGCGATGAGCGCGCCGCGGATCAGCGTCGTCATCCCGCACTATAACGATCCGGACAGCCTGCGGCTGTGCCTCGACGCGCTCGATCGCCAGACGATCGGCCGCGACGCCTTCGAGATCATCGTTGGCGACAATGATTCGCCCTGCGGCCTGGCGGCGGTGGAGGCGGCGGTTGCCGGCCGCGCGCGCATCGTCACCATCCGCGAAAAGGGTGCCGGGCCGGCGCGCAACGGCGCGGCGGCGGCGGCGCAGGGCGAGATCCTCGCCTTTACCGACAGCGACTGCGTGGTCGATCCCGGCTGGCTCGCGGCGGGGGCCGCGCGCGTCGCGCCCGGGCTTTTCCTCGGCGGGCACATGTATGTGCTGCGCCCCGACAAGCCCAATGGCGCCGCCGCGCTGGAGATGGCGCTGGCGTTCGACAATGAAGGCTATGTCCGCCGCGGCCGGTTCACGGTCACCGCCAATCTGTTCGTGCTGCGCGCCGATTTCGAGCGGGTCGGCGGGTTCCGCACCGGCGTGTCGGAGGACCTGGAATGGTGCCACCGCGCGATCGGCCAGGGCCTGTCGATCGACTATGCGCCCGATGCTTCGGTAGGGCATCCGCCCCGGCCGGACTGGGCGGCGCTGCTGGTGAAGACGCGCCGCATCCAGCGCGAGCTGTTCCTGTTCCACCTCGAACGCCCCAAGGGCCGGCTGCGCTGGCTGGCGCGTTCGGTGCTGCAGCCCGCGCTGCTCCCATCGGATCTGGCGAAAATCCTGCGCACGCCGGGCACCGAAGGCGCACGGCTGCGGGCGATCACGATGCAGGTAGGGCTGCGCTTCTGGCGCGGCGGTGCCGGGCTGGTGCAGATGCTCGGCGGCAAGATCTGAGCTTCGAAGCGCTCCGCACGGCAGGGGACCACCCTGCCGTGCGGAACCGGGATCAGGCGGTTGCCAGCACTTCTTCGAGCGAACCGCTGTCGAGCCGCAGGCGGCCGACCATCAGCCAGAGATAGATCGGCAGGGCGTCGTCGGTGAAGCGGAAGCGGCGCTCGCCATCCTGCACATCGCTTTCCAGCCCCAGCTGCGCCTTCAGGCTGACCAGCTCCTGCTCGACCTGCTGCGGGCTGATCGAGACGTTGGGCAGCAACGCCACCACCGACTCGCCATCGAACCAGCCATCGACCGACCGCGACGCTTCGCCCAGCGCCGCGACCAGCGGATCGTAGCGGCCGCCGACGAACTTCTGCATCTCGGCGACGGTCCGCGGCGTCATCCGCCCCTCGAGCTCGAGGATCACCTGGTCGAGCCCGCGGCGCAGATGGCTGAGGCTGACCGAGAGTCGCCCCTGGTCGAGCGCCTCGAGGGCCGAATGGTGGCACAGCAACCGCGCCAGATAGGGCGAGCCGAGCGCGAGCAGATGGATGATGTGCGCCAGATCCGGATCGAAGCGAACGCCCGTCCCCTCCTCGCCGAGCGCGATCATCTCCCGCACTTCGGCCTCGCCGAGCCGCGGCATCGGGAAGCCGATCACGTTGCGGCGAATCGACGGCACATAGCCGATCAGTTCCTGCAGGTTCGACGCGACGCCGGCGATCACCAGCTGCACGCGCGCCGAGCGATCGGACAGGTTCTTGATCAGCTCGGCGACCTGCTGGCGGAAGCCGGTGTCGGTCACCCGGTCATATTCGTCGAGGAAGATCAGCACGCGGGTGCCGGTGATGTCCGCGCAGAGATCGGCCAGCTCGCCCGAATCGAACGCGCCCTTGGGCAGCCGGTCGGCGAAGCTGGCGCCGCTCTCCGCCTCGTCGGCGTTCGGCGGCACGTCGCGGTGGAACCGCAGCGGCACGTCTTGGAGCAGCGCGCGGAAGAGATCGGGGAAGTTGGCGTTCGCGCCGCACGTCGCATAGCTGACGATGTAGCTCGATTCGCGGGCAATATCGGTCAGCACGTGCATCATCGACGTCTTGCCGATGCCGCGCTCGCCGTGGAGCACGATGTGGCTGCGCTGGCTCTCGATGGCGGAGATCAGCCGCGCCAGCACGTCGAGCCGGCCGGCAAAGCTGCCGCGATCGGACACCGGCTGGGTCGGCGTGAAATAGGTAGTGAGCGCGAAACGGGCCCGGCTGATCTCGCGCCGCTCCTCGCGACGGCGATCCTGCGGCCGATCCAGCGCGGAGGCGCGGAACATCGGGAAGTCGGCGCGGACCTTGCCGACGCTCTGGAGATCGCGCTGGCGAACGGCGGTCGCCATGATCGGAAGATAGCTCTCTTCCTCTTCGGAGGAGTCCCGACGGCCGAACGGCCACAAGAATCTCAGCGCGGAACGTACAGCCACTCAAACACCCCTTCTACCATTCGCCATGGGCGCTCCGCGAACATGACGCGTCTCCAGATCACAGCGCACGGTATGCCGCCCCCGTTCCCCGATCAGCACCGCTCAGCGCCGCTTGAAGAACTCATACGGTTTGATCACTAGCGCTATATAGGCAATTACTAACGCGATCGTTAGGATCGCGAAAACATCATAGCCTCCATTACCGAGGTAATTAGCCACGGCGCAACCAATTGCCGGCGGCAGATAGCTGATCATCGTATCACGAACGGCCGAATCGGCTTGCGAACGTTGCAGGAAGATAACGATCAGGCCTGCAAAAATCGCGATCGTCACCCAATCATAGGGCGTTTGCATGCAAGTCCTTTCTTTTCCCCATCGGCTCGAACCGGGATCCGGCGCCGTTGCGCTGCACTAGCAGCGGCTGTCGCAACTCGCTAGATACCCTGCGGCGTGATAAAAGGACGTTAATCCTGTCATGCCATTGCAACGGTGAACGCATCATGAGCGCCCCAGGGTGCGCGACAACCGGTTGGCACGATTGCGGGACAGATGGGACAGGCCGTTGCATCCAAACCCGTGACCAATCAGGTTGCTTGTAGAGGATGCCATTGTTAATGAAGACACAACCGGGGGGAAATGTGTGCAAGTAACGAACCTTCATAAGGCCGAACCTTTTCGCCTGTCCGGCTGCGGAATCGGTTCGTATGCGTTTCTGGCCGCGACCCTGCTGTCGGCGGCACCCGCGTTTGCGCAGGGCGGCGGTCGGAAGATCGATATCCGGGCGGTCAACACGATCGATTATAACGACAACGTGGTGCTGAACGATCCGCGGATCAGCGGCGGCGGTACCCGCGGCGACGTTTCGACCTCGCCCTCGCTCAGCCTCGATATCGTGCTGCCGCGCGCCACTGGCAGCACCTATGTCAACGGGACCATCGGGTACCGCTTCTTCAAGAACTATACCCGCCTCAACCGCGAGAACATCTCGCTGAACGGCGGTGCCGACCAGAGATTCGCGTCCTGCCTGACGCACGGCGAAGTCGGCTATACGCGCGCGCTGGGCGAGCTCTCCGATCTGCTCACCACGGACACGCCGCAGAGCTTCCGGAACACGCAGGAAAGCCGTCGTTTCTCGGCAGATATCGGCTGCGGCAGCTACGGCCTGCGGCCGTCGCTGGCCTATAGCCGCTTCGAGACGCGCAACAACAGCGCGCTGCGCCAGTTCGGCGATTCCAACTCGGACAGCCTGACGGCACAGCTCGGCCTGTCCGTCCCCGCCATCGGCACGATCTCGGTGTTCGGCCGCGGCTCGGACACCCGCTACATTCACCGCCTGACGCCGACCGGCGGCAAGGACGGCAGCAAGAGCTATGCCGTCGGCGTCCAGCTGGAACGCAGCCTGGGCACCCGGCTCAATTTCAGCGGCTCGGTGAACTACACCAAGGTCGATCCCAAGCTGGCGGGGACGCGCAGCTTCTCGGGCATCGGCTACCAGCTTTCGGCCTCCTATCGCGGCGACGATTACAGCGTGCAGCTTTCCGGCTCGCGCAGTTCGGAACCGTCGGCAATCTATTTCGTCAGCTACAATATCACGACGACGATCTCGGCAAGCGTGTCGAAACAGCTGTCGAACCGCATGTCGCTCGGCGTCAACGCCGGCCGCACCTGGCGCGATTTCGCCGCATCCAGCCTCTTCCTCAACGCACCCGTCTCGGGCAGCGACGAGTCGTTCAACCTGGGCGCGAACATCAGCTATTCGGCGATCCGCCGCCTCCGCTTCTCGCTGGGCACGACCTATTCGGAGCGGACATCGAACATTCAACTTTTCCCGTATAAATCGACGCGCGTCTTTTTCACGACCTCGTTGGCGCTCTGATAAGGGCTGGATACATGCAAAAGAAAACTGCCTACCTGATTGCTTCCACGCTCCCCGCGCTGCTCGGCATGGCCGTGCCGGCGACGGCACAGATCCCCAACCGCTCGCTGCCCCCAGCTGTCCCCGCCCCCGCGCGCCCCGCACCGCAGGCGCAAGCGCCGCAGCAGGCGCCCGCGACGGCGGCGCAGGACATCAGCGTCAGCAACGGCAAGGATCAGCTCGCCCCGGCGGGCTACAAGCTCGGCGTCGACGACGTGTTCGACGCCAATGTGCTCGGCCAGAGCGATTTCCACACCCGTGCGCGGGTTCGGCAAGACGGCACCGCCACGCTGCCCTATCTGGGCAACGTGCCGGTCGTCGGCGAAACCGCGGTTTCGCTGGCGGACAAGCTGGCGGCGCTGCTGAAGGCCGGCGGCTATTACGCCAAGCCGATCGTCAGCGTGGAGATCGTCGGCTTCGTCAGCAACTACATCACCGTGCTCGGCTCGGTCGGCAGCTCCGGCCTGATGCCGGTCGATCGCGTCTACCATCTGTCCGAAGTCATTGCCCGGTCGGGCGGCATTCGCGGCGATGCGGCCGAATATGTCGTGCTGACCCGCAAGGACGGCACCCAGTCCAAGATCGAGTTCAAGAAGCTGGCGCAGGGCGGTCCGGACGACGATCCCCTGGTGACGCCGGGTGACAAGGTGTTTGTCCCCGAGGCCGAACTCTATTACATTTACGGCGCGATCAATTCGCCTGGGAAGTTCCCGATTCGCTCGGACCTGACGCTGCAGCGCGCGATCGCGTCGAGCGGCGGCCTTACTGCGGCTGGCTCGTTCAAGCGAGTGAAGGTCACGCGCGATGGCAAAGAAATCAAGTTGAAGATGAGCGACCTGATCAAGCCCGGCGATACGATCGTGATCGGCGAGCGGCTGTTCTGATCAACCCTTGTGATGTTAGCTGACGAGGCGCACCGGTGAATATTGTACAATTCTTCCGCATTCTCTGGGCGCGACGGTGGATCATCATCCCGGCGTTCCTCGTCTGCGTGACCACCGCCACGCTCGTGGTGCAGTTCCTCCCGGAGCGGTATCTGGCGACCACGCGGGTGGTGCTCAACACGTTCAAGCCCGATCCGGTCACCGGCCAGGTCATGAGCTCGCAGTTCATGCGCGCCTATGTCCAGACCCAGACCGAACTGATCGAGGACTATGCGACCGCCGGTCGCGTGGTCGATCAGCTCGGCTGGGCCAATGATCCGGCGAACATCGCGGCGTTCAACGCCTCGTCGGCGGCGGGCACCGGCGATATTCGCCGCTGGCTGTCGAAGCAGATCATCGCCAACACCAAGGCGGGGATGATCGAGGGCAGCAACATCCTCGAGATTTCCTACTCGGACAGCTCGCCCGAGCGCGCCGAGCGCATCGCCAACATCATCCGCACGACCTTCCTCGAGCTGGCGCGCGCCGGCAAGCGGCAGGCCGCGACCAAGTCGGCCGACTGGTACGCGGTGCAGGCGGAAGAGGCGCGCAAGTCGCTGGCGGCGGCGGTGCAGGCCCGCACCGACTTCATGAAGAAGACCCATATCGTCATGACCGAGGGCGGCGGGGACCTTGAGACCCAGAAGCTCCAGCAGCTCGAGGGCGCTACCGCAGCCGCAGCCGCTCCCACCATCATTGCCGGTGGCGGCATGGGCCCGGCGCAGATGCAGCTCGCGCAGATCGACCAGCAGATCCAGCAGGCAGCCACCAGCCTCGGCCCGAACCACCCGGCCTTCCAGGCGCTGCAGCGCCAGCGCGAGGTCTATGCCAAGGCCGCCGCGCAGGAGCGTGCCCAAGCCAGCAGCCCGGTCGGTCCGGGCCGCGGCGCGATTGAAGGCGCAGCGCAGGCCCAGCTCGCCCGCGTGCTCGGCAATCGCGAGGATGTCGATCGGCTGATGCAGCTGCAGCGCGACCTGTCGCTGAAGCAGGACCAGTATATGAAGGCCGCCCAGCGCGTCGCCGATCTGCGCCTCGAGGCGAGCAGCGACGACACCGGCATGTCGACGCTGAGCGAAGCCACCGCACCGGAAAGCCCCTATTACCCGAAGGTGCCGATGATCATCGGCGGTGCCGCGGCTTTCGGCCTGGGCCTTGGCCTGCTGGTCGCGCTGCTGGTCGAGCTGCTCGGCCGCCGCGTGCGGAGCCCCGAAGACCTCGAAATCGCGGTCGACGCGCCGGTGCTCGGCGTGGTGCAGAGCCGCGCTTCTTTGACGACCCGACTGCGCCGCGCCCATGAGGACGCTGGCGACACCGTCGCCCCGCACGGAGCTGTAGTAAACTAATGGACGCGATCACCACGCCCGCCCCGCTGCCCGAAGGCAATCGGCCGAACCCGCAAGTGACCGCACCGGACACGACCGGGGTCCTCGAATACCAGCTCGTGCTGTCGGATCCGACCGGGATCGAAGCCGAAGCGATCCGCGCGCTGCGCACCCGCATCATCGCGCAGCACCTGCGCGAAGGCCGGCGCGCGCTGGCGCTGTGCGCCGCGTCGGAAGGCGTCGGCTGCAGCTTCATGGCGGTGAACCTCGCTACCGCGCTTGCGCAGATCGGCATCAAGACCGCACTGGTCGACGCCAACCTCCGCGATCCGAAGATCGGGCCCGCCTTCGGCGTCGAGCCGAGCAAGCCCGGCCTGGCCGACTATCTCTCCTCGGGGGATGTCGAGCTGGCCTCGATCATCCACCCGACCGGCCTTGAGCAGCTGTCGGTGGTGCCGGCCGGCCATGTCGAGCACAGCCCGCAGGAACTGCTCTCGTCCGAACAGTTCCGCGACGTGGTGACGCAGCTGCTGCGCGAGTTCGACATCACGATCTTCGACACGACGGCGTCGAACACCTGCGCCGATGCGCAGCGCGTCGCCAACGTTGCCGGCTATGCGATGATCGTCGCGCGCAAGGACTCCAGCTTCATCCGCGACGTGAATACCCTCACCCGCACGCTGCGCGCCGACCGCACCAACGTCATCGGCTGCGTGCTGAACGGATACTGATTTGGACAGTATGACAGCGACTGCGCTGAAGCAGCAGCGGGGTTCGTCCGGCCATGGCTATTGGCTGGCCGTCGTCGCGCTGATCGCCCTTGCCATCCCGACCTTCATCACGCTGGGCCGTCAGGTGTGGAGCTCGGAAGGCGGCGTCCATGGCCCGATCGTGCTGGCGACCGGCGCCTGGATGCTGGCGCGCCAGCGCAGCACGATCGAGGAGCTGCGTGCGCCGGGCAGTTTCGCGCTGGGCGCGCTGTTCCTGTTCGGGTCGCTGCTGCTCTATACGATCGGGCGCATCTTCGACTTCATCAGCGTTGAGACGGCAGGCCTTGTGCTCACCGTCATCTCCACCGGCTATCTCTATTTCGGCGCCAAGGTGCTGCGCGCGGCGTGGTTCCCGGTGCTGTGGCTGTTCTTCCTGATCCCGCCGCCGGGCTGGGTGGTCGACCGCGTCACCGCGCCGCTCAAGGAATTCGTCTCCTACGCCGCTACCCATTTCCTGTCGGCGCTCGATTATCCGATCCTGCGCCAGGGCGTGACGCTGTTCGTCGGCCCCTATCAGCTCCTCGTAGAGGATGCCTGTTCGGGCCTGCGCTCGCTGTCCAGCCTGGTGGTGGTGACGCTGCTCTACATCTACATCAAGAACAAGCCGTCGTGGCGCTATGCGCTGTTCATCGCCGCGCTGGTCATCCCGGTCGCGGTGGTCACCAACATCGTGCGCATCATTCTGCTGGTGCTGATCACCTATCACTTCGGCGACGCCGCCGCGCAGAGCTTCCTCCACGTCTCCACCGGCATGGTGATGTTCGTGGCGGCGCTACTGTGCATCTTCGCGATCGACTGGGTGGTCGAACAGCTCCTTCTTCGTCGCGGAGGCCAGCATGTTCAGCCGGCGTGACCTTCTGATCGGCGCAGGCAGCCTCGCCGCCACCGGCGCATCGATCGGCTTCAAGCCGCATCGCCGCATGGACCTGCTCGGCAAGACCAAGCTCGACACGCTGATGCCCAAGGCCTTTGGTGCCTGGAAAGCAGAGGATACCGGCTCGCTGATCGCGCCGCCGCGTGAGGGCAGCCTGGAAGACAAGCTGTACAACCAGGTCGTCAGCCGCGCCTTCTCGCGCGCGGACGGCGCCACGGTGATGCTGCTGATCGCCTATGGCAACGCACAGACCGATCTGCTGCAGCTCCACCGGCCGGAAGTCTGCTATCCGTTCTTCGGCTTCACCGTGCTCGACACGCACCCGCAGACGATTCCGGTCGCGGGCAAGATCGCGATCCCTGGGCGCGCGCTGACGGCGACCAATTACAACCGCACCGAGCAGATCCTCTACTGGGCGCGCGTCGGCGAATATCTGCCCCAGAGCGGCAACGAGCAGCTGCTCGCCCGGCTGAAGAGCCAGATCGCCGGCTGGATCGTCGACGGCGTGCTGGTCCGCATCTCGACCGTGACCAGCGATGCCGAGCAGGGCCTTGCCGCCAATCTCGACTTCGCCCGCGAGCTGGTGAAGACCCTCGACCCGCGGGTGCTGCGGCCGCTGCTGGGCACCGAACTGACCCAGGAAATCATTCCGCTGCGCCGCCCCGGCGCCTGAACGCGGAAAGGGGCGGCGCCGGGCGCCGCCCCTTCCTCTCCCATCGCCTTCACGATCCGGATACGCTCGATCAGCGCTCGTGCAGCGCGTCGCTGCCGGTCTCGAGCACCGGACCGACGAGATAGCTGAGCAGCGTGCGCTTGCCGGTGACGATGTCGGCGCTGGCGACCATGCCGGGGCGCAGTGCCACCTGCGCACCATTGGCCATGATGTGGCTCCGCTCCAATGCGATCCGCGCCTTGTAGACCGGCGGCTGCCCCTCCCGCATCTGAACGGCCTCGGGGCTGATCCCCACCACCGTGCCCGGGATCATGCCGTAGCGGGTATAGGGGAACGCCTGCAGCTTCACCTTCACCGGCATGCCGGTGCGGACAAAGCCGATATCGCTGTTGTCGATCATCACCTCCGCCTCGAGCCGGGCATCGTCCGGCACCAGCGACAGCAGCGGCTTGGCGCCTTCCACCACGCCGCCTTCGGTATGCACCTGCAGCTGCGAGACGGTGCCGCTCACCGGCGCGCGCAGTTCGCGGAACGAGCTGCGCAGGCTCGCCTTGGCGACCTCCTCGCTGCGGCCGCGGACCTCGTCCTGCGCCTTCACCAGATCCTGCAGCACCTGCGCGCGTGCCTCGTCGCGCGTTTTGGCGGACAGGCTGCTGACGCTGTGCGACTGCTGCCCGAGCTTGGCGACCGTGGCGCGGGCGGCGGTCAGATCCTGGCGTTCGGCAATCAGCTGGCGCCGCATCTCGACCACGCGCAGCTTCGAGACATAGCCCTTGGCGGCCATCGCCTCGTTCGCGGCGATCTGCTGTTCGAGCAGCGGCAGCGACTGTTCGAGCTTGCGCACCTGTGCCTGCGCCTCGGCCGAAGCGGCAATTGCGGCGCCGCTTTCGGAGCGCCCGCTGGACAGCGACGCCTCGATCTGGCCGAGCTTGGCGCGGGCGAAGCTGCGATGCGTCTCGACCTCCGCCGGGCTCGCGCCCGCCGGTGCCGCGAAGTGGAAGCCCTTGCCGTCGAGCGCGTCGATGATCGCCTGGTTGCGTGCGACGTCGAGCTGGGCGCTGAGCAGCGCCACCTTGGCCTGCGCCGCCTCGGCCGCCGACACGGTCGGGTCGAGGGTGATCAGCACCTGGCCCTTGGCGACCTGCTGGCCCTCGCGCACGAGGATCTGGCGGACGATGCCGACCTCCGGCGACTGGACGATCTTGGTCTCGCCGATCGGGGCGATGCGCCCCTGGGTCGGCGCCACCACCTCGACCTTGCCGATCGCCAGCCAGGCGGTGGTGACCGCCAGCCCCCCCAGCATCACCTTGGCGGTGAGGCGCGCGGTCGGCGATACCGGGCGCTCGATGATCTCCAGCGCGGCCGGCAGGAACTCGGTATCGTAGTCGACCCTCGGGGCCGGCTTGCGCATCCGGCGCAGCGGACCGCCGCGATCGATGGTGACGACGGCGTTCATGCGGCAATCTCCCCATAGCCGCTTTGGCGGCGGTGCAGGTCGGCATAGCGCCCGCCCAGGCGCAACAATTCTTCATGTCGGCCGCTCTCGACGATACGGCCCTGTTCGAGCGTGATGATCCGGTCACACCCGCGCACCGCGGACAGACGGTGCGCGATGATCACCAGCGTGCGGCCGGCGGAGATCGCGCGCAGATTGTTCTGGATCAGCTCCTCGCTCTCGGCATCGAGCGCCGAGGTCGCCTCGTCGAACACCAGGATGCGCGGATTGCCGACGAGCGCGCGGGCGATGGCGAGCCGCTGGCGCTGGCCGCCGGAAAGGTTGACGCCGCGCTCGACGATCTCGGTATCATAGCCGCGCGGCTGGCGCAGAATGAAGTCGTGCGCGCCCGCGAGCGTCGCTGCGGCCACGACATGCTCGAACGGCATCGAGGGGTTGGCCAGCGCGATGTTCTCGCGGATCGAGCGACTGAACAGCAGGTTTTCCTGCAGCACCACGCCGATCTGGCGGCGCAGCCAGGCGGGATCGAGCTGCGCCACGTCGACCTCGTCGACCAGCACGCGGCCATGGCTGGGCATGTTCAGCCGCTGGAGCAGCTTGGCAAGCGTCGACTTGCCCGAGCCGGACGAGCCGACGATGCCGAGCGACGTGCCGGCGGGGATGTCGAGCGTGATGTCGCTCAGCACCGGCGGCTGATCCTCGGCGTAGCGGAAACTGACATTCTCGAAGCGGATCGCACCGCGCAGCGCCGGCAGCGTCGCCGCCGAGGCCGAGCGCGGTTCGGCGGGATGGTTGAGCACGTCGCCCAGCCGCTCGATCGCGATGCGGACCTGCTGGAAGTCCTGCCACAGCTGCGCCATGCGGATCACCGGGCCCGAGACGCGCTGCGCGAACATGTTGAACGCCACCAGCGCGCCGACGCTCATCGCGCCGCTGATCACCGATTGCGCCCCGAAGAACAGGATCGCGGCGAAGCTCAGCTTGGAGATCAGCTCGATCGTCTGGCTGCCGGTATTGGCGGTGTTGATCAGCCGCTGCGACGAGGCGGTATAGGCGGCGAGCTGGCGCTCCCAGCGATTCTGCCAGTGCGGCTCGACCGCGGTCGCCTTGATCGTGTGGATGCCCGAGACGCTCTCGACGAGCATCGCGTTGCTGGCCGAGCTCTTCTCGAACTTGTCCTCGACGCGGGCCCGCAGCGGCCCCGCGACGCTGAACGAGACGATCGCATAGGCGACCAGCGACACCAGCACGATGGCGGAGAGCATCGGCGAATAGATCAGCATCGCCGCGAGGAAGACGAGCGTGAACAGCGGATCGACCATCACCGTCAGCGAGGCGTTGGTGAGGAACTCGCGAATCGTTTCGAGCTGGCGGACGCGGGTGACGGTGTCGCCCACCCGGCGCTTCTCGAAATAGCTGAGCGGCAGCGCGAGCAGGTGGCTGAACAGGCGCGCACCCAGCTCGACGTCGATCTTCTGCGTCGTCTCGGTGAACAGGCGGGTGCGGATCCAGCCGAGCGCCACTTCCCAGATCGACACCGCCAGAAAGGCGAAGGCGAGCACGCTGAGCGTGCTCATGCTGTTGTGGATCAGCACCTTGTCGATCACGCTCTGGAACAGCAGCGGCGCGGCGAGGCCCAGCAGGTTGAGCGCGAGCGTGATGCCCAGCACTTCCAGGAACAGCTTCTGGTAGCGCTTGAACTGCGCGGTGAACCAGGAGAAGCCGAAGCGCAGTGGCTGATGGCCTGCCGCGGCGCGGGTGGTGAGCAGCACCAGCGTGCCCGACCAGATCGCGTCCAGCCCGTCGCGGTCCACCTGCTCCGGCGCGTGGCCGGGGCGCTGGATGATCACGCCGTGCTCGGTCAGGCCGCCGATCACGAACCAGCCGTCCGGCCCGTCGGCAATCGCGGGGAGCGGCTGGCGCGCAAGGGCGCCGCGCGGCACGTCGACCGCCTTGGCGCGCACGCCCTGCTGGCGCTTGGCCAGCAGAATCAGATCATCGACGCTGGCGGCCTCGGCATGGCCCAGCATGTGCCGCAGCTGCTCCGGCGTAATGCCGATATTGTGGACCCCCAACAGCAGCGACAGCGCCACCAGCCCGGATTCCCGCAGTTCTGCGTCGCGTGCCGAGGCTGCCTGGGCAGCAAAGGCGCTTTGCAGGTGCGCCTGCATTTCGTCGCGTGTCATTCCGGAACTCTGCCTCCATGGCGCTACTAACCGCGGCCATGATGAAGAAGGGTGGTAAAGACTCGCTTAAGCCAGTGTTTTCAGGGATTTTGCGTAGGCCCGATAGATCCGGTTTCGAAATGATCTGGAACCGCTTGGTGCTGCCACCGCCGGCCGATCATGTTAGACGAACGTTAAGCACGGCACGCTATCCCGTTGCGATCGCTGGAGTGCCGGGCTTGTGCAGCGCAGCGCACAACGCGTATTTTCTATGTTGCGACTGCGAGAATTCGGGCGCCACACGCCGCCTTTCCAAGCGTGAGGAGAGATGCGGAGACGCTCGTTACACGTAGGAAAGGCTGTGCTTCGACAATTCGCCAGGACTTGCTAAACAAAGTGCATTCCGGGCGGATACAACACGGCACGTCACGCGTTCAGGCGGGTTGGATCCACGTCGGGAGGGCATATGCGGGGTGGATTCCTGTTGTTTCAAAGTCTCACAATTAGACCGGTTCGCCGATCCGGAGACTATCCGATCGACTTGCGTCCCATTATAACGCAGTGCAACAGGCCGACTCGGCCGCTGACAGCGTGCGCGATCCGTTGAGGGAGCCGGACGAGGCAATGAACGCTTTCGAAGCACAGCGCGCCTTTGAGGCGGAACTCCGGGCGCACGCGCGCCTGGACGCCGGCATTGCCCCCGTCTGGCGCCGCTCGACCGCGCGCATGATTCTCTACACCGAGCTGGTGCTGCTCGACAGCATCGGGATCCTGGCGGGCTTCTACATCGCCGCCTGCTCGCGCGACGGCAACTGGCTCTCGCTCGCGGGGGTCAATGTCGGCTTCTTCCTGTTGCCGATCACGCTCGGCACCGCGCTCGCCAGCGGCACCTATTCGCTGAGCTGCCTGCGCCACCCGGTCAGCGGGGTGAAGAGCATCTTCTCGGCCTTCTTCTTCGCCGTCTTCGTCGTCCTGCTCGGCAGCTATCTGCTGACCGCCGAACTGCCGCTGTCGCGGATGCAGCTGGGCGAAGGCGCGCTGCTGGCGCTCAGCCTGGTGATGATCGGCCGCCTCACCTTCCGCCGGCACGTCCGCGCGATGACGCGCGGCCAGCTGCTCGACGAACTGGTGATCCTCGACGGCGTGCCGCTCGATGTTGCCGGCGCCGTGACACTCGATGCGCGAATCATCAACCTGTCGCCGAACCCGCGCGATCCGCAGATGCTCCACCGGCTGGGTACCACCGTCGTCGGCTTCGATCGGGTGATCGTCGCCTGCACCGAGGAGCATCGCGCGGTGTGGGCGCTGCTGCTCAAGGGGATGAACGTCAAGGGCGAGATCCTGGTGCCGCAGTTCAACGCGCTCGGCGCGATCGGCGTGGACGCCTATGACGGCAAGGATACGCTGGTGGTCTCGCAGGGGCCGCTGAGCATGCCCAACCGCGCCAAGAAGCGTGCGCTCGACCTCGCCATCACCCTGCCCGCCGTCCTCGCGCTGTCGCCGCTGATGATCCTGGTGGCGATCGCGATCAAGCTGGAGACGCCGGGCCCGGTGCTGTTCGCGCAGGACCGCGTCGGCCGCGGCAACCGGCTGTTCAAGATCCTCAAGTTCCGCTCGATGCGCCAGGCCCAGTGCGATGCCGACGGCAACGTCTCGGCGAGCCGCGACGACGAGCGCATCACCCGGGTCGGCCGCTTCATCCGCAAGACCAGCATCGACGAGCTGCCACAGCTGCTCAACGTGCTGCGCGGTGACATGAGCGTCGTCGGCCCGCGGCCGCACGCCCTGGGCTCGCGCGCGGCGGACCATTATTTCTGGGAGATCGACGAGCGCTACTGGCACCGCCACACGCTGAAGCCGGGCATGACCGGCCTCGCCCAGGTCCGCGGCTTCCGCGGCGCCACCGATCGTCGCGTCGACCTGACCAACCGGCTCCAGGCCGACATGGAATATATCGACGGCTGGGACATCTGGCGGGACATCACCATCCTGTTCAAGACGCTGCGGGTGATCGTCCATTCCAATGCATTCTGATCGGACGCGGCGCAGCCACCGGTGAGGGGTAGGCGGCTGGATTGACAACGCCGTCGCTTCCGCATTTTTCGTTTCGTTGCAGTTGCGGGCTCAGGTCCCGCCCCAAGGGGGAGTATTGAATGAAGGGCATCATCCTTGCGGGGGGCAGCGGCACGCGCCTCTACCCTGCAACGCTGTCGATCTCGAAGCAGCTGCTTCCCGTCTATGACAAGCCCATGATCTTCTATCCGCTGTCGGTGCTGATGCTCACGGGCATCCGGGATATCCTGATCATCTCCACCCCGCGCGACCTGCCGATGTTCCAGGCGCTGCTCGGTGACGGATCGGCGTTCGGCATCAACCTCAGCTATGCCGAACAGCCCGCGCCGAACGGCCTTGCAGAAGCGTTCATCATCGGTGCCGATTTCGTCGGCAACGATCCCAGCGCGCTGATCCTCGGCGACAACATCTATCACGGCGAAAAGATGGGCGAACGCTGCCAGGCCGCGGCTGCCCAAGCAGCGCAGGGCGGGGCCAATGTCTTCGCCTATCATGTCGACGATCCCGAGCGCTACGGCGTCGTCGCGTTCGATCCCGAAACGGGCGTCGCGACCAGCGTCGAGGAGAAGCCGGCGACGCCCAAGTCCAACTGGGCGATCACCGGCCTCTATTTCTACGACAAGGACGTTGTCGAGATCGCCAAGTCGATCCAGCCCTCGGCGCGCGGCGAGCTCGAGATCACCGACGTCAACCGCACCTATCTGGAGCGCGGCGACCTGCACATCACCCGGCTCGGCCGCGGCTACGCCTGGCTCGACACCGGCACGCATGACAGCCTGCACGATGCCGGCTCGTTCGTCCGCACGCTCGAGCATCGTACCGGCGTGAAGATCGCCTGCCCCGAGGAAATCGCCTTCGAGTCCGGCTGGCTCGGCGCCGAGGATCTGCTCAAGCGCGCCGCCGGGCTCGGCAAGACCGGCTACGCATCCTATCTCCGCAAGCTGGTGGCTACCGCATGACCCAGGTTCATCACCACGAACTCTCCGGCGTGATCGAGTTCACGCCCCCCAAATATGGCGATCATCGCGGCTTCTTCTCCGAGGTGTTCAAGCAGTCGGTGCTCGATGCCGAGGGCGTCGAGGCGCGCTGGGTGCAGGACAATCAAAGCTTCTCGGCAGCCCCGGGCACGATCCGCGGCCTGCACCTGCAGGCGCCGCCCTTCGCCCAGGCCAAGCTGGTCCGCGTGCTGCGCGGCGCGATCTACGACGTCGCCGTCGACATCCGCCGCGGCTCGCCCACCTACGGCAAGTGGGTGGGCGTCGAGCTCTCGGCGGAAAAGTGGAACCAGCTGCTGGTTCCCGCCGGCTATGCCCACGGCTTCATGACGCTCGTTCCGGATTGCGAGATCCTCTACAAGGTCAGCGCCAAATATTCGAAGGATTCGGAAATGGCGATCCGCTGGGACGATCCGGATCTCGCCATCACCTGGCCGGACATCGGCGTCGAGCCCGTGCTCTCCGAAAAGGACGCGGTCGCCACCCCGTTCGCCGCGTTCAACACCCCCTTCTTCTATCAGGGCTGAGCCATGCAGCAGACCTTCCTCGTCACCGGCGGTGCCGGCTTCATCGGCTCGGCGGTGGTGCGCCATCTCGTCCGCCAGGGCGCGCGCGTCATCAATCTCGACAAGCTCACCTATGCCGGCAACCCGGCCTCGCTGACCGCGATCGAGAACGCGCCCAATTACCGCTTCGTCCATGCCGACATCGCCGACACCGCGACGATCCTGCCGCTGCTCCGCGAAGAGCAGGTCGACGTCGTGATGCACCTCGCCGCCGAGAGCCACGTCGATCGCTCGATCGACGGCCCGGGCGAGTTCATCGAGACAAATGTCGTCGGGACCTTCAAGCTGCTCCAGGCGGCGCTGCAATATTGGCGCGAGCTGGAAGGCGAGAAGCGCGACGGCTTCCGCTTCCACCACATCTCCACCGACGAGGTGTTCGGCGACCTGCCGTTCGACAGCGGCATCTTCACCGAAGAGACGCCCTATGATCCCTCCTCGCCCTATTCGGCGTCGAAGGCGGCGAGCGACCATCTGGTCCGTGCCTGGGGCCACACCTATGGCCTGCCGGTGGTGCTGTCGAACTGCTCGAACAATTACGGGCCGTTCCACTTCCCCGAAAAGCTGATCCCGCTCACCATCCTCAACGCGCTCGAGGGCAAGCCGCTGCCCGTCTATGGCAAGGGTGAGAATATCCGCGACTGGCTGTATGTCGACGATCACGCCAAGGCGCTCGCCACCATCGCCACCACCGGCAAGGTCGGCCAGAGCTACAATGTCGGCGGCCGCAACGAGCGGACCAATCTTCAGGTGGTCGAGACAATCTGCGACCTGCTCGACCAGCGCATTCCCCTGCCCGACGGCAGAAAGCGCCGCGAGCTGATCACCTTCGTCACCGATCGCCCGGGGCATGACCGCCGCTACGCGATCGACGCAACTAAGCTCGAGACCGAGCTGGGCTGGAAGGCCGAGGAGAATTTCGACACCGGCATCGCCGCGACGATCGACTGGTATCTCGCCAACGAATGGTGGTGGGGCCCGATCCGCTCCGGCAAATATGCCGGCGAGCGGCTGGGGCAGACCGCCTGATGCGCATCCTCGTCACCGGCAAGGACGGCCAGGTCGCGCAGGCGCTGGCCGAGCAGGCCAAGGGCCATGAACTGGTCTTCGCCGCCCGGCCCGAGTTCGACCTCGCCCAGCCGGCGACGATCGAGGCGACGGTGGCGCGGGTGCATCCCGACCTGATCGTCTCGGCTGCGGCCTATACCGCGGTCGACAAGGCCGAGAGCGAGCCCGAGATCGCGATGGCGATCAACGGCGACGGCCCCGGCGTGCTCGCGCGCGCGGGTGCCAAGATCGGGGCACCGATCATCCACCTTTCGACCGACTATGTGTTCGACGGCAGCCTCGATCGGCCCTGGCGCGAGGACGATGCCACCGGCCCGCTCGGCGTCTACGGCGCGACCAAGCTGGCCGGCGAGCAGGCGGTACAGGCCTCGGGCGCAGACCATGCGGTGGTGCGGCTCGCCTGGGTCTACAGCCCGTTCGGCAACAATTTCGTCAAGACGATGCTGCGCCTTGCCGAGACGCGCGACGCGCTGAACGTGGTGGAAGACCAGCAGGGCTGCCCCAGCTCGGCGCTCGACATCGCTACCGCGATCCTCGCGGTGGTGCAGCGCTGGCAGCAGGATGGCGCCACCAAGGGCCTCTATCATTTCGCGGGATCGGGCGAGACCAACTGGGCGGCATTCGCCCGCGCGATCTTTGCAGAGAGCGCCCGGCATGGCGGCCCGACGGCAACGGTCACCGGCATCCCGAGCTCCGGCTATCCCACGCCGGCCAAGCGCCCGGCCAATTCGCGGCTAGACTGCAGCCGGTTCACCGAGACCTTCGGCTACCGCGCACCGGCCTGGGAGGACTCGCTGGCGCGAGTGGTGGAGCGGCTGCTCGTCCAGGCCTAGGGCGCGGCGTCGCCGCTGCGATACGCCTGCTCGCGGGCGGGAAGCTGGGCGAGAAGCGCCCGCTTCTCGCGCCGGCTATAGGAGCGCCACGCAGCGATTTCGTCCCGCCGCCGCCAGCAGCCGACGCAGAGATCCTGCGTCATGTCGATCCGGCAGATCTTGCGGCACGGCGATTCCGGCTCCGGCGGAAAGAGGCGATCGATCAGCCCGTGCAACATCGTTCCCGCCTCCTGCGCGGCGCCCCCGTTCCTTTTACTTGCCGTGGTGGTCGCGCACCAGCATCACCGCCGGCTTGATCACCTTGATCGCCACTTCGCGCAGCGCGCGTCCGGGTGCGGCGACCAGCCGATCGAACAGGATGTCGCCGCCATGGACGCGTTCCGCGGCAACGTCGTCGCGCATCTTGAAGGAATCGATGACCGCGGTGTCGGACACCAGCTTGCCCTTGATCCGATTGGTGACGTTCTCGCCGTGCACCACCTGCAGCCATACCGGGCGGCCGGCCACCTGCTTGATCGTCCACTTCTCGCCGAGCTCGTGATGGGCCTTGGCCCAGATCGTCTCGACTTCCGCCAAATCGCGCTCGACCAGCGAGGTGAACGGGTTGCTCTGGTCGCTGGCGGAGTAGAGCCGGCCCCGTCGCATCGCGATGCCATGGGTGAAGTTGAGCACGGTCTGCGCCGGCGCGTCCTGCGCCGCCGCCTGCACCCGCGCGACGAAATCGTCGGAGACGGCGTCGTCATTGTCGAGCCGGGTGGTGACGATCAGGTCCTCGTCCGGCGTGCCCAGCGCGCGGACGTCCTCGGCGATCAGCGCCTTGTCGAACAGCGCGACGAAGCGCGGCGTGAAATTGTAGATCTGCCGGTCGCGCTCGATCCGCTCGCGGAACTCGGCGGGCGTGTCCTTGTCGAAATAGATCAGCCAGTGGAAGTTGCGGTTCTTCTGCCCGGCGATGCTCGGCAGGCAGAACTGCTCGAACAGGCCGAACCGGCGATCGAGCCAACCCGGCGAGTTGCGGATCGCGACCTCGCGGCCGCGGCTGGCGATGTTGAAGCGCGTCAGAATTACGTGAAGCATCGATGTGTCAGCCCCGCTATGCGACAGCAAAAATGTTCGGCACCGCGGATCGATCCCCGGGAGCGGCGGCAGCACCGCAGCGGACCGGCGGCTGAGCCATGCTGCACGGGCTACCCCCTTGTTCTTGCCGTTCCTTTGTTCGGGTACGGGATAATGCCGGGCCGGGCAACCGGGGATTGCTGCGCTGCGCCATGCGCCGCTTTTCCGCATCGATAAAACGGCTTGCCGCCCGCCGCCCCCTTCCCTAACCCTCGCCCCGTGCCCGAAGCCCGACCCGACCGCATCGCCACCGGCCTGGCCCTCCGCCTCTTTGCCATCGCCTGCATGTCGACGATGTCGGCGCTCATCAAGATGTCGGAACTGCGCGGGGCCTCGCTGATCGAGACGATGTTCCACCGCCAGCTCTGGGCGGTGCCGCTGGTGACCCTGTGGGTGGCGATGGGCCCCGGCCTCAAGTCATTGAAGACGCAGCGCTTCGGCGCGCATGCCTGGCGTACCGCGGTGGGCCTGACCGGCATGATCTTCACTTTCGGCGCGGTGATCCTGCTGCCGCTGGCCGAGGCGCAGACCTTCCAGTTCACCGTGCCGATCTTCGCGACGCTGCTCGGCGCGCTGATCCTGGGCGAGCCGACCGGCTGGCATCGCTGGGGCGCGGTGATCCTGGGCTTTGTCGGCGTGCTGATCGTCGTCCAGCCCGGCCAGCAGGCGATCCCGATCTTTGGCGCCTTCGTGGGCCTGATGGCGGCGCTGTTCGTGGCGATCGTCGCGATCACGCTGCGCCAGATCGGCAAGACGGAGAGCGCCGGCACCACCGTGTTCTGGTTCTCCTTGCTGTCGGTGCCGGTGCTCGGCGCGATCTACGCCTTCAACTTCCGCCCGCACGACCTCCAGACCTGGGCGATCCTGATCGCCACGGGCCTTGTCGGCGGCGTCGGCCAGCTCGCGCTCACCGGCGCGATGCGCTTCGCCCCCGTCTCTGCCGTAGTGCCGATGGACTATTCGGGGCTGATCTGGGCGACGCTCTATGGCTGGCTGCTGTTCGACGTGTTCCCGACCTTCTCGACCTGGCTCGGCGCGCCGGTGATCATCGCCAGCGGACTCTACATCGTCTATCGCGAGCAGAAGCTCGCGCGCGGCCAGGCTAGCTACGCCGAAACGCCACTATGAGGTTGTTGGCGGGCATCGCCACCCGCCAACAACCTAAAGCTGCTTAGCTACTAAGCATGCTACTCAACATCGGATACGTCGACCGCCTTGAAAATGATAACTCTCTTCAACCGGCCATCGATCGCCTCAACCCGCGTGAACCAAATCCGAGTAGGTGCAGGCTTGTTATTCGCATAACGGTCTAGGCACCGCGACAAAACAGTCATTGTCTCAGGGTCCGCATCGGACGAAACCCTAAATGGAACAGTGCGCTTCAAATCATGAAAATACGCCCGCCCTGTTCTATCATTCACATTTAATGCAGATACAGAAACATCCTGGAAGTCATCATCACCGTCAACACTGTCAAGAAGATAATTTTTTGAAGCCTGATCCAGTTTAATGATGACTTTTTTGGAATTAATTTCCTCAATGACGATCTCGTGAGCAGTTTCACCGATACCGTAGTGAGCCTTCTTCAATGCAGGCTCTACTGCCTCAATGAGTGCTTCAATATCGCCCCCACGTTCACGGTTAAGTTTTTGCACCTCTGCACTTACTGCAGTTGGCTCTTCACCAATAGCCCGGCCGATCGACAATTTTGCGAGATCGTAAACTGCGTTAGTACTAAGACCTAACGCGAGAGAGCCCGTGATGGAGAGGGCCACTTTCCAATTGAAGCTCCCCTCTTCAGTACCTTCGAGGAAAAATTTTACATTCGTATCAAATGGATACCGATGGCGAACAGTGCCTGTAGCAGCATAATGCCCGATCAGAGCCAACGCTCTGGCCACACCGGCAGCACTTTCGATTCCAGCAAAAGCATCAAGATGTCCTTCGTCAGCATCTTTGCCACGAAAACTGATGATCAACTCCCCGCTCACTTTACCCCCCAGTTTTTGTAACCTGCCCAAGCATAAACAAGGCAGGATCAGTAATTCTACAAAAATCTCTTGGATGATAAATAGGGAGGCTAGCTACGCCGAAACGCCACTATGAGGTTGTTGGCGGGCATCGCCACCCGCCGCTCGAACGCCAGCCCCTGCGCTTCCGCCGCCGCGATCACCTCGTCCAGCAAGCGCAGCCCCCAGGCCGGATCGCGTGCGCGCAGTGACTGGTCGAACGCCTCGTTCGAAGGCGCGGTAGGCACGCCGGTCTCGCGATAGGGGCCATAGAGGATCAGCGGGGCGCCCGGCGGCAACAGCCGCCCCGCCCCCGCCATCAACCCCAGCGTCGCCGCCCAGGGGCTGATATGGACCATGTTGATGCACAGGATCGCATCGGCATGCCCGACCGGCCATGTCGCCGCCGCCGCATCGAGCGCGATCGGCGGGCGGACGTTTGCCAGCCCGTTGCACCACGACGCGATCGAGGCGAGCGCATCCGGGTCCGGATCGCTCGGATGCCATTCGAGCCTGGGGAAATGCTCGGCGAAATAAGCGCAATGCTCGCCGCTGCCGCTCGCCACTTCGAGGACGCGGCCAGCCATGGGCAGCAGTTCGCCGAGCATCGTCGCGATCGCCGCGCGGTTGCGCAGCGTCGCCGGGGCATGCCGCCGCACGCCTTCGGGCGGGGCGAGCCAGCTGCGGTCGCCGTCGTTCATAGGGCAGCGCGCGCCTGGGCGAGCAGCCGCTTGCCCCGCAGATACATCTCCACCCGCATCGCGCTGAACAGCCCCAGCGCCATCGTCCCGAAGGCCTGGGTCAACAGCATCACGTTCAGGTGCAGCGCCGAGCCCTCGGCCTGGCCGATGAACTTGATCGCGATCAGCGCGACGATGAACAGCAGCCCGCCGATCGACGCCTTCTGGTTGAGCTGGTGCGTGGCGGGATCGACCGAGAGGTGCATCAGCTTGCCTCGCTGCCACCCCAGCCCCACGCCCACCGCCAGCGCCGCCGCGCACAGCGCCCAGCCGCCGAGGCTCGGCTGCGCCTGGACGAACAGGCTGGCGACGAGCAGCGCGTAGAGGCTGGGGATGATCCACAGCCGCTCCAGGGTAAGCGGCCGCGCCTTCGACATGCGGCGGATGCGGAGCGCGAGGATCAGCCCCACGACGAGCGCGGTGATGCCGTAGCGGATCAGGTGCGGCGTATCGAACTGCATGGCGGAGTCCCCCGGGTGCGATGCGGTGCAGCATAAGGGGAAGTGCGGCGGGGTCAAAATGCTGTGGTGCCAAGCCGCGCCGTCATCATGATTCCCGGCGCCTTCCGGCACGATCGACATCCCGGAGGCGCGCGAGTCCCGGTTTTTAGACTGGCATCAGCGCCACCAATTTATGATCCGGACGTTCACCCGCGTTGAACGTATGCTGGGAAAAGCTGAGCGGCCCGTCCAACGGATGAACGAATGTCCGGATCCCGCCTTCCCGCGCCGAGACGCTTTGCGAATCCCACTCCTGGGCGAACAGTTCGGACCTCGCGCGCAAATCCTTGGCCAGACCGTCCAGGAAAGGATCGTTCATTCGTCGCACGCAATCGGCCCGAAACTCGGCTAGCACCCGGCGGGCGCGCTGCTCCCAGTCCGGCAGGAGCATCTTGGCCGATGGCGACAGAAACGTGTAGCGCAGCAGATTGCGCTCACCGCACGGTCCAAGCCAGCCCGTGAACAAGCGCTCGGCGGCCGAATTCCAACAACTCGCGTTCCAAAGACGATCGAGTCCATAAGCCGGAACCGATAGCGTCCCGACGAGCGCGGCCACCGAGGCAGGTGCCGTCGCAACCGTCGAGATCATGGGTTCGGCGGGATCACGGCGGCCGCCCAGTTCGAACAAATAGCAACGCTCCGCCGGCGTTAGCGCGAGCGCCTCCGCGATGCGCGAGAGCGTCTCGGCGGAAACACTGACTTCGCGACCTTGCTCAATCCAGGCGCACCATGTCACGCCGATCCCGGCAAGGGCCGCCAGTTCCTCACGGCGCAACCCCGGCGTCCGCCGGCGCCGGACCACCACCTCCGGCTTCATCCGCTCGCGGTGCGACCGGATGAAGCTTCCGAGCAGCTTACGTCGTTCTTCGCTGGTCATGGGAGTCATTATAACAGGATAAACGCTTATCTTGTACCAGTCTAAACGCGTGACAGAGAGGGTATCGAGGAGGACATGACATGACCCGTTCCCAAGATGCCGTCGTCGAAGCCCAGTTCGGCAGCCAAGCCGCAGCCTATGTCGCCAGCAACGTCCATTCCAGCGGCGAGGACCTCGCCGCGCTGGCCAAGATCTGCGCCGAGTTGCGCCCCGGTCGGGCGCTGGATATTGGTACGGGCGGCGGGCACGTCGCCTATCTACTGGCGCAGCACGCGCGCTCCGTCGTCGCCGTCGACCTGTCGCCTGGAATGCTTGATGTCGTCGCGCAGACCGCATGCGAAAGGGGCCTCTCGAACATCGAGACAACGAAAGCGCCAGCTGAACGCCTGCCCTTTGAAGATGCGTCGTTTGATCTGGTGGCCTGCCGCTACTCGGCGCACCATTGGAGCGATCTGGACGCCGGCCTGCGGGAAGCCCTGCGCGTACTGAAACCAGGGTGCCCCGCAATCTTCGTTGACGTCATATCGCCCGCAGTCCCGGCGCTCGACACGCACCTGCAAGCAGTCGAGCTGCTGCGCGATCCGTCGCATGTGCGGAATTACAGTGAAGCCGAGTGGACCGCTGCTCTGGCTCGCGCAGGATTTCGCGTGCGTCGTGCCGAGACGCGCCGCATTCGAATGGACTACCCCTCCTGGGTCGGTCGGATGCGGACCTCCGAGGCGCATCAGGCGGCCATTCGATCGCTCCAGCAGCAAGCTTCGGCACAGACTGCCACCTATTTCTCGATCGAAGCCGATGGTTCGTTTTCGATCGATGCTTTGCAGATCGAAGCATCCGCTTGCCGAACGCGGCAGCGCTGAAAGGTGCTCCGCGCGCGCCGCAGCCCTCTACGCCGGCTTGAGCGGGTCGAGCGGGTCGTCGAAGCGGCAGCCTGAGGCGAAATGGGGTGCGGACCTTCCCGCCTTCGTGGCTGTGGCGCGATAGGTCTCGCAAATGCGATAGCACCCGAACGCAAAACGCCGGCTGGAAGCGGGGGCTTCCAGCCGGCGTGTGCGACCCTCTCTCGGGGGGTAACGGGTCGGGGGCTTACTCGGCCGCTTCGGCCGGTGCCGCGTCCTTATAGGCCAGCACCGGCTTGCGCGCGGCGAGCGTCTCGTCGAGGCGGCGGCGGGGGGCGAAGTGCGGGGCGCTCTTCAGCGCCGCCTCGCCCTGCTTGGCCTTCATCGCGACGTTGCGGAACGCGCCGATGAACTGGTCGAGCGCCGCCTTGCTCTCCGTCTCGGTCGGCTCGACCAGCATCGCGCCGTGGACGACGAGCGGGAAATACACCGTCATCGGGTGATAGCCCTCGTCGATCAGCCCCTTGGCGATGTCGAGCGTCGAGAAGCCCTCGGGCAGGCCCTTGTCGCTGAAGATCGCCTCATGCATGCACGGGCCGGTCTTGGCGAAGGGCGCGTCGAGCACGTCCTCCATCGACCGCAGCACGTAATTGGCGTTGAGCACCGAATCCTCGGCGACCTGGCGCAGGCCGTCGGCGCCGTGGCTGAGGATATAGGTCAGCGCGCGGGTGAACATGCCCATCTGGCCGTGGAAGGCGGTCATCCGGCCGAAGGTGCCGGCATGATGCTCCTCGGCAGTCTCCTCCTCGACGAGGCGGTAGCCGTCCGCGGTCTTCTCGACAAACGGCAGCGGCGCATAGGGCGCCAGCGCCGCCGACAGCACAACGGGGCCCGAACCCGGACCGCCGCCGCCATGCGGGGTGGAGAAGGTCTTGTGGAGGTTGATGTGCATCGCATCGACGCCGAGATCGCCCGGGCGGACCCGGCCGACGATCGCGTTGAAGTTGGCGCCGTCGCAATAGACATAGCCGCCGGCGGCATGGACCGCGTCGGAAATGTCCTTGAGGTCCGGCTCGAACAGCCCGCAGGTGTTCGGGTTGGTGATCATCACGCCCGCGATGTCCGGCCCCAGCCGCGCCTTGAGCGCCGCCACGTCGACCCGGCCTTCGGGCGTCGCGGGGATGTCCTCCACCGCGAAGCCGGCGAACGCCGCCGTCGCCGGGTTGGTGCCGTGCGCGCTCTCCGGCACCAGCATGATGCGGCGCGCGGTCTCGCCCTTGGCGTCGAGCGCGGCGCGGATCGCCAGCACGCCGCACAGCTCGCCGTGGGCACCCGCCTTGGGGCTCATCGCCACCGCCTGCATGCCGGTAAGCGTGATCAGCCAGTGCGCGAGCTGGTCGATCGCCTCCAGCGCGCCCTGCACGGTATCGACCGGCTGGAGCGGGTGGATGTCGGCGAAGCCCGGCAGGCGCGCCATCCGCTCGTTGAGGCGCGGATTGTGCTTCATCGTGCAGCTGCCCAGCGGGAACAGGCCGAGGTCGATGGCATAGTTCTGGCGGCTGAGGCGGGTATAGTGGCGCACCGTCTCCGGCTCGGACAGGCCCGGCAGGCCGATCGGCTTGCTCCGCTCCATGCCGGCAAGGCGCGACTTGCCCGCAGGGGCTTCGCCGAAATCGACGCCGGTGGTGTCGGTGGAGCCGATCTCGAAGATCAGCGCCTCTTCCAGCATCAGCGCGCGGTTGCCGGTGAAGGTGCCCTCGGCGCTCTCGCCGCCCTGCGACGGCGTGGTGGGGCGCCAGCCCGACGGATTGATCGTGCTCATGCCAGCACCTCCTCGAGTGCGGAGGCAAGCGTCTCGACGTCCTCCTCCGTGGTGGTTTCGGTGACCGCGACGACGAGCCCGTTCTCCAGCTCCGTCACGCCCGGATAGAGGCGGCCGAGCGACACGCCGGCCAGGATGCCCTTGTCGGCCAGCTGGCGGACGACGGGGCGCGCTTCCTTCGACAGCTTCAGGGTGAATTCGTTGAAGAATCGGTCGGTGACCAGCTCGACCCCGTCCACTTCGGCCAGGCGGTCGGCGGCGGCGCTGGCGCCGACATGGTTGAGCTCGGCGAGCTGGCGCAGGCCCTTCTCGCCCAAGAGCGTCATGTGCACCGACATGGCGAGCGCGCACAGCACCGAGCTGGTGCAGATGTTCGACGTCGCCTTTTCGCGGCGGATATGCTGCTCGCGGGTGGAGAGCGTCAGCACGAAGCCGCGCTTGCCGCTGGCGTCGACGGTCTCGCCACAGAGGCGGCCGGGCATCTGGCGGACCAGCTTTTCCGAGCAGGCGAACAGGCCGACATAGGGCCCGCCGAACTGCAGGCCGACGCCGAGCGACTGGCCCTCGCCGACGACGATGTCCGCGCCCATCTCGCCCGGCGCCTTGATCGCCCCCAGCGCCACCGGCTCGGTGACGACGGCGATCAGCAGCGCCTTCTTGGCGTGGCAGGCATCGGCGAGGGCCGACATGTCCTCGATGCGGCCGAGAATGTCCGGATACTGGACGACGACGCACGAGGTGTCGGCGTCGATCGCGTTGATCAGGTCGAGCGTGTCGGGCTCGGGGCTGAACGTCGGCACGCCGGTGACGAGCTGGTCGCCGGTGAAACGCGCCATCGTCTTGGCGACCGAGACATAATGCGGGTGCAGGCCGCCCGAGAGGATCGCCTTGCCGCGCTTGGTGACGCGCCGCGCCATCGAGATCGCTTCCCAGCACGCCGTCGAGCCGTCGTACATCGAGGCATTGGCGACGTCGCAGCCGAGCAGCCGGGCGATCTGGCTCTGGAACTCGAACATCATCTGCAGCGTGCCCTGCGCGATTTCCGGCTGGTAGGGCGTGTAGGCGGTGAGGAACTCGCCGCGCTGGATGAGGTGATCGACCGAGGCCGGCACATGGTGGCGATAGGCCCCTGCCCCGAGGAAGAACGGCGCCTCACCGGCGGCGAGGTTCTTGGCGGCCAGGCGAGTCATGTGGCGTTCGACCGCGAGCTCCGACGCGTGCATCGGCAGGCCGGCGATCGGTCCGCTGAGGCGGGCGCTTTCGGGCACGTCGACGAACAGATCGTCGATCGACTGGGCGCCGATCGTGCCAAGCATCGCCTGACGGTCGGCCGGGGTAAGGGGCAGGTAGCGCATCGACTGTCCTACTCTACCTCCCGCAATCGGGAGGGATGATGGGTTGGGATCGAGGCGATCCCATCTTGCTTCATTTCCTCCCCCTTGACGGGGGAGGATAGCGGAGCTTGGCGGCTTGCCGCCTAGCGCAGCTTGGAGAGGGTGAGCGGTTGCGCAGCAACCGCGCGATTTGCGCTTGCAAATCGCCCCCCTCTCCCTCCCACCGCCTGGGGCGGCGGGCCCCTCCCTCCCCCGCGAGGGGGGAGGGGGAGAGAGATCTATGCCCCTCCCACTTCTAAGCCCCTCCCCTTCAGGGGAGGGGTTGGGGGGTGGGGCCGGCGGCGGCGGGGGCTCGATGCCCCCGGCGGCGCCTGTACGCTTGGAGATCAGGACGCTCGCTAATCGCTCGCGCCCACCCCAACCCCTCCCCTGAAGGGGAGGGGCTACGTCACATCACAGCTTGCTTACGAACGCCTGGTACTTGGCCTCGTTCATCAGGCCTTCCAGCTCACTCTCGTCGCTGAGCGTCATCTTGAAGAACCAGCCTTCGCCTTCCGGATCCTCGTTCACCAGCGCGGGGTTGTCGGCGAGGTCGGCATTGCCCTCGACGACGGTGCCCGATACCGGCGCGTACACGTCCGACGCCGCCTTCACGCTCTCGACAACGGCGGCATCGTCGCCCTTGCTCAGTTCCTTGCCCTCGTCGGGCACTTCGACGAACACGATGTCGCCGAGCTGGCTCTGGGCATATTCGGTGATGCCGACCGTCGCGACGTCGCCGTCGACTTCGATCCACTCATGGTCTTCGGTAAAATAACGGCTCATGTCACGCTCCCTTTCGGACATAGCGGTGGGGTACGAAGGGCATCGCAACGACCTCCGCGGAATGCTGCTTGCCCCGCTGGACAAGCGTAATCTTGGTGCCGGCCGCTGCAAGGGCCGACGGCACATAGGCCATCGCGATCGGCTTCTGTACGCTGGGCGCAAACCCGCCCGAAGTGACCTTGCCGACTTCCGCGCCGGAAGCATCGACCACCGCCGCGCCCTCGCGCACCGGCTGGCGGCCCTCGACGATCAGGCCGACGCGCTTCATCGCGCTGCCCTGTTCGCGCTCGGCGAGGATGCGCTCGGCACCGGCAAAGCCACCTTCCTCGCGGCGGCGCTTCGAGAGCGCGAAGCCGAGATCGGCGGCGACCGGCGTGGTCTCCAGATCGAGGTCATGGCCGTAGAGTGGCAGCCCGGCTTCCAGGCGCAGCGAGTCGCGCGCACCCAGGCCGATCGGCTTCACTTCCGGCTGCGCGGTGAGCGCGTCGGCGAACGCCTCCGCCGCCTCGCCCGGCAGCGAAATCTCGTAGCCGTCCTCGCCGGTATAGCCCGAGCGGCTGACCCAGAGCGGATTGCCGTTCCATTCGAACGCCGCGGCGGTCATGAACACCAGCTTCTCGACGCCCGGCAGCACGCGGGCGAGCGCGGTGACCGCCTCCGGCCCCTGCAGCGCCAGCAGCGCCTGGTCCTCGAGATGGTTGATCGTCACTTCGTCGGGCAGGAACTCGCGGAACACGCCCAGATCGTCCCACTTGGTCGCGCCATTGACGACCATGTAGATCGTGCCGCCCTCGATCTCGAAGGCGTTGTCGGCGGGCAGGCGGGTCATCATCAGGTCGTCATGGATGCCGCCCTCTTCGCTGAGCAGCAGCGAATAGCGCATCCGGCCCTCGCCCAGACCCTTCACGTCGCCCGGCAACAGCTTTTCGAGGCCGGCGTCGAACTCGACGCCCGAGAAGAGCAGCTGGCCCATATGGCTGACGTCGAACAGCCCGGCATGCTCGCGCGTCCAGAGATGCTCGGCCATGATGCCTTCATACTGGACCGGCATCGCATAGCCCGCGAACGGGACCATCCGGCCGCCGCGCGCGCGGTGCCAGGCGTCGAGCGGCAGCGTCTCGATCGGCAGGTCGGTGGCGGTGTCTTCGGCGGCTTCGCTCATCGGGGCACTCCGGGCATCAAGGGTTCAACGGCGCGCATGGAGCCGAAGCCCTTCGCAACACCATCGCCCCCTCTGTCACGGAACCTGAGAGCTTTCGCGCGGGTTTGGGCCCGGCTTACCCCTTCGGTGGAGCCCAGCCGCTATGGCCGTCTCGCTTTCCAGAGTGTCGTGGCCTGCGCGGTCCTCGGTGCCTGAGAGATTCCGGGGCGGTTGCTCCTTCGGCGATCCGGCGAACCGGATTCTCTCCCGCGCATGCCCATGCCGGTTGCCCGGCATCGACGCTGGCGAGCCTTGGCGGCAGGGCTTGTCGGAGTCAATCGGGATTGAGGGTAAATCTGGGCAGAACCTGCTCCCCTCCCGCTTGCGGGAGGGGTCGGGGGAGGGATCGACGTGGAAGTAGCGCCCAGCCGCTCCATCCCCTCCCCTAGCCCCTCCCGCAAGCGGGAGGGGGACTTAGAAGATCACCGCGTCGCGTTGTACTTCAGCTGCTCGTCGGTCAGCTGAAATCCCACCAGCGCCTCGAACGTCGCCGACAGCACCGAGCGACGCACCGCCGGATCGCTCAACGGATCGGTCGCGGCCGATTCCGCGCCGGCCTTGCGCTTCTCGGTCAGGCGGCGGCGGACCTCGTCGGGCAGGGTTGCCGCGGCGTGCGAGACGCTGCTCGTCGCCTGGCCGACCGCGCTGGCGCGGATCTGGCCGGCATCGAAGTGCAGCGTGATGTTGGCGACGCGCTTGGCCTCCACCTGGGTGCCGCCGCGCACCACGGTGAGGAAATAGGGCAGCACCACGTCGCGCGCCGGGCCCGCATCGCGGCGGCGCGCCAGCACGTCGAACTTGATGCCGGTCACCACCTGCGCGCCCGCATCATCGCAGGTCGACTGGACGTTGGTGATCGTCGCCACCACGTCGATCGCGGTCGCCTCGCGGCTGGTCGCGGGGTCGAACAGCGTCACGTCGCCGGTGCCGGCCGGAATCGCCACCGTCGGGCAGGCGGTGCGGACCGCGCTGATGCCGCCCTCGGTAATTTCGCCGGTGCGAGCGCAGCCGCCGGCGGCGAGCAGGATCAGGGCGGGAACGGTGAACTTCGCGACAGACAAGGGTGGGCAACCTTTCGAACCGAACAGCCGCCCCCCATCTCGCACGGACCGGGGCCGGAACGGCGCGCACCATAGGAACCGCCTTCCGCCCGCGCAAGCAATCGCGTAGAGGCTCCACCCGATGGCAAACACCGAAAAGCGTCCCCTGGAGCTGCTGATCGCAGCCCCCCGCGGCTTCTGCGCCGGCGTCGACCGCGCGATCCGCATCGTCGAACTCGCGATCGAGAAATATGGCGCGCCGGTCTATGTCCGGCACGAGATCGTCCACAACAAGTTCGTGGTCGAGAATCTGCGCGCCAAGGGCGCCGTGTTCGTCGAGACGCTGGACCATGTGCCGGACGGCGTGCCGGTGGTCTTCTCCGCCCACGGCGTACCCAAGGCGGTGCCGCACAAGGCCGAGCAGCGCGGCCTTTCCTATCTGGACGCGACCTGCCCGCTGGTCTCCAAGGTGCATCGCCAGGCCGAGCGCCATGTCGCCGCCGGGCGCCACATCCTGTTCGTGGGGCACGAAGGCCATCCCGAGGTGATCGGCACCTTCGGCCAGGTGCCCGAGGGTTCGATGACGCTGGTCGAGACCGAGGCCGACGCCGAATCGGTCGTGGTGCCCGATCCCGAGAACCTCGCCTTCCTGACCCAGACCACACTGTCCGTGGACGATACCGCCGCCGTGCTCGGCATCCTCAAGCGCCGCTTCCCGACGATGCTCGCCCCCGGCGCCGACGACATCTGCTACGCCACCTCCAACCGCCAGGGCGCGGTGAAGGCGATCGCCGAGCAGGCCGAGCTGGTGCTGGTGATCGGCGCGCCCAATTCGTCCAACTCGCTGCGGCTGGTCGAGGTCGCCAAGCGCGGCGGCGCGCGCGCGGTGCTGATCCAGCGCGCCGCCGAGATCGATTTCGCCTGGCTCGAGGGGGTGGCGAAGGTCGGCATCAGCGCCGGTGCCTCGGCGCCCGAGATCCTCGTGCGCGAAGTGGTCGAGCGGATCGGCACGCAGTTCGCGGTCTCCGAGCGCGAGGTCGAGACGGTCGAGGAAAGCGTCGTGTTCAAGCTCCCCCGCGGACTCGAGGCTGCGTAATGGCCGTCTACACGCAGGTTTCGGCCGAGGCGCTCTCCGCGTTTCTCGAGCGCTTCGACGTCGGCGAGCTGGTCTCCGCCAAGGGCATCGCCGAGGGGGTGGAGAACAGCAACTATCTGGTCGACACCACCAAGAGCCGCTTCATCCTGACGCTCTACGAAAAGCGCGTCGACCAGGGCGACCTGCCCTATTTCATGGCGCTGCTCGATCACTGCGCCGATCGCGGGCTGCCGGTGCCCCCGGCAGTGCCCGATCGCGATGGCACGCTGATCCACACGCTGGAGGGCCGCCCGGCCTGCCTGATCCAGTTCCTGTCGGGCGTCTCGGTCTCCCACCCCACCCCGGCGCAGGCGCGCGCGGCAGCGGAGGCGATGGGCAAGATGCACAAGGCCGTCGCCGACTTCCCGCAGGACCGGCCCAACTCGATGGGCGTCGACACCTGGCGCCCGCTGTTCGAGCGCTGCGGCACCAGCCTCAACGAAATCGCGCCGGGGCTGTACGACGAACTCGGCCAGGCGCTGGATCGCGTCACCAAGGCCTGGCCGCGCGGGGGCTTCGATACCTGCGCGATCCATGCCGACCTGTTCCCGGACAATGTGCTGATGCTCGGCAACCGGGTGACCGGGCTGATCGACTTCTACTTCGCCTCCACCGATCTGCGGCTCTACGACCTTGCGGTGATGCACACTGCCTGGGCATTCGATGCGACGGGCGCAAAGTTCGATCCCTATGTCTCCGAAGCGCTGCTCCAGGGCTATGAGACCAGCTACAAGCTGACGGAACAGGAGCGCGCGATCCTGCCGCTGCTGGCGACCGGCGCGTGCATCCGCTTCACCCTGTCGCGTGCCTGGGACTGGCTCAACACCCCCGCCGACGCGCTGGTGACGCGCAAGGACCCGATGGCCTTCTGGCGCCGCGCGCATGTCTATGCCTCGGCACTGGCGGCGCTCGCATGACTGGCGAGCTCCAGCATGTCGAGATCGCGACCGACGGCGCGTGCAAGGGCAATCCCGGCCGTGGCGGCTGGGGCGTGCTGCTGCGCATGGGCGATGTCGAGAAGGAACTCTCCGGCGGCGAGGCGCACACCACCAACAACCGCATGGAGCTGATGGCGGCGATCGAGGGACTGAGGGCCTTGAAGCGCCCGTGCCGGGTGACGCTCTCCACCGACAGCCGCTATGTGATGGACGGCCTGACCAAGTGGATCCATGGCTGGATGAAGAATGGCTGGCGCACCGCCGACAAGAAGCCGGTCAAGAACGCCGATCTCTGGCAGGAACTCCTCGCCGCCGCCAAGCCGCACCGGGTCGAGTGGAAATGGGTGAAGGGCCATGCCGGGCATCCGGACAATGAGCGCGCCGACAAGCTGGCCAGCGACGCGGCGGTCGCGGCAAGATAGACATCGACCAACTTCCGGAGTGGGTGACCATGCGCGCGTCCGGACTTCTGCTAGCCCTTGGCGCCCCGCTCGGCGCCGCGCCGGCCTCGGCCCAGACGGCGTCCGTGGCTCCGGCCCAGGCCGAGCATGTAGCGATCCAGGCGTCGGACATCGATCGCAGCGCGACCTTCTACCACGAGGCATTCGGGCTGCGCCTGATCCCCACCCCGCTCAAGAACCGCCGCTGGCTGGACCTCGGCCACGGCATGGCGCTGCACATCCTCGACGGCCGCACCGCGCCCAAGCCGTCGAACCGCGACGAGCATCTGGCCCTCCATGTCGACGATCTCGCGACGGTGACGGCATGGCTCGATGCGCATCATCTGGTGTGGACCAACTTCACCGGCGAGCCGCGCAAGATGCAGCTCCGCTTCGACGGCGTGCGGCAGATCTATGTGCAGGATCCCGACGGATATTGGCTGGAGGTGGGGGACAGCCGGGGCGTGCCGGCGAAGTGACGGAAAGCACCCCAGTTGCGGACATTCATTCGACGTGGGAGTCTGCCGCATGCAGGTCAACGTGATCGAAGGTGACATGCTCATCGGCGCTGCCGCCATAGAGCATCTGGACCCGCCGATGGGCGTTGCGTTTGGTCCTTTCTCGCCGACCCTCGTCTATGCGTCGGCTTCGCACGCAAACGTTATTGAGGGCGAGTATGTGGGCGATAAAGGCCTGATCTTAGCGGCCACCGCTGATCCACATGGCGCTTTGAATGCTTCGATTGCCATCGAAGATTATGGCGATCTCGGGCGGCAGCTGACGTTGTTCTTTAGGGACGGCGAAACCTTCGCCGCGCTTTTTGCCACGCACCCGGATTACATAGCATATTACCCCCACCTCGCTAACGGCAGCTAACCACCAGTACCCGCCGTCCCACTTTCATTCAGGACATTGCGCGAGACCAAATCACTGCGTCATCCCCGCGCAGGCGGGGATCCATTGGCGCTGGTTGCGCGGTTCTTTCCCCCGGCGTCCTGGCAAATGGATTCCCGCCTTCGCGGGAATGACGGTGGTGTTTGACGGGCCGACGCGGGCGTCTCTTGGCGAACGCCCCGCCCCTCACGCCGTCGCCAGCGCAACCTCATACGCCGCCGTGGTCTTCGCCGCGACTTCCTCCGCCGTCACCCCCGGTGCCAGCTCGATCAGCCGGAACGGCGAGCTGTGATCCACCCGCGAAAACACCGCGAGATCGGTGATGATCATGTCCACCACATTCTTCCCCGTCAGCGGCAGGGTGCAGTCGGGAATGAACTTGGGGCTGCCGTCCTTGGCAGTATGCTCCATCACCACGATGATCTTCTTCACGCCGGCGACCAGGTCCATCGCGCCGCCCATGCCCTTGATCATCTTGCCCGGGATCATCCAGTTGGCGATGTCGCCGCCCTGGCTCACTTCCATCGCGCCGAGCACGGTCAGGTCGATATGCCCGCCGCGGATCATCGCGAAGCTGTCCGCCGAGCTGAAATAGACCGAACTGGGCAGCTCGCTGATCGTCTGCTTGCCGGCGTTGATCAGGTCCGGGTCCTCGTCGCCCTCATACGGGAACGGCCCGATGCCGAGCATGCCGTTCTCGGACTGGAGCGTCACCTCGACGCCCGCCGGAATGTGGTTCGCCACCAAGGTCGGGATGCCGATGCCCAGGTTGACGTAGAAGCCGTCCTGCAGCTCCTTCGCGGCGCGCGCCGCCATGTCGTCGCGGGTCCAGGCCATCAGTGCTTCTCCTGCGGATCCGTCCAGCGCGTCGCCGACGGGAAGGTTTGGTCATAGGTGGAACCGAGCCCGGTTCCGTAGACGGGGTTGGGCAGCACGAACCAGCCGCGGCCCCACATCGAGCCGATCACCGGGCTGGCCGCGGCCATGCGCCGCTCGGGCGGAATGAGCCCCGCGAACAGGTCGGTAAAGTCGCCGAGCTGGTCGCCGCCCATCGCCACCACGCACCAGCGCTGGGCAATCGCATCGCGGCGGCCGTCCTTGCCGGACTTGCCGTCGACATCGCCCTTGAGGAACAGGGTCTCGCCATGCCTGGCCGGGCCGAGCCCCGCGAAGGTCAGCGCGGCTTCCGTCTGCTCGGCATTGGCGGCGGCGCGGTTGGTGTTGAAGATCACCGTCACGCCCATCGCCCGCAGCGCCCGCACCGCGTCGAGCGCGCCGGGCACCGCCGCGACCTTCATCGCGCCGGTCTTCTCCCAGCGATCCCAGCGCGCGGCGTCATAGGCGCCGCCATGCTCGGCATCATAGGATTCATAGCCGAGGTTGAGCAGCAACGTCTCGTCGACGTCAAACACCGCCGCCGCCGGCTTGTCGCCGCACGACTGGAAGCGCGGGCTCGCCAGCGTCGCGCCGGGCGCCAGCACCACCGAGGTGCGCGGGCCGCTGCCCCTAGGATCGTCCTTGGCCATGCGCGCGCGGACATGATCGACCAGCGCGGCATAGGCCTGCGCGCTCAGCGCCGCCGCTTCGCCCGAGCCGTAGAGATACTGCATCCCCGCCGGCACGCCGCCCGCCGGGGCAGCCTGCACCGGCGGCGCCTGCACCACATGGGTGTCGACGATGCAGCCCGATAGCGCCACGCCGGCAGCCGCCAGCAGCAGGGCGGACCGGATCATGCCGCCTCGCGCGGACGGACGGTGCGGAACTCGATCTTCTTGTCATAGGGCGCGCCGACGACCAGCCGCTTCACATAGATGCCCGGCAAATGGATCTGGTCGGGGTCGAGGCTGCCGACCGGCACCACTTCCTCCACCTCGGCAACGCACAGATGGCTGGCGGTGGCCATCGGCTGGTTGAAGTTGCGCGCGGTCTTGCGGAAGATCAGGTTGCCGGCTTCGTCGGCCTTCCAGCCCTTAACGATCGACAGATCGGCGCGGATGCCGCGCTCGAGGATATATTCCTCGCCGTCGAAGACCTTCACTTCCTTGCCCTCGGCGACCTTCGTGCCGACGCCGGTCTTGGTGTAGAAGCCGGGGATGCCCGCGCCGCCGGCCCGGCAACGCTCGGCAAGCGTGCCCTGCGGGCAGAATTCCACCTCCAGCTCGCCGGAGAGGTACTGGCGCTCGAACTCCTTGTTCTCGCCGACATAGGAGGAGATCATCTTCTTCACCTGCCGACTGCGCAGCAGCTTGCCCAGGCCTTCATTGTCGATGCCGGCATTGTTCGAAGCGATGGTGAGATCCTTGACGCCCGAGGCCTGGATCGCGTCGATCAGCCGCTCGGGGATGCCGCACAGGCCGAAACCGCCCGCGCAGATCATCATCCCGTCGAACAGCAGCCCTTCCAGCGCTGCGTTCGCGTTGGGGTAGAGCTTGTCCATCGACGATTCCCTCCGAATGTTTGGAGCGGCGATAATCCGCCCGAGGCAGCCCGGTCAAGCGAACCTGAACCGACTTTCAACTTCACTTGCATGACGCTACGGCAGCGCTAACCGTTGCATTTGCGCAACACACGTCGATGTAACGCATTTGTCATATTGCACCCGCGAACGCAGTGCCTATTTGGGGCGCCTGGATGGCCATCCGGTTATAACAAGTAATCAGTCCAAAGGTATCACATCATGCGTATTTTCGCAGCGACGGCGCTCGCCCTCATGGCCTCCGCAACCCCCGCCCTGGCGCAGGACGCGACCTTCCAGGGTCCGCGCGTCGAAGTCGTCGGCGGCTGGGACCGTATCGAGACCAAGGGTCCGGACGCGTCGGGCTTCGTCTATGGCGGCGCAGCGGGCTATGACCTGCAGCGCGGCAACATCGTCGTCGGCGTTGATGGCGAAATCACCGGCACCACCACCAAGAAGAGCTCGGCGCTCGCTGGTGTGAAGGGCGGCCGCGATTTCTATGCCGGTGCGCGCCTCGGCTATGTCGTCGCTCCCTCGACCCTGCTGTACGGCAAGGTCGGCTATGACAACAGCCGCGTCATCACCACCGCCGGCAAGGCGCGCTTTGCCGACAACGTCGACGGCATCCGCCTCGGCGCGGGCGTGGAGCGGACCTTCGGCCACTATTATGGCAAGGTCGAGTATCGCTACACCAACGCCGCGCAGGGCGTGGAGCGCCACCAGGTGCTGGCCGGCCTCGGCTACCGCTTCTGAGCGAGCTTGGATGCGCGGCGTGGCCCCCCGCGCCGCGCTTCCCGGAGCCCCGCATCGGCAACGACGCGGGGCTTTTTCGTGCGTGTTCGACACGGCAACGGATTGCTTTATGACTGGTTTTGGACCGGTCCATTTAATATAAGCAGGGTCGGCATTGACCATGGGGGGATTCGCGGGGCCATCGGTCGCCCGCGCATCGATCGAGGTCCTGCCGGTCTGGCGGCAGCCGCTGGGGGGCTGGCTTCCCGTTGGCGGCGTGCGCGCTGCAACCGTCAACGGGAGATTACGCATGCTGTATCGAACAAGGATTGCGCTCGCCCTTTCCGCCGCCGCGATCGCGCCGGTGGCCCATGCCCAGGACGTGGCAGGCACCACGTCCGCGATGTTCCTCGATCCCTCGCCGGCAAACGCCGTCACGCAAGGGCTGGGATCGGCGCATTTCGGCTGGGGTACCCCGTTCAAGCCGGTCCCGTCGCAGCCCTATCAGGGCGCCAACGAACTAAACTTCATTGACACCCCGTTCAGCGCCAATTTCGAGCAGGCGTTCAAGATCGGCACCCTGTATTACTATAACGGCACCACCCTCGGCCTGCTGCCCGACACGATCGATGTCGCCATTTCGCTGAGCTTCTCGCAGCCGCAGATCCCGGTGTTCAGCAACAGCTTCACGCTCAAGCTCAAGTCCACCGACAACAAGGGCGATGACGCCGCCAATGCTGACTACGTCTATTTCCCGCAGACCTTCTCAGCGACCGAATTCACCATCAACGGCACGGTCTATCGGGTGCAACTGACCGGGTTCGCCAACATCGTCGGCGATGGCTATCTCGCCTCGAATGCGCAGCAGCTGCACGTGGTCGAGGGCAAGGCGGCCACTGCCGATCTCTTCGCCCGCGTGACCACCCAGACCCCGGGGGTGCCGGAGCCGGGCAGCTGGGCGATGCTGATCGCCGGCTTCGGCGTCACCGGCGCCGCGATGCGCCACCGCCGCAAGGCGCAGGTCCGGCAGACCGTGCTCGCCTGAGGCGAAGCCACCCGGCGGGGCGGCTCGACTCGACCGCCCCGCCGGGACTACCATCGCCGCCATGACCACGAACCGTACCGGGGGCCGCATCCTCGTCGACAATCTGGTGGCGCAGGGCTGCGACCGGATCTTCCATGTCCCGGGCGAGAGCTTCCTCGCCGTGCTCGACGCGCTGCACGACACGCCCGAGATCGACCTCGTCACCTGCCGCCAGGAAGGCGGCGCGGCGTTCATGGCCTGTGCCGACGGCGCGATGACCGGGCGGCCGGGGGTGTGCTTTGTCACCCGGGGGCCGGGGGCGACAAACGCCAGCATCGGCGTGCATGTCGCGATGCAGGATTCGCAGCCGATGCTGCTGTTCATCGGCGATGTCGATCGCGGCATGCGCGACCGCGAGGGCTTTCAGGAAGTCGACCTGCCCGCGATGTTCGCGCCGCTCGCCAAATGGGCGACGCGGATCGAGGACGCGCGCCGCATCCCCGAATATGTCGCCCGCGCCTGGAACGTCGCCACGTCGGGCCGGCCGGGCCCGGTGGTGATCGCGCTGCCCGAGGACATGCTGCTCGATGTCGTGGAGGCGGTGGACCGGCCCGCCATTGCCGAGCCGATCCAGGCGGCGGACGCCTTCGACCTCGACCAACTCTACGATCTGCTGCGCGGTGCCGAGCGCCCGATCGCGATCGTCGGCGGCGCTGGCTGGGATTCGGATACCGCGGAGGATTTCGCCCGCTTCGCCGAATCGATCGATCTGCCGGTCGCCTGTGCGTTCCGGCGGCAGGACGCGATCAACAATGCCTCGCCGGTCTGGGCGGGCAATCTCGGCTATGGCCCCAACCCCAGGCTGGTCGACCGGATCAAGGCGGCAGACCTGCTGCTGGTAGTCGGCGCCCGGCTCGGCGAGGCGACGACCGACGGCTACAGCCTGATCACGCCGGAGCATCCGGGGCAGACGCTCGTCCATGTCCATCCGGACCCGAACGAATTCCACCGCGTCTATCGCGTCGACCTGCCGATCTGCGCGCGGCCGTTCGAATTCGCGGTTGCCGCCGCGGCGACGGCAGACGCGGCCAGCCTCCCCCGCTTCGACGGCGCCGCTGCGCACGCTGAGTGGCAGGAATGGGCGACCCCCAAGCCGCGCGAGGGCGTGGCGCTCGATCTCGGCCCCTGCGTCGCCGCGATGCGCGACGCGCTGCCGGCGGACACCATCATCTGCAACGGTGCGGGCAATTTCTCGGGCTGGTGGCATCGCTATTGGCACTATGCCGCACAGCCGAGCCAGCTCGCCCCCACCGCCGGTGCGATGGGCTATGGCGTGCCGGCCGCCGTCGCCGCCGCGCTGCGCTTCCCCGACCGCCGCGTGGTCGCGGTGGCAGGCGACGGCGACTTCCTGATGAACGGGCAGGAACTCGCCACCGCCGTCCAGCACGACGCCGACCTGCTGGTGATCGTCGTCGACAACGGCGCCTATGGCACGATCCGCATGCACCAGGAGCGGGAATTTCCCGCCCGGCTCTCCGGCACATCCTTGCGCAATCCCGATTTCGCCGCGCTCGCCCGCGCGTTCGGCGGCTGGGCGGCGACGGTGGAGACGACCGACGGCTTCGCGCCGGCGCTGGCCGAAGCACTCGCCCAGCCCGGCCTCAAGCTGCTCCATTGCAAGACCGACATCGAGGTGATCAGCCCCGCGACGACCGTCACCAAGCTGCGAAATCGGTAGAAGGATAGGAAGCCGTTAACCGCCCCTGGCTAGAATGACGTCATGGGACAGCAGACGGTAGAGCGGTGGCGCACGGCGCATGTTGGAAAGCGGGGCGACCGTGCCCGGATCGGCGGCCTGCCGGTGTGGCAACGCGAGTGGCGCTGGATCAACAAGAAGATGGTTCGCCTGCCGCACCCGCTGCACACCAGCGACACCATGTCGTTCATGATCTGCGAGATCGGCCCGGCCACGGCACCGATCCGCTTCGCCGCCGCGCAGGTAGAGCCCGACATGTGGGCGTTCTACGTGCCGGATTGAGGAACACGCTTCTAAGCCCCTCCCCTTCAGGGGAGGGGTTGGGGTGGGGCCTGAACTGAGAACGACTCCTTCGCTCGTCGGTCATCCCCCACCCCCAACCCCTCCCCTGAAGGGGAGGGGCTTTAGGTAGAATCAAAACGGGCCGCGCCTCTCGGCACGGCCCGCTCAAATGTCCGGTTTCGTCCGCGACTTAGATGTCGTCGCCGAGCGCACCCTTGATCTTGCCGCCGAGCTGCTGGGCCTTGCCCTTCATCTCCTGCGCCGCGCCTTCGTCGCGCGTCTCGGGATTGTCGCTGTGCTGCTTCACCTTGCCGGCCAGCTCGTTGAGATTGCCTTTGATCTTGTCGGTCAGCTCGCCCATGATCGATACTCCTGGCTAGGGTCGGGTGCCACAAGAACACGACACCATCGACTTGCTCGAAATAACGTACATTGGGCGATCAGGGTTCCCGATCAGCCGCGCGTGACTTCGCCCAGAAACGCCATGGTCGCGCGCCATGCTTCCTGCGCGCCGTTCGGGTTCTTGGTCCGGAGCAGCGTCGAGCTGCCATGCACCCCGCCCAGCTTGGGCACGAACTGCGTCTTCTGCGTCGAGGGCGAGGCGGCGAGGATCGTGCGCGCGGCATCCTCCTCATGCCCGTCCTGCGCCGAGGTCACGAAGATCGGCACCGAGACCTGCCTGGCCGCGCGCGCCACCGCGCCCTTGTCGCCCAGATATTCGCCCGGCGAGAAGGCGAGCAGCGCCTTGACCTGCCCCGGATGCTCGGCGGCGAGCGGGAAGATCAGCGCGGCGGAATAGCTGCTGCCCCACAGGATGATCGGCAATTTCTGCTCGCGCGCCCAGGCGAAGGCGGCATCCAGATCCTTCTTCGCATCGGCATAGCTCGCCGAATGGCCGAGCATCTTCACCGTCTCGTTGGTCCCGAACAGCGTCCCGCCGGCGCGCTGGTCGATCCGCAGCGACGAATAGCCCGCCTGCGCCAGCTGGGGCGCGAGCAGGGCATATTCGTCCTTGCCCGATTCGGCCTGGTGGAACAGCAGGATCAGCGCCTTGGGCTTGGCCGCGCGGGTATAGATGCCGGCGATCCGGATCCCGTCCGCCGCGCGCAGCGACACCGGCTCGGCCGAGATCGGCCCCTGATTTTCCATCGGATCGCCCTGCGGCCGCGGGTGGCACGCAGCCACCCCGAGCAGCGCCAGCGCCGCCAGCGCCGCCCGCATCAGATCAGCCCCGCCAGCGGGCTGGACGGATCGGCATAGCGGCGCTTGGCCATCCGGCCCGCGCGGTACGAGAGCCGCCCGGCCTCTACCGCCGCCTTCATCGCCGCGGCCATCAGGATCGGGTCCTTGGCCTCGGCGATCGCGGTGTTCATCAGCACGCCGTCGCAGCCCAGCTCCATCGCCACCGCCGCGTCCGAGGCCGAGCCGACGCCGGCATCGACCAGCACCGGCACCTTGGCGCCCTCGACAATCAGCCGGATCGTCACCTGGTTCTGGATACCGAGCCCCGAACCGATCGGCGCGCCCAGCGGCATGATCGCGACCGCGCCGGCATCCTCCAGCCGCTTGGCGGCGATGGGATCGTCGACGCAATAGACCATCGGCAGAAAGCCTTCCTTGGCCAGCACCTCGGTCGCGCGCAGCGTCTCGACCATGTCCGGATACAGCGTCCGCGCTTCGCCGAGCACTTCCAGCTTCACCAGCTCCCAGCCGCCCGCCTCGCGCGCCAGCCGCAGCGTGCGGATCGCCGAGTCGGCATCGAAGCAGCCGGCGGTGTTGGGCAGATAGGTGATCTTCTTGGGGTCGATATAGTCGGTGAGCATCGGCGCCTTGGGGTCGCTGACATTCACACGGCGCACCGCCACGGTGACGATCTCGGCGCCCGAGGCGGCGACGGCCGCGGCGTTCTGCTCGAAATCCTTGTACTTGCCGGTGCCGACGATCAGCCGCGAGCGGAAGGTCTTGCCCGCCACCGTCCAGCTGTCGTCCGCAAGCGGCCCGGCATGGTCGCCACCCCCCACGAAATGCACGATCTCCAGCTCGTCACCGTCCTCGACGATCACTTGCGCGAGCGTCGAGCGCGGCACCACTTCGAGGTTGCGTTCCACCGCCACCTTCTCGGGCACCAGCCCCAGCTCGCTCGCGAGCTGCGCGAGGGTGAGCCCGGCGGTGATGCGCTTGTGTTCGCCGTTGACGCGGATGGAAACGGTGCCGTCGCTATGCATGAAAAGCCTTGGATTTGATCGGAGACGCCCTCTCATATAAGGAGCCTCGCATCCTGCCCGCAACCGAAAGGCGCCTGCTTTGGCCGATACGATCTTCGTCTTGAACGGTCCCAACCTCAACCTGCTGGGCCTGCGCGAGCCGGAAATCTATGGGTCGGACACGCTGGACGACATTGCCGGCATGCTGGAGGACCGCGCCCGCGAGCTCGGGCTCGAGGTCGAGGTCCGCCAGTCCAACCATGAGGGCCATCTGATCGACTGGCTGCACGAAGCGCAGGCCGATGGCGCGCGCGCCGTGCTGCTCAATCCGGGTGGCTATACGCACACCTCGGTCGCGCTGCACGATGCGATCAAGAGCATCCGCACGCCGGTGATCGAAGTGCATCTCTCCAATCCGCACGCCCGCGAGTCCTTCCGCCACACGAGCTTTGTCGGCCGTGCTGCGAAAGGCACAGTGGCCGGCTTTGGTGCACACTCCTATATTCTCGCGCTTGAAGCCGCCGCGCGTCTCTGACAGAGGGCGCCGTTTCATTTAAAGAATTCACAAAGAAGGGTCGCATGGCCGAAGAAACCAAGACGGGTGCAATGCAGGTCGATATCGAGCTGGTCCGCCAGCTCGCCACCGTGCTCGACGACACCCAGCTGACCGAGATCGAAGTGGAGGACGGCGAACGCCGCGTCCGCGTCGCTCGCACCATCACCGCGGCCCCCGCCGCGCCGATGCAATATGCCCAGCCCGCGCCGATGCTCGCGGCAGCCCCCGCTGCAGCGGCCCCGGCCGAGATCGTCGCAGCACCCCAGCCGACGGCGAACGCGGTCAAGTCGCCGATGGTCGGCACCGCCTATCTCAAGCCGAACCCCGAGGCGAAGGCCTTCGTCGCGGTCGGCCAGCAGGTCGCCGCGGGCGACACGCTGCTGATCATCGAGGCGATGAAGGTGATGAACCCGATCCACGCGCCCAGCGCCGGCACGGTCAAGGCGATCCTGGTCGAGAACGGCCAGCCGGTCGAGTTCGACCAGCCGCTCGTCGTGGTCGAGTAACGGAACGACCATGCCCGAGATCAAGAAGCTGCTGATCGCCAATCGCGGCGAGATCGCGCTGCGCATCCACCGCGCCTGCCACGAAATGGGCATCAAGACGGTGGCGGTGCACTCCACTGCGGACGCCGATGCGATGCATGTGCGCCTGGCGGACGAGGCGATCTGCATCGGCCCGCCGGCGGCCGCAGAGAGCTATCTCAACATCCCGAACATCATCTCGGCCGCCGAGATCTCGGGCGCGGATGCGATCCACCCGGGCTATGGCTTCCTTTCGGAGAACGCCCAGTTCGCCGAAATCGTCGAGGCGCACGGGCTGATCTTCGTCGGCCCCAAGCCCGAGCATATCCGCACCATGGGCGACAAGATCGAGGCGAAGCGCACCGCCGGCGCGCTCGGCCTGCCGCTGGTGCCGGGCTCGGACGGCCCGATCAGCGACCTGGAAGAAGCCAAGGCGATCGCCGCCAAGGCCGGCTATCCGGTGATCATCAAGGCCGCCTCGGGCGGCGGTGGTCGCGGCATGAAGGTGTGCACCAGCGAGGACCAGCTCGAAACGCTGATGCAGCAGGCGGGCAGTGAGGCGAAAGCCGCATTCGGCGACGCCACGGTGTATCTCGAAAAGTATCTCGGCAATCCGCGCCACATCGAGTTCCAGGTGTTCGGCGACGGCAACGGCAACGCGATCCATCTCGGCGAGCGCGACTGCTCGCTCCAGCGCCGCCACCAGAAGGTGCTCGAAGAGGCGCTGTCGCCGGTGATCACGCCGGAGGAGCGCGCGCGCATGGGCGGCATCGTCGCCAAGGCGATGTCCGACATGGGCTATCGGGGCGCTGGCACGATCGAGTTCCTGTGGGAAAATGGCGAGTTCTACTTCATCGAGATGAACACCCGCCTCCAGGTCGAGCATCCGGTGACCGAAATGATCACCGGCATGGACCTGGTCCGCGAGCAGATCCGCGTCGCCGAAGGCCATGGCCTGTCGGTGCGCCAGGAGGATCTGGAGTTCCGCGGCCACGCGATCGAATGCCGCGTCAACGCCGAGGATCCGCGCACCTTCGCGCCCTCGCCGGGCACGATCACCCACTTCCACGCGCCGGGCGGCATGCATGTCCGCGTCGATAGCGGCATCTATTCGGGCTACCGGATCCCGCCTTATTACGACTCGATGATCGCCAAGCTGATCGTCTATGGCCGCACCCGCGAGGGCTGCATCCTGCGACTGAAGCGCGCGCTCGAAGAGTTCGTGGTCGACGGCATCAAGACGACGATCCCGCTCCATCAGGCGCTGCTCGACGATCCCGAGTTCCTCAAGGGCGACTATACGATCAAGTGGCTCGAGGAGTGGCTGGCCCGCCAGGACGAGGCAGCCGCGGCGTGAAGGCGACCATCTACCACAACCCGCGGTGCTCCAAGTCGCGCGAGGCGCTGGCGATCCTCCAGGATGCCGGCGCCGAGGTGGAGGTGATCGAATATCTCAAGACCCCGCCGACCCGCGATACGCTGGCGGAGCTGTACCAGCGCGCGGGCATGACCGCGCGCGAAGGCCTGCGCATCGCCGAGGACGCCGCCAAGCCGCTGAAAGGCGCGGACGACGATACCATCCTCGACGCGATGGCGGCCAACCCGATCCTGATCGAACGCCCGCTGGTGGTGACCGAGCGCGGCGTGCGGCTGGGTCGCCCGCCGGAAAAGGTGCGGGAAATTCTGTAAGCCTTCGCTCCCCTCCCGCTTGCGGGAGGGGTCGGGGGAGGGAACGACGTGGCGGCTCCTGCCGCAACGGCATCGCAGGCGACAACGTCATCCCCTCCCCTAGCCCCTCCCGCAAGCGGGAGGGGAACGATAAGCGGAAGCCTCAGCCCTTCACCCCGGCCGCGATCGTCTCGCGCCACGGCGTGGTCGGCCGGCCGATCAGCCCGGACAGCGTGCGGGAATCATCGAACAGCGCGCCGTCCGCCACCCGGGCATCGCTGTCCGCGAGGATCGCCGCGAACGGCGCCGGCAGCCCCGCACCTTCCAGCGCCTTGGCATAGTCCGCCTGGGGCAAGTCCTGATAGGTCACCGGCTTGCCCGAGGCCTCGGCCAGCGCCGCCGCCAGCTCGGCATGGGTGAAGCCGGTATCCCCGGCCAGCTCGAACGTTCCCGCCTGCCCGCGCGCCAGCACCACCGCCGCCGCCTCGGCATAGTCCGCACGGGCCGCGCCCGAGACCAGCCCGTCGCCCGCGCTGCCGATCAGCACGCCATGCGCGATCGCCGGACCGGCGCTCATCAGGTAGTTCTCGGTGTACCAGCCGTTGCGCAGCAGCGCGTGCGGCACGCCGCTCGCCGCCAGCAGGTCTTCGGTCGCCTTGTGCTCGATCGCCATCTGCATCGGCGAGGTCTGCGCGCGGAGCAGGCTGGTATAGGCGATCAGCTGCACGCCCGCCGCCTTGGCCGCGTCGATCACCGCCTGGTGCTGCGGCACGCGGCTGCCGATCGCGGTGCCCGAGATCAGCAGCAGCCGGGTCACGCCGGCCAGCCCCGGCGCCAGCGTCTCGGCCGCATCATAGTCGAACGCACGCACGGTCACGCCCTTGGCGGCGAGATCGGCGACGCTTTCGGGGTTGCGCGCGAGCGCGACGATTTCGCTGGACGCGACCTTGCCGAGCAGCGATTCGATGACGAGGCGGCCCAGCTGGCCCGAGGCTCCGGTAACGGCGTACATGGCAGTTCCTTCCTTCGTGGATTGACGCCAGCGATCTAGCGACCCACTTACGGATCGTAAGTACGCACACAAAGGTAAGTGTCAAAAAATGTCGGAGCACGCACCCCGCCCCGCTTCCCGCACCCTCGCCGCGATGATGGACCGCGGCGATGTGTTCGTCCCCGACTGCCCATCGCGCGCGGTGCTCAAGCGGATCACCAGCAGCTGGGGCCTGCTCGTGCTGGTGGCCCTCCGCGACGGCACCCGTCGCTTCAGCGAACTGCGCCGCCGGGTGAACGGCGTGAGCGAGCGCATGCTCGCCCAGACGCTCCAGCAGCTCGAGGCGCACCATCTCGTCACCCGCTACAGCCTGCCGGTGGTGCCGCCGCATGTCGAATACAGCCTCACCCCGCTCGGCGAGGCCGCGGCGGCGAAGGTCGAGGATCTCGTCGAGTGGATCCAGGCGAACATCGCCGCGCTGATGCCGGCGGAGGCGGAGGCCGAGGCGGCGGAGTAGCGCCAAGTCGTCATCCCGGCGAAAGCCGGGATCCATTTGGGCCTCCGTTCCGGCGCTTGCTGAAGCCGAGAGGCGACTGGATCCCGGCTTTCGCCGGGATGACGAACGGAGGACGACTGTCCTGCACTACTGCCGCCTTCCCCGCTTGCATCCGCCGCAACCACCCCGCCCGCGCCGCGCAGTATACCTCGCCGCGCGGGCATGGCATGGCGCCCGGCCATGATCGCCGCCATCGCCACCCTGCTCCTCTGCCAGCTGCTCGGCGAGGGGATCCATCTGCTCTCCGGCCTGCCGTTGCCGGGCGCCGTGATCGGCATGTTCCTGCTGCTCGGCTGGCTGCTGCTCCGTCCCGGCGAGCGGCCGACGCTGGTGCAGGTCTCCGCCTGGCTCACCGCGCATCTCTCGGTGATGTTCGTTCCCGCCGCGGTCGGGCTGATCGAGGAGGGGCCGGTGCTGGCGCGCAACGGCGTGGCGATCGTCGTCGCCACGCTGGTCTCGACGCTGCTGACCATGGTGGTGACCGCCCTCGTCTTCCGCTGGGCGCTGGCCCGGCAGGAGCGCGGCGCATGAGCGGCATCTGGCCCACGCTCCAGACGACGCCGCTGCTCTGGCTGGCGGTGACGCTGCTGGTGTTCGAGGGCGCCGACCGCCTGTCGAAGCGCAGCAACCGCCATCCGCTGTGCCACCCGGTACTGCTGGCGACCCCGGTGCTGATCGCGATACTGCTCGCCACCCGCACGCCCTATCCGGTCTATGCCCGGAACACCGCGATGCTCGGCTTCCTGCTCGGCCCGGCGACGGTGGGGCTGGCGGTGCCGCTGTGGCGCAACCGCGCGCTGGTGCGCCGCGCCGCGGGCCCCTTGCTGCTCGCGCTGTTCGCCGGATCGCTGACGGCCATCGCCAGCGTGACGGGGATCGTCTGGGCGTTCGGCGGTAGCGCGCAGATCCTCGCGACCGTCGCGCCGCGTTCGGTGACCACGCCCGTCGCGATGGCGCTGGCGCAGCAGCTCGGCGGCATCCCCGCGCTGGCGGCGGTGGTGGTGCTGATCGCCGGCGTGTTCGGCGCGATGATCGCGACCCCGCTGCTCGATGCGCTGCGGATGCGGGATTATCGCGTCCGCGGCTTCGCAGCGGGCGTCGCCGCCCATGGCTTCGGCACCGCCCGCGCCTTCCAGGTGGACGAGCTCGGCGGCACCTTCGCCGGCATCGGCATGGCGCTCAACGCCGCGATGACCGCGCTGCTGCTCACGCTGTGGGCGGTGCTGTAGCCCGACCCTCGTAAAGATGGGTCGCGCACGCTATATGACCAGGTAGATGGTCAGGAGTCTCCGATGGCAACGATCAGTCTGGCAGAAGCCAAAGCCCGTCTGAGCGAACTTATCGATCGCGTGGAGGCCGGCGAGTCGGTGGAGATCACCCGACGCGGCAAGCCCGTGGCGCGCATTTCGGCCATCCCTGCGCCGCGCCAGCGGGTCGATATTGCAGCCCTGGAAGCACTTGCTGCAGCCATGCCGCCGCAGCCGCAGAGTGCTGCCGATCTGGTTCGCTCGATGCGCGACGACGCGCGCTATTGATGCTCTATCTCGACACGTCGCTGCTCGTCGCGGTGCTATCGAACGAGGCGTCCGCACCCGCGCTTCGTGCATGGCTGGATGCACAGGATCCCTCGGAACTTGTGATCAGCGACTGGACGATCACCGAAATGTCCTCGGCGCTGGCGATCAAGCTGCGCACCGGACAGATCGACCTGGGGCTGCGCGCGGCAACCCTCGCCTTGTTCAACACGCTCGTCGCCAACAGCCTAACGCTCGTGCCGGTCAGCGACAGCGCCTTCCGGAGCGCTGCTGCCTTTGCGGACCAGCACCTGCTGGGGCTACGCGCCGGCGACGCGCTGCACCTGGCCGTGGCGGCAGAACATGGCGCCACGGTGCACACGCTCGACCGGCGGCTTGCAGAGGCGGGGCCGCAGCTCGGCGTCCCGACCGTCCTCTTGCCATAGGCCGCGAACGACTATTCGTCCGTCACGTCCTGCTTGGTGCCGTACAGCCGCACCGGCGTTCCGCCGACGCATTCCACATCCGCGGTCAGCCGCATCTTGCGCAGTTCACCGTCGCGGCGGCGGATCGTCACGTCGATGGTGAAGCTGCCGCCTTCCGCGATCGCCTTGCTCCGCACCTGCTCCAGCAGCGCCGCCGACTCCGGCGTGTACATCGCCACCGCCTCGTCGCGCGTCACCCGTGCGCCGCGCGGGAAGCCGAACAGGTCATAGACCCCTGGCGACCAGCGCAGCGCCTGCGTCGCCAGGTCGCATTCCCAGGTGGCGGGCAGCGGCAGGAGCGATTCTTCGAGGGCCGGTTGCTGGGCAAGCGGTTCAATTGTCATAACGTTTGCAACGTATCATGGATCAGGGGCGGGAGCGACCTGTCCTTCGGGCGTCTGAAAACTGCCGGGGTGACGCGCGCGCGCGACCCCGCTAAGGGGTCCGGCCATGACCCAGATCACGCCCGAGATCGTCGCCGAGCACGGCCTTTCGCCCGAAGAGTATGACCGCGTCCTCAAGGCGCTCGGCCGCGAGCCGAACCTGACCGAGCTCGGCATCTTCTCGGTGATGTGGTCCGAGCATTGCAGCTACAAGTCCAGCCGCATCCACCTGAAGAAGCTGCCGACCACCGGCCCGCAGGTGATCTGCGGCCCCGGCGAGAATGCCGGCGTCGTCGATATCGGCGACGGCCAGGCGGCGATCTTCAAGATGGAGAGCCACAACCACCCGTCCTATATCGAGCCCTATCAGGGCGCGGCGACCGGCGTGGGCGGCATCCTGCGCGACGTGTTCACCATGGGCGCGCGGCCGATCGCCAACATGAACGCGCTGCGCTTCGGCCGGCCCGATCATCCCAAGATGAAGCACCTCATCGCCGGCGTCGTCCACGGCATCGGCGGCTATGGCAATTGCGTCGGCGTGCCGACCGTCGGCGGCGAGGTGAACTTCCACCCCGCCTATGACGGCAACATCCTGGTCAACGCGATGACCGTCGGCATCGCCGATACCGACAAGATCTTCTATTCGGCGGCCTCGGGCGTCGGCAATCCGATCGTCTATGTCGGCTCCAAGACCGGCCGCGACGGCATCCACGGCGCCACCATGGCGAGCGCGGACTTCGGCGAGGACTCGGAAGAGAAGCGCCCCACCGTCCAGGTCGGCGATCCCTTCACCGAGAAGCTGCTGATCGAAGCCTGTCTCGAGCTGATGGCCTCGGACGCGATCGTCGCGATCCAGGACATGGGCGCGGCGGGCCTCACCTCGTCAAGCGTCGAGATGGCGTCCAAGGGCGGCGTCGGCATCGAGCTGATCATGGACGACGTGCCCCAGCGCGAAACCGGCATGACGCCCTACGAGATGATGCTCTCCGAAAGCCAGGAGCGCATGCTGATGGTGCTCAAGCCCGGCCGCGAAGCCTTTGCTGAGGCGATCTTCCGCAAGTGGGAGCTCGATTTCGCGGTGATCGGCCATGTCACCGACACCGGCCGCATGGTGCTCAAGTGGAAGGGCGACACCGTCGCCGACATCCCGCTCGCTCCGCTCGCCGACGAGGCACCGCTCTACGATCGCCCGCACGTGCCGACGCCCAAGCCGGCCGAGCTGCAGAACGTGCCGGAATGCACCGATCCCGCCGCCGATCTCGTCAAGCTGATGGGCTCGCCGGACATCGCCAGCCGCCGCTGGATCTGGGAGCAATATGACCACATGGTCGGCGGCGACACCGTGCAGCGCCCGGGCGGCGACGCGGCGGTCATCCGCGTCCACGGCACGAACAAGGGCCTGGCGATCACCACCGACTGCACCCCGCGCTATTGCTTCGCGGACCCGGTCGAAGGCGGCAAGCAGGCCATTGCGGAAGCGTGGCGCAACCTCTCCGCGGTGGGCGCCACCCCGCTGGCGGTGACCAACTGCCTCAACTTCGCCAACCCGCAGCGCCCCGAGATCATGGGCCAGATCGTCGGCGCGCTGGAAGGCATGAGCGACGCCTGCCGCGCGCTCGACTTCCCGATCGTCTCGGGCAATGTCAGCCTCTACAACGAGAGCAAGGCAACCGGCGGCGGCTCGGCGATCCTGCCGACCCCGGCGATCGGCGCGATCGGCCTGCTCAAGGATTGGCAGAAGAACTGCACCATCGCCTTCAAGGGCACCGGCGACGTGATCATCGCGGTCGGCGAGCGCAGCGGCCATCTCGGCCAGTCGATCTGGCTGCGCGAGATCTGCGGCCGCGAGGAAGGCCCGCCCCCACCCGTCGACCTGATGATGGAGCGCCGCACCGGCGCGTTCGTCCGCTCGGCGATCTGCGGCGGCGCGATCACCGCCTGCCATGACGTGTCGGACGGCGGCCTCGCGGTGGCGATCGCCGAGATGGCGCTGGCATCGAACATCGGCGCGATCCTCGATCAGCCCCAGCCGTTCGGGGTGGCGGGCAGCTGGTTCGGCGAGGACCAGGGCCTGTATGTCGTCACCGTGAAGGACGAGGCGCTGGCCGACTTCCTGGTCGCCGCCGACAAGGCCGGCCTCGCCGCCGATCCGATCGGCCGCACCATCGCCAACCGCATCATCTTCGAGATGGAGGAAGGCGATTTCTGCGTGAGCCTGGCGGACCTGCGCAAGGCGCATGAAGGCTTCTTCCCGGCGCTGATGGGCACGGCCGAGGCCGTGAGCGAAGCGAACGCGATCTAGATGCACATAAGCCCCTCCCCTTTAGGGGAGGGGTTGGGGTGGGGTAGTGTCTCACAGAGACCGACCTCTGTTCTGGAATCCCTCCACCCCCACCCCCTCCTCCAAGGAGGAGGGGGTGAAAGATCCAACATCGCCGTCATCCCCGCGAAGGCGGGGATCCATTGGCGCAGGTGCCGCGGTTCTTTCCCCGAGCATCCTGGCAAATGGATTCCCGCCTTCGCGGGGATGACGCGCATTTGCGGGAGGCAGCGGCCCTGCGCTCCCCCCACAAGCCCCAAATGGGGGGTACCGCCTTGCTCGCCTTGGGCTGGTGACAGCGCGGCCGCCGCTGCATCCTCCACTTCATGTCGGATGTTGGGGATCGGGCCACGCGCGGCGGCAGCGTCATCGTGTCGGGCGGCACGCGGCCGGGTGCCGCGCTGGACCGCATCCGCGTCCGCGCGCTTGCCGCCGCGCTGCTCGCCGCCGGCATCTTCTGGATCGACAGCTTCACCAGCTTCCACAGCGCGATCGCCACGCTCTACCTAGTCGTCCTGCTGCTCGCCGGGCCGCGCCTCGACCGGCGCCAACTGGTCGGCTGGAGCCTCGCCTGCGCGGCGCTCACCCTGACCAGCTTCGTCGTCGTCCACCGCGACACGCCGTCGACCGACGCCGTGCTGCGCCTGCTGGTAAGCCTCGCCGCCAACGCTGTCACCACCGGGCTACTGCTCCACCGCATCGTGCTCGACGAGCGCGTATCGCGCGAGGAACGCCGCTATGCGACGATGACCGACACGCTCGCCATCGCCATTTGGGAACATGATTTCAGTCCCGTCGCCGATGCGGTCGCCGCGCTGCGGGCGTGCGGCGTCACCGATCTGCGCGCCTATCTGCGCGCCCATCCCGAATTCGTCGCCAGCATCCGCCGCCAGGTGCGCATCACCGATGTCAACCAGACCGCGCTCGACATGATGGGCGTGCCCAGCAAGGCCGCCTTCTTCCGCAGACTCGGCGATTTTCTGCCGGAGACCGATGCCAGCTTCGCCGACTGCATCCTCGCGATCGACGAGCAGCGGCCGATGTTCCAGGCGGAGACCCAGGTGATCGCCGCCGACGGATCGCCGATCGACATCATCGTCGCGTTCAGCCTGGCGCCCGGCACCTGCCTGGCGCACGTGCCCGGCAGCATCCTCGACATCCGCCAGCGCAAGCGGCTGGAGACCACGGTCGAGCGCACCCGCATCGAGCTGGAGCGCGTCCAGCGCAGCGCCGCGATCGGCGCGATGTCGGCCTCGATCGCGCACGAGATCAACCAGCCGATTTCCGCGGTACAGAGCTATGCCGACGCCGCCGCGCGCTGGCTTGCCCGGCCCGAGCCCGATCTGGAGGAAGTGCGGCTGTCGCTCGCCGGGCTCAACCAGGCGGTGGCCAATGTCCATGCAGTGGTGCAGCGCGTCCGCTCGCTGGTCGGCGGCAGGGCGGGCGAGATGGCGCGGCTGGGCCTCGGCACGCTGGTCGCCGATACGCTCGCCGTCGCGGCGCGGGACCTCGACGTCCACGGCGCGCGGATCGATTTCGTGCCGGGCGGCGAGCCGTGCGTGCTGGGCGATCCGATCCTGCTCAAGCATCTGCTGCTCAACCTGATCACCAACGCGCTGCAAGCGATGGACGATGCCGGCGTGCGCGACAAGCGGATGGACCTCACCCTCCACGCCAACGACGATCATGTCCTGCTGCTGCTGCGCGACCACGGCCCCGGGCTGGACCCGTCGATCACCCGGCCGTTCGAGACCTTCGCCACGACCAAGCCGGGGGGGATGGGACTGGGCCTGTCGATCTGCCGGTCGATCGTCGATCTGCACGATGGCCGCATCGCGCTGAGCAACCATCCCGATGGCGGCGCGCTCGCGGTGGTCGAACTGCCGCTCGCCGCCTGAGCTTCCAGTCCCGTCAGCCCAACGCGCGTTCCAGCGCCCCCGAGAGCAGGTCCGGATCGACCGGCTTGTCGAGCAGCGCGACCAGATCGAGCGTCGCGGCGCGCGTCCGCAGCTCCGGCGTGGGATAGGCGGTCATCAGGATCACCGGCACCATCGACCCGCGGTCGCGCAGGCTCTGGCGAAGGTCCAACCCCGAGCGCCCGGGCATTTGCAGATCGGTGAGCACGCAGGCCGCGTCCCCGGAATCGGCATCCAGATAGGCGTCCGCCGACGGGTAGATCGCGGTGCGATACCCGAGGGACCGGATCAGGCTCGCCGCCGCATCGCGTACCAGGGCATCGTCATCCACCACGGCAACCAAACTGTCCCGCACGCCCACGCTCCTACCGTCGCCGGATCGTCCGGGACTATGCGCAAAGGTACGGCCGCGGGCCGCTACTGTAAGCTATACGGTCGGTTATCGGGGAAACTACGAAGTCCCGTCGCCGGACGGCAGCGCCTCGGCCGCGCGCACGAGATCCGGCACGGTGCGCAGCCCCATCTTGCGCATCAGGCTGGCGCGGTGGAGCTTCACGGTGATCTCGGCGATCCCCAGTTCGCCGGCGATCTGCTTGTTCAGCAGCCCGCGCACCACCCCCGCCATTACCTGTCGCTCGCGCGTGGTAAGCGTCGCGAAACGCTGGCGCAGCGATTCGCTCTCGCGGCTCGCGCTGCGCCGCTCGGCGGCACGGGCGAGCCCGGCATTGACCGCGTCGAGCATGTCCTGGTCGCGGAAGGGCTTGGTGAGGAAGTCGACCGCGCCGCCCTTCATCGCCTTTACCGACATCGGAATATCGCCGTGCCCGGTAAGGAAGATCACGGGCAGGTCGACGCCGCGCTCGGCCAGCCGATCGCGACATTCGAAGCCGCCCATGTGCGGCATGCGCACGTCCACCACCAGGCAGCAGGGCGTCTCGGGCAGCGGCGCCTCGAGCAGTTCCTGCGCGGAGCCGAAGTTGCGGACCGCAAAATCGACCGAGCGGAACAGCGAGTCGAGCGAACTGCGCACGAGCGGATCGTCGTCGACGACCAGCACGATGGGTTGCGCGTCCCGCGCCGGGGCGATGCTGCTCATGACTGCGATCCTTTCGCAACAGGGCGTGCGCGAAACCGGCCCTGCCGACAATCCCGAAAGGGGGGCCTCCTCCTCCCCTGAACGGGCGAGGCCCCGGCAATCGCTACCCGTTCCTGGAGGCGCCGACGCGCCCCCGGATCGCCGTCATTCGTGCCCGGCCTCCCGCCGGACCCGCGCCACCGGCGACGCCGGCCGCGGCTCGGTACGGGGCGGCGGCGCCGGGCGGGCGGCGGGCTCGGCCCGGGGCGGCGG
>NZ_BCTR01000022.1 GCF_002091475.1 Sphingomonas azotifigens NBRC 15497
TCTTGCCCCTTCACCGCCGGCTTAAGAAAGCTCCCATAATGCTCCGCCTGCCGCCCAGCTTGCAGGTGAACAGCCGGAGCGACGCTGATGAATAGGGCGTCGGGCCAGTCGCCTCGCATCACCGCCGCCTGGGCGAGTAGATGCTCGCGGAATAGCTGCTGCAACGGGTTCATACGCAGGCTTTGATGACTGGACTCCTGAAACAAGCCCGATGCCTCGGCGAGGTCGTCATAGCGGCCCGGTGGACAGGGGGCGGAGTCGTGGAGGCTTTCGGTGTATTTGAACTCCAGCGCCAGGACGCAGCTGCGCGCCGGGCGTCCAGGCCTGCCTCCCAGCTTCACGAATGCACAAGCGTCGAATGCGGACCTGTCGGCGGTGAGTGTCGGGTCGAGCCTTCCCGGCGAGTGCTCGAATCGGATGCTATCGACACGGTCGATTCCAAGATCAGGAAGCAACCGTCGGAGCACCCGTGTGGCCAGGTTTAGGTCCAGAGCCAAAGGCCCCATGAAGTTGAGGCAGGTCGCTGTTGATCCCAGCGCGTTACCGAGCACGCGCTCTGCGTCAAGCAAGGCGCCATGCTCCCGATACGCCATAACTTGATGCGCGAGATTGGCGATCTCGGGTGATAGGAAATTGCGCCCTGCCACGGCGGCTGCAACGCTTAACCGCGACCCTAGGCGGCGACGGCCCCGCCGGCTTCGATGAAAGCCTATGGGAATGCAGCGGTCCGAAAGCCACAGAGCCTGCAACAGCCGGGCGCAAGCGCGCAGTCTGCTATCGTGGCGCTCGTGTACATGAAATCGCTTGAGTACCTCGGCCGGCACAATTGGAAGGGGCGCATCAGGCGCTCTAAGCTCGACTTTCACGGCATCTCCTCAAGGAAGCCTACGGCTTCGAAAGCCATGAAAGTTCATGTAGAGCGCAATAATATTGACGGAGAGATGATTATACCACCCCCAAAAAAGCAAATACTCTACTAACTCTACTAACTACTGATGATATAATAGATAATAGATAATAGATAATAGATAATAGATAATAGATAATAGATAATAGGTGATAGGTGATAGGTGATAGGTGATAGGTGATAGGTGATAGGTGATAAGGGGTAATTAGGCGCAGCGCGCATAAAATATTTACACCTGTTAAATATATTTGCCTAGTCAAATAGACAACAAATCACCTATCGTTAGCGTCAAATATTCGCCGAATAAAGTCGGGAAAAATCTACACCGATTGATATCTTATCAACCGCAGCCTTGAGATTTTCTACCGTCAAGCCTTTACTGTAACGAGCCGTCTCCCCTGCCGTCGCATGGCCAGTCAGTTCATCAATCGTCGCCGCGTCAACGCCTTGCTGCCGCAGAAATGTCGTTGCACTATGCCTGAACGAGTGGAAATCTCGTCCCGGCACGAAAAGTTTAACCTCCTGCCTGTAACGGCTGAACCATTTCGAATAGTTATGACCAAATCTATCGTCGGCTCCGCCGGGCTGTAAGTTAGAAAAGAGCATCCTAGCTTTTAAATTTCGCTGCCCTTCAGCATAGGAAAGCAGGCCCAGCCTTATCAATTCCTCATGAATTGGAACTAAACGAACAGACTTTGCATTCTTCAGCTGCTGCCCGTCTCGTGCGTTTAGGTCAAAGACCCAAACATCTTCCTCCTGCCGCACATCTGCAAGTCTGAGCTGACAGATCTCCTCCTGCCGCATCCCGGAAAAAAGTGCGATGAGAGGCAGCCAGAATTTCTCATCCCGAATGATAAATTCACCTGGCTTTGACCGCCGATGCGGTGATTGGCACCCCGTCCAAAGCGGCGTTTCGAACAACTGCGCCAATTCCTCGCGAGTCCAGTGAGCTCGTTGATCGCGCGCCCTCTTGGCGAGCGGGAATTTCCAGCCCTTGAAGATGTTGTCGGCCAACCTTCCCTGTTCGACGGCAGCGTCCCACAACGATGCCAGTGCCGCGAAATGACGCTGTACCGTGCGGGAAGACAGCCGTTCGATCTCGCTATCTTTGGTAGCAGCCACGATCGCGGAAGCTGTCATCCCCCGGAACTCGGCAGCCTTGCCATAATTAGCGGGCAGGTCCTCGAGCACGCTCTTGAACGCAGCCGCATCCCGCCGGGTGAAACTTGTAAGGGGCCTGTCGCCAAAATGCTCGAGGAACAGCGTGTAGGTCTTGCGCGCCTGCAATGCCGACTGATTTTCCCAAACCTTGCGCCGAACCTGCGTCTCGCGAAACTCGTCAGCTTCGACCGAAAAGAGCGCTCCTTGCGCCTCTTCCGCTTCCGGTCCAGGAGTTGGCTTAGGTGGGACTGCGGAAGCCGGGGCAGCCGAAGCCTCCTGCAATGCGGCTGCCAGAAGCTTATCTCGGGGCTCGTAGTTGAAGTCGCCCTCAGCCCGCGCGGCAAGCGTCTCTGCCACTTCAAGGCCCGCGCGGAGCATCGCTTGCTGGACCTTCCGTACACTTAGCGTATCGAACCTGGCATCCTGGCCAAATCGCCGCGCCAACATCACGGCACTGATCTGCCTGACCGAGCCGAACGCGTTACTGCCAAGATCTTCGCGCGCTCTGCTGGCCAGCTGCCGATAATGCTCCGCCCGCTCAGCGCGAAATGCATCCGGAACGTCGCTGATCAGGCGGCGATCTTGGTCGTGCGCTAGGATCGTACGGTAGAAATCCCTCACGAGTGCGGCGACATCGTCATCACTCAGCATCGGTGAGCTTTCGACAGCCACGAAAAGATCCTCCGACAGCAGATAAAGCCAGCGCGAAAGCGAACGCGCGACCCCTGCTTCCCGTGTCCGAAGGCTGCAAGTCAATTCGGCTCGACCGAACCGCGCTCGCAATGCCAGCGGCACTGCCCGCCGGAAATGATAAACACCCTCCCGCCGAACCGTGTTCGGAATGGCAGCCATGCTTCCAGAACCCCTGCTCTGTAGCAGGGCATTGTAGCAAAGCCCCACCTAGGTTCCGGCATCGACCGAAAAACCAGGACATGTCAGGCACTTGGGAAAAACCTGGCTGGGGCGGGAGGATTCGAACCTCCGAATGACGGTACCAAAAACCGTTGCCTTACCACTTGGCGACGCCCCAACGGGAAGCGGGCTTATAGAGCCTCAGAACAGACGTTCAAGCCATCCGTGCGGATCCGGCGTCACGCCCCGCTGAATTCCCACCAGCTGCTCGCGGAGCTTCTCCGTAAGCAGGCCCGGGCCGCCATTGCCGATCTGGAACTCGAAGCCGGATCCACGCACCGCGCCGATCGGCGTCACCACTGCGGCGGTGCCGCAGGCGAAGGCCTCGCGCAGGCGGCCGCTCTTGGCGTCCTCGCGCCACTGGTCGATCGAATAGCGCTCCTCGCGCACCTCGATGCCGGCGCCGCGCGCGAGCGTGATCAGCGATTCGCGGGTGATACCCGGCAGGATCGTGCCCGAGAGCGGCGGGGTCGCGATTGAGCCGTCGTCGAACACGAAGAACACGTTCATGCCGCCCAGTTCCTCGACATATCGGTTCTCGACCGCGTCGAGGAACACCACTTGGTCGCAGCCCTGGCGGATCGCCTCGGCCTGGGCGACCAGGCTCGCGGCATAGTTGCCGCCGCACTTGGCCGCACCGGTGCCGCCCGGCGCCGCACGGGTATAATGGTCGGACACCCACAGCGTGACCGACGGCGCGCCGCCCTTGAAATAGGCACCCGCCGGCGAGGCGATCACCAGATAGAGATATTCGCTCGCCGGCTTGACCCCCAGGAAGGTCTCGCTCGCGAACATGAAGGGGCGCAGATACAGCGAAGCGCCCTCGCCTTCCGGGATCCAGTCGCGATCGGCCTTCACCAGTTCACGGATCGAGGCAAGGAACAGCTCCTCGGGCAGCGGCGCCATCGCCATGCGCTCGGCCGATTCGCGGAAACGACGGGCATTTTCCTCCGGGCGGAACAGCCCCGCACCGCCATCGGGAAGGCGATAGGCCTTGAGGCCTTCGAAAATCTCCTGCGCATAATGGAGCACCGCGCAGGCCGGATCGATCTGGAGCGGCGCATAGGGCTGGATGCGGGCATCGTGCCAACCCTTGTCGGCCGAATAGCGGATCACCGCCATGTGATCGGTGAATACCTTGCCGAAGCCGGGGTTCGCGAGGATCGTCGCGCGGTCGTCGCCGGTCCGCGGGTTGGTGTGGGCTTCGAATTCGAAATCCAGGATCGTCGCGTCTTCCATCACTCGGTCTTTCTCGTCCCCAGAGGCTCGGGTTGCGCAGGACTAGGCGCGGTGGCAGAAACGGTCAACATGGCTGCCCCAATTCCTGCCTCTCCCCTCTTCCTGCGCGAACCCGAAATCCGGCGCGGCATCGAGCTGCTCTATTTCGGCTATTCGCACCTCACCCGCTCGATCGACGACGGGCTGGCACGCCAGGGGCTGGGCCGGGCGCACCACCGCGCGCTGTATTTCATCGCCCGCAAGCCGGACCTGACGGTGAGCGAGCTGCTCTCGCTGCTGGCGATCACCAAACAGTCGCTGGGCCGGGTGCTGGGCGAACTGGCCGAACGCGGGCTGGTGGAGACACGCGCGGGAACGCGCGACCGGCGGCAGCGGCTGCTGCGCCTCACCGAAGCAGGCGCGGCGCTGGAATCGGAGCTGTTCGAGGCGCTGCGCGAAAAAATGGCCGGCGCCTATTCGAGCGCCGGCCAGGGTGCCGTCGGAGGATTCTGGGCCGTGCTCGAAGGGCTGATGCCCGAGGACGAACGCGGCCGGGTGGCGACGCTGGGGCGCTAGGCTCTGGCACTCCGGAAAACCGGAGTGCCGGCGGAAGCCGGGATCCATTCGCCACGCGATCACAGCAGAAGCCGAAACGGAGGCCGCAATGGATTCCGGCTTCCGCCGGAAGGACGGAGAGGTCAGGCGACCTTGAAGCCTTCCTTGTTCATCGCAAGGGTCAGCGCCTTGTTCTTTTCCTCGCTCAGCTGGGCACGGAGTTCGGGGAACAGCGTGTCTTCTTCCTCGCGGATGTGCTTCTCCAGCGCGGCGCGGAATTCCTTCACCTTCTCCAGCCACTTGGGCGAGGTGCTCGGCATGTTCTCGAGCTCGTAGAGGAACTGCTTCACATAGCCATGCTCGGCATTGAGCTCGTCCGCCTGCTCGGTCTTGCCCGCTTCGCGCAGCGCCGGGTAGATGACATTCTCTTCCTCGATCGCATGCTTCATCAGCGCGTGCTTGATGTGCGCAAGCAGCATGTTGCGGCGGATCGTCGCCTTGTCGTCGGTCGCCTCGAGCGTGTCGAACACCTTGAGCACCGCCTTGTGCTCGGCCTTGAGCGCGTCGTCCCAATTGCCGGCAAGCGCGCTCGGCGCCTGCACCGCCGCCTTGCGGCCGAGCATTGCCAGCAGGCCCAGCGCCGCGCCACCCGCCGCCGCGCCGGCGATCACGCCCAGGCTGGCACCGGTGCTGCTCGTCTTGGCCGTGTCCTTGGCGTCGGTCTTGGTATTCCGCTTGGGTTCGGTCGTCGTAGCCATGATAGCCTCCGTCGATACGTGGGATCGGAGGCTTAACCGCTGGGAATACTACGCGTTCCGTAGAGGATCGCGCTATTTGCGCGCTTCGGCTGCCATTTCGGCATTGCGACGGGCGGAAGCGGCGAGCGTGTCGCGCAGCAAGGTCTTCAGCGCTGCGTCGCGATCGAGCACGTTCAGGCCTTCGCGGGTCGAGCCGCCAGGGCTGGCGACGCGGTCCGCCAATACGCCCGGGCTTTCGCTGGCCGCCGCTGCCATCAGGCCCGAGCCTTCCACCGTCGCGAGCGCCAGACGCTGCGCCTGGTCAGCGGGCAGGCCCAGTGCGGCACCGGCCTCGGCAAGCGCGTCGACGAAGCGGAAGACGAAGCCGGGGCCACAGCCGGCAAGCGCGGTCAGCGCGTCGAGCATGGTCTCGCTCGGCACCCATTCGACCAGCCCGAGCGGCGCCATCAGCGTCTCGGCGGCGGCGCGCGCCTCGGCATCGGCGCTCGGGGTGGTAAGCCCGACGACACCCTTGCCGATCGCCACCGGCAGGTTCGGCATCGCGCGAACCACCGTCCTTGCGCCGAGTGCGTCGGCCAGCGTTGCGACCTCGACCCCCGCCAGGATCGACACGAGCAGCGGCACGCCGGTAACGAACGGCGCGAGCACCGGCGCAACCTGGTGGAGTTGCTGCGGCTTCACCGCGAGCACCAGCGCGGTCGGCCGCTCGCCCTCCGGCGGCGCGGTCACATGCCGCACGCCCTCGGGAATGGAAGGGCTGCCCGGATCGATGACGGTGATCGCGGACGCGTCGATCCCCGCCCCGGCCCAGCGGCGCAGCATCGCCCCGCCCATATTGCCGGCACCGACCAGCCAGATCCGATCCAGCAGTGCCATCTCAGGCCTCGCCCTGGGTCTCGATCAGTGCTGCGGCGATCGCCTCGCTCGGCGTCTTGCCGCCCCACAGGACGAACTGGAAGACGGGATAGAAGCGCTCGCACTCGTCGATCGCGCTTTCCACCAGCAGTTCGGCCTGGGCGAGCGTCAGCGACGCGCCCTCGTCGCCGTCGATCAGCGCGGCGTGGCGGAACAAGAGGATGCCGGTCGACGACCAGAGCTCGAAATGGCCGATCCACAATTGCTCGTTGACCAGCCCGATCGTCTCATAGACCAGCCCGCGCCGCTCCTCGGGGACGCGGACGTCGGGAAAGCCCATGAACTGCAGCACGCCGTCGTCCTCGCGCCAGATCGCGCGAAGTTCATACTGGGTCCAGCTGCCCTTCACCTTGGCGACGATCTCGTCGTCCTCGCGCTCATGGGTCCAGCCATGCGCGGCGAAATAGGTCTCGAGCATGTCGATGGGCGCGGCCGCGTCGCGGTCGAATTCCGCTTCGTCTAGCATGCCCATGTCGCCCCCGGTCGTGTAGCCATGCCCGCTAGTGCCAAGCACGCGGACGGGGCACAAGCTTGTGCCTGCGCCCCGCCGCCAAAAGCTGTGGACAAGGAAAGCCTAGCTAGCGTCACGCATTTCCTTGCGGGTTGAGCTTCGCCTCGAGCGCATCGAGGCGCGCCTTCAGCGCATCGGCCTCGTCGCGCGCAGCGGCGGCCATTGCCTTCACCGCTTCGAACTCGTCGCGGCTGACGAAATCGAGCCCGCCGATCCATTCGCGGGCGCGCTCGCGGGCGCCGGCCTCGGCCTCGCGGGCCACGCCGGCAAAGGTGCCGGCGGCGCCGTTCACCATCTTCACCAGATCGTCGAACAGGCGGTTGTCGGTCTGCATGTCAAAAAACCCCACTCAAAGCGTTTCGGGGTGGATGTGGGCGTTCGACGCCGCCGACGCAATCTTTTCCGCATTCGGATTGAGATCGCGGACCTGCGAGAAGAGCACGCTCGCGAAGCACACCCAGGCGAGATAGGGCAGCAGCATCAGCCCGGCCAGCGTGCGGACGCGCCAGAAGGCGACCATCGTCACCGCGACGAGCACCGCCAGCGCCACGATCACGATCAGCGCGAGGTCGAGCATATGGAAGCAGAAGAAGATCGGCGACCAGGCGAGATTCACCGCGAGCTGGGTTACGAACAGCACCACCGCCGCCGCCCGCCCCCGCGCCCCGCGCGCGCTCAGCACCAGCGCGAGCGCCAGCCCCATCAGAATGTAGAGGATCGTCCAGACGACCGGAAAGGCGATGTTGGGCGGCTGGATCGCGGGCTTGGCGAGTGCGGTGAACCACGGGTTCTGGTCGCCGGCGGGCGCGACCATCGCCGATCCGAAGCCGAGCAGCACCACCAGCGGCACCGTCACCAGCGCGCGCAGCCAGAAGCTGCGCCGCAGTTGCGCCTTCGATGCCAGTGCGTTCACGTGCCGTTTCCCCGTTGCTGTTACCGCACGCCTAGGCGATCATGCGGCAGCTGCAAAGCCGTGCGCCTATCGCACCAGCGCGCGTGCGCGCTCCAGGGCTTTCAACCGCAGGGCTTCGGTCTTGGCATCATAGTGCACCGCTTCCAGCTCGCGGACGAGCCGTGCGGGGTCGGCGCGATAACCGCGGTCCAGCAGTTGCAACAGCTTGTCCACCGCGCCCAGGCTCACCGCGTCCTCGGCGATCGTTGCGCCGCCAGGGGGCCTGAAGTTGATGTCGGCATGGCTGGCCAGTAGCAGGTCCCAGGCACTCCAATCATCATGCTGGACACCCGCAGACAGCGCATAGTGCAGCGCGAGCGTCCGCGCGTCCTTTTCCCAGCTGTTCGGATCGCCACCCGCGGCGAGCAATCGCTTCAGCAGATCCGCGCGCGGAATGGCCGCGGCGATCAGCAGCGGCGTCTCCCCGCCCGGTTCTCGGGCATTGGGGCTTGCACCCGCCTTCAATGCCGTTTCCACGCCCGCCGCATCGTTGCACAGCACGGCAGCCCCCAGCGGCGACAGGCGATCGGGGAAATAACCGAGTGCATCGACGATCCGATCCCGATCCTGCACGTCCGCCACCCGACATTCCCCGTTCTTTGTCGTCGACCCGGCCGTACCGCCACCGCAGGCGGCGAGCGCCAGCGCCACCGCGGCAAAACCTATTCGCCCCAAAAGCCTCATCGCCTCGCCGACTTCGCCGCAACCATTCCGTCCAGCACTCCAGCGAGGACCGCGGTCATGCTGTGCGGATCCGACGATCCCGCATGCACCTTGAAACCGTCGTTAGCAGACCAGCTTAGGTCGCGCGAGTCGAGGCGGATCGTGTTGCTGCTGGTCCGCAGTCCGAGGAAGTGGTTGGCCTTGGCAACCGGCTCGCCTTCCACCTGGTAGGAACGTACCCGGCTGTTCAAGGCGCCCATGTCGAGATGGTAGCGCGCGGCCGTTTTCGGATTGATGCCCAGCGGATTGAACACGGTCGCCGGCTTGCCCGTGGACATCGCCTGCAGCGAGGCGAGCGCGCCACCCAGCGAGTGACCGGCGAACTGGACACGACCGCCGGTCGCCGCCGACACTTGCCGCGCATTGGCGAGCGCAAGATCGGCCTGCCGCGTCGTGAACCCGGTAATCAGCGCGCCGTTGGTCTGGCCATCGGGAGTCTGGCGGAGGATCCCGATCGGTGCCGAGGCATCATTGGTGCCACGATTGACGACGACATAGCTGTCGGTCGCCCGATCATGATAAATCCGCGAATAGAAGCCGGACTGATCGTCGCGCGGCGTAAATCCCGGGAATTGGCGTTGCGCCTGGGCATCGCTGAGCGCACTGAACCCGCGCGGCAGCAGCGCGGGATTGCTTCGGTCCTGATAGACGTCGCTGGCCAGCAGCGCAAAGGTGCCTGCCTGCTTGAGATCGGCATATCGTGCTTGATCGGCGGCCCCGGCAGCGGAGGATAGCGCCGGGCTGGCATTGTCGAGTTCGCGACGAAAGGCCTCGCCGATCTGGCGGGTTTCCTCCGGCGAGCGCCCCGCTCCGCCGGCACGGTAGGCCGCATCCTCCGCAGCCGCGCGCTCACCGCGCTCTACGGGAGTAAGATCGATCCGGACACCCACGCGCGCATGCGCTGAAGGAACAGCAAGGCCCGTCGCCTGCTGCCCGTCGACTCCCAGCCCTCCGGCGCCGGCGAACCGTGCAAAGGCGATGCTGGCGGAACCGGCCGCGGCACTGGAAAGCATCTGGTTGAGCATCACCCACTCCCTGATTACCGGGAGCGGTATGCGCAGCGCGGCCTGGCGCGACCATCAACGGATCGTTTAGATCGCGACGGCTCGACGCATCGGGCCGGGTACGCTGTTACGCCCGTACCGCGCCGATCAGGAACTCCACATTCCCCTCCGGCCCGGTGATCGGGCTACGCGTCACGCCCAGGACCTGCCAGCCCTTGCCGTCCAGCCAGGCCGCCACCTCGGCGCAGACCCGCGCGTGCACGGCCGGATCGCGCACCACCCCGCCCTTGCCGACTTCCTCGCGCCCCGCTTCGAACTGCGGCTTGATCAGCGCCGCCAGCCGCGCGCCCGGACGGGTGAAACCCAAGGGCACGTCGAGCACCTTGGCGAGACCGATGAAGCTCGCGTCGCATACGACCAGGTCGATCGGCTCGGGGATGTGTGTAGGCGTGAGAATGCGCGCGCTGGTCTGTTCGTGGACGATCACCCGCTCGTCCTGCCGCAGCTTCCAGGCGAGCTGGTTGGTGCCGCTGTCCACCGCATAGACGCGCGCCGCGCCGTTCGTCAGCAGCACATCGGTGAAGCCGCCGGTCGAGGAGCCGACGTCGATCCCCACAGCGCCGCCCACGTCCCAGCCGAAATGCTCGAGCGCATGGGCGAGCTTGATGCCACCGCGCGAGACCCAGGGATGGTCGCGCCCGCGCACCTCGATCGCTGCGTCTTCCGCGAGCATCTGGCCCGCCTTTTCGATCTTGCGCTCGCCGGTGAAGGCGAGGCCCGCCATGATGAGCGCCTGCGCCCGCGTACGGCTCTCGGCGAGCCCGCGGTCGACGAGCAGTTGATCGGCGCGAAGCTTTGCCATGCCGCCCTTTAGGCTCGGCCAACGCCTCGGCGCAACCGCTCCTCCATTCGGCGCAGGGCTTATTGCCCACTAATCCGGTAGGGATTATATCTTGAGTCCGGCCAATCCCTCCGAGGAGAGGATTTTATGACGATCTTTTCGCCGATCGATGATCGCTCGCCGATCATCCTTACCGTTCCCGGTCTCGGCGGCTCCGGGCCGTCGCACTGGCAGACCTTGTGGGAGCAATCCCGCCCGGACACGCACCGAGTCGAACTCGGCATGTGGGAAACGCCGCATCGCAACGCCTGGGTGACCAAGCTCGACCAGGCGATCCGCACCGCGCAGGCGCCGGTGGTGCTCGCCGCGCACAGCCTGGGCTGTCTCGCGGTCGCCTGGTGGGCGACACTGGCCGGGCAGACCTTCGGCACGCCGGTCGCCGGTGCGCTGCTGGTGGCCCCCGCCGATGTCGACCGCGACTCGGCGCCTGCCGAACTCCACGCCTTCCGCCCGACACCGGCGACACTCCTGCCCTTCCCCAGCGTGGTGGTGGCGAGCAGCGACGATCCCTGGATGTCGATCGAGCGCTCCGAGGATCTCGCCCGCAGCTGGGGCAGTCTGTTCGTCGATGCGGGGCCGCAGGGCCACCTCAACGCCGCCAGCGGTATCGGCTGGTGGGAAGAAGGCCAGGCGCTGCTCGACCGGCTGCTCGACACTGCCGCGGAGCGCAGCGGATCGGTGCGCACCACTGCCGATGCGCGCTCGCTGCTTGCCGTGCATGCCACCGACGCGGCGCAGGCCCATTATCTCGGCCAGCCGCGGGTACGCGCCGCACAAAACGCTTCCAAATTGGCCGATGCACGCTGGTAAAATGAGGGAGAAACGACTATAGTAATGGGCATGGGAATGGTCGGGTGACGTAACCCTAGAGCGTCACCCGGCCTACCCTTTGCCGTTGATCGTATCAGGGTCGGCTTGCCCCGCAGATCGGGCATATGGCGTTGCCTGATTCTCGGTATTGCCGATTGTATTCGAGCCGCTCTTTATTGGCGGCTTCCCGGTGCACTGCATCGGCGAACGGCAACGTGATATTACGGTCCTGCGGCAAAATCTCGAGCCCCTGCTCGACGACGCTCTTACGACGAAGCATAATATAACGAAAATCTCCTTTGAAGTCGTACCATCGATATTCCCATTGATTGCGCAACACGATCCGGTAGCGCTTGTGCATATAGTATTTTGGGTGAATACAGAGGGCGCGATTAGTCGCATGCGGCCCAAAACTGCGCCCCAACTTGGCCCAACCACCCTTGTCGGGAAAGTTGAATTCCAGCGCCCAGTCGATAGACGTCCTACCGTGCCAATAAGGCGTGTGGTCGGTAAGGCCAAGGACAACACCTCCCACTACCGAACCCGTCAACTTGCCCGCTTCGACGTGTTGTCCAACAAGAATCTCGATCTTCGCGCAGTCTTTTATAAGGTCATACCCAAATGCCGGCGCATTTTTTGGCACACCACTAGACCTACTATTTTTTACACACTTCAGTTCGAGCGCATGTATGCAACCGGCGTATCGGATAAGATGGTCCGGCCTGATTACCCTTTTATTGAGAGTCCGAGCCGTTAGCACAGCATGTTCGCGTACAGCGGCATCCCGCCCGTAGCGCGCGGCAAGTTGGGCATCAAGCAGCTTCTGAAACCTTACCTCAAGCCCTCCGAGATCGCCCCTTGCATTAGCAAGAGGGCGAAGCGACTCCATAGTTTCATTTACAAATTCATCAAAATCAGGCGGCATGTTTCACCTCCACCGGCACCATCGGCGGGGGCGGTAAACATTCACTGAACGGAAGATATTGCGCCGACAGCCATACCAGCGCGTAAATTTTGCACGATGATATGTTGTACCGCCACCGGCATGGGTCTATATGCCGCCCATGTCGCTGAGTACCCCCATAGCCCGCTGGTGGGCGGGCCTGGATGGCGCCTTTGATCGGATCGCGATCGGGATCAGCGGACTGTGCCTGATCCACTGCATCGCGACGACCGTGCTGCTGACGCTGGCCTCCACGGCCGGCGGGCTGCTCAATCCGCACATCCACGAGGTCGGACTGATGCTCGCGATCGGCTTCGGCGTCTTCGCGCTCGGCCGCGGCATTCTGCATCACGGCTATATGGCGCCGGCGGTGGTCGGTGCGTTCGGGCTCGGGATCATGAGCGGCGCGCTCACCCTGCCGCATGGCGGGTTCGAGACGCTCTGGACCCTGATCGGCGTGTCGCTCGTCGCGCTCGGCCACGACCTCAACCACCGCGCCAGCCATTGAGCGTAGGGCGGCCGATGCTTGCCGGAACCCGCAGCAACGCCTAAATCGCCATCATGTCCGCGCATCATCATCACGAGCACCACGGGGCCGATCTCACCAAGGCGGCCCGCACCCGGCTGGAAGAGGCCGGCGAGCAGTGGACGGCGATGCGCGAGCGCGTGTTCGAGGCGCTGGCCGGGTTCGACAAGCCCGCGTCCGCCTATGACATCGCCGAGGCGGTATCGAAGGCCGAAGGCCGCCGCGTCGCGGCCAACAGCGTCTACCGGATCCTCGATCTGTTCGTCGGTTCGAACCTCGCCCGGCGGGTGGAAAGCGCGAATGCCTATGTCGCCAATGCGCATCCGGAATGCCTGCACGACTGCATCTTCCTGGTGTGCGACAGCTGCGGCCAGACCACCCATATCGATGATGATACGATCACCCGGAACGTCCGTTCCGCAGCGCAACATGCTGGTTTCTCACCGGTTCGCCCGGTGATCGAAGTGCGCGGCAAGTGCGGCAAGTGCGACTGACCTGCCCATTTGACCGTTCGACTTGGGCCTAACACTGCGCTAACAAACCCCATGGCTGACCTACCCAAGACGCCGCTGCTCGACACGGTCGACACGCCGCAGGACCTCCGGAAGCTCGCCCCCGCCCAGCTGCGCCAGCTGGCCGACGAGCTCCGCGCCGAAACCATCAGTGCGGTGGGTTCCACCGGCGGGCACCTCGGCTCCGGCCTCGGCGTCGTCGAGCTGACGGTGGCGATCCACTATGTGTTCAACACCCCCGACGATCGGCTGATCTGGGACGTCGGGCACCAATGCTATCCGCACAAGATCCTCACCGGCCGCCGCGACCGGATCCGCACGATCCGCCAGGGCGGCGGCCTGTCCGGCTTCACCAAGCGCAGCGAGAGCGAGTACGACCCGTTCGGCGCCGCGCACTCCTCGACCTCGATCTCGGCGGCGCTCGGCTTCGCCACGGCGAACAAGCTGAAGGGCGCGCCCGGCAAGGCGATCGCGGTGATCGGCGACGGCGCGATGAGCGCCGGCATGGCCTATGAGGCGATGAACAACGCCGAGGCCGCCGGCAACCGGCTGGTGGTAATCCTCAACGACAACGACATGTCGATCGCGCCGCCGGTGGGCGGGCTTTCGGCCTATCTGGCGCGGCTGATCTCGTCGTCCGAATATCTCGGCCTGCGCGAGCTGGCCAAGCGCTTCACCCGCAAGCTGTCGCGCCGCCTCACCGCGGCGGCCGGCAAGGCGGAGGAGTTTGCCCGCGGCATGGCGACCGGCGGCACGCTGTTCGAGGAGCTGGGCTTCTATTATGTCGGCCCGATCGACGGTCACAATCTCGAGCATCTGATCCCAGTGCTGGAGAATGTCCGCGACAGCGAGCAGGGCCCGATCCTGATCCATGTCGTGACCAAGAAGGGCAAGGGCTATGCCCCGGCCGAAGCGGCAGCCGACAAATATCACGGCGTCCAGAAGTTCGACGTGATCACCGGCGCCCAGGCCAAGGCGCCCCCAGGCCCGCCGGCCTACACCAAGGTCTTTGCCGACGCGCTGCTCGCCGAAGCGGAACGCGATGCGTCCATCTGCGCGATTACCGCGGCAATGCCCTCTGGCACCGGGCTCGACAAGTTCCAGGCGATGTTCCCGGATCGCACCTTCGACGTGGGCATTGCCGAGCAGCATGCCGTCACCTTCGCCGCGGGCCTTGCTGCGCAGGGGATGCGGCCGTTCTGCGCGATCTACTCGACCTTCCTGCAGCGCGCCTATGACCAGGTGGTCCACGACGTCGCGATCCAGAACCTGCCGGTCCGCTTCGCGATCGATCGCGCGGGCCTGGTCGGTGCCGACGGCGCGACACATGCCGGCAGCTTCGACGTGACCTATCTCGCCAGCCTGCCCAATTTCGTGGTGATGGCAGCGGCGGACGAAGTCGAGCTCGTCCACATGACCCACACCGCCGCCATGCACGACAGCGGCCCGATCGCGCTCCGCTATCCGCGCGGCAACGGCGTCGGGCTGGAGCTTCCCAAGGTTCCGCAGCGGCTGGAAATCGGCAAGGGCCGCGTCGTGCGCGAGGGCAAGAAGGTCGCGATCCTGTCGCTCGGCACGCGTCTCGCCGAGGCGCTCAAGGCCGCCGACACGCTCGAGGCCAAGGGGCTTTCGACGACGGTCGCAGACCTGCGCTTCGCCAAGCCGCTCGACGAGGATCTGATCCGCCGCCTGCTCACCACCCATGAAGTGGCGGTGACGATCGAGGAAGGCGCGATCGGCGGCCTCGGCGCGCATGTGCTGACGCTGGCCAGCGACACCGGGCTGATCGACGCCGGTCTCAAGCTGCGCACGATGCGCCTGCCGGACCTGTTCCAGGATCAGGACAAGCCCGAGAAGCAGTATGACGAAGCCGGGCTGAACGCCGCGCACATCGTCGATACGGTGCTGAAGGCACTGCGCTACAACGAGGCGGAACTCCCCGGCGGCGTGCGGGCGTAAGCCACTTCCAAGCTCCTCCCCGGAACGGGGAGGGGGACCATGTGCGCCAGCACATGGTGGAGGGGCCGCGCCGCAAGGCGCGGAAAGCGGTCAGCGTGGGTACACCGCCGCGTGCCGCGGCGGCCCCTCCACCACCGCCTTCGGCGGGGGTCCCCCTCCCCGTTCCGGGGGATCTAAATCTCCTCCACCTTGAATCCCGAACATGCACATGCCATGTACATGCACATGGCCACACAGCTTTCCCAGACTCGCTCCAGCCGTGTCGTCGTGCTGGTTTCGCCCGAGGAAAAGCGTCGCATTTCCGCCAATGCGGAAGCGGCGGACATGACGGTGAGCGACTTCATGCGCACCGCTGCCGAACGCTATACCGAACCCACCGATGCCGAGATGACGCTGATGCGCGACCTGCTCGCCCAGCTCGAAGCGGCCAATGCCCGTACGGACGCGGCCTTTGCCCAACTCGAAGCCGCGCGCACCGCGGCCGCCGCGTTCGACGAGGAAGCGTATCGGGCCGAGGTCCGCGAACAGCTGCTGGCCGATTCCTCGATCGACTGGGATGCACTGTCCACCGCCCTGTCGGGCTGGGCGCGCCAGTGAGCTTCTGGACCGATGCGTTGCGCGCCCTTCAGCAGGTCGCGCTGCTCCAGCACAAGGTCGAGCAGGCGCTGACTACCGCCGAGGAAGCACGCCGCCACTCGATCGAAACGCGCGAACGGGTGATCCGGCTGGAGACGCTGATCGACATCGCGATGAAGCGTCAACCGGCAGCTCCGCCGGCGCCCCCTGCGCTTCCCGAAAGTCCACAAGCCGGAAGCTAGCGCACCCTTCCCCGAGCGCGTACATCGCAGTACGTGCTGAAAATGACCATCCTCCCCCTCACCGCCCGCCCCCGCGCGCTCGCGCACTGGCTGTTTGTCGTCGCCGCGATGATCGTCGCGATGGTCGTGGTCGGGGGCATTACCCGGCTCACCGAATCGGGCCTGTCGATCACCGAGTGGAAGCCGATCTCGGGGATCATCCCCCCGCTCAACGACGCGCAGTGGCAGGCCGAGTTCGATCACTACAAGCAGATCGGCCAGTATGAGCAGCTCAACCAGGGCATGACGCTCGCCGGGTTCAAGAGCATCTTCTTCTGGGAATATATCCACCGCCTGCTCGGCCGACTGATCGGCATGGTGTTCGCGCTGCCGCTGCTGTGGTTCTGGATCCGCAAGCAGATCCCGCAGGGCTATGGCTGGCGGCTGGTGGCGCTGCTGGCGCTCGGCGTGCTGCAGGGCGCGTTCGGCTGGTGGATGGTGAAGTCCGGCCTCAACCACACCCGCACCTCGGTCAGCCATTTCTGGCTGGCGACCCACCTGATGACCGCGCTGTTCACGCTGGGCGGGATCGTCTGGACGATGCTGGACCTGCGCACGCTCGCCGCCAACCACGCCGAACGCCCTGCCCGGCTGACCGGGCTCGGCGCGGGCGTGCTGGTGCTGCTGGCGATCCAGCTCTTCTATGGCGCGCTGGTCGCGGGCCTCGATGCGGGGTTGGTCACCGATCAGTGGCCGCTGATGAACGACCGCTTCTTCCCCGGTGTCAGCCAGATCGGCGAGAGCCCGCTCCATGCGGCGCTCTACGATCCGGCGATCGTCCACTTCATCCATCGCTGGTGGGCCTGGGTCGTCGTTGCTAGTCTGATCGTGCTCGCGCGCAAGGCCAAGGCGGCCGGCGACCGCCGCGCCTCGATCGCGATCCACTCGGCATTCGGCATCCAGATCCTGCTCGGCATCGCGACGGTGATGACCGGCGTGAACCTCCACCTCGCGGCTACCCACCAGTTGGTCGGCGCGCTGCTGGTCTGCGCGACCGTTTGGGGCGTCCACGCCGTCGGCCGCCCCCGGTGAGCGACACCGCGCTGCTCACCGTCACCTTCGCCAGCCGCGCCGATGCCGAGCGGGTGGCGGAGACGGTGCTGGCGGAGCGGCTGGCGGCCTGCGTCAACATTCTCGCCCCCTGCACCTCGATCTACCGCTGGCAGGGCGGCATCGAGCGCGGCGAGGAAGTCCCCGCCCTGTTCAAGACCCGCCCCGCCCTGGCGCTCCGCCTCCGCGACCGGATCGCCGCGATCCATGGCTATGACCTCCCGGTGATCGAGCAATGGCCGGTCGAGGCAGGCACCGCCGTCGCCCGCTGGATCGCCGACGAGACAAGCTGAACCGACAGGTATCATTTTACCCGTCAGCAAACCCACGCATTTCTTGACTTTCAGCCCCTCTATCGGCATTGGGGCGTCGATCGCGCTGCCGGCAACGGTGGCGCGTATGCATTTCCAACGCGAAAGGTCACAGGCCATGAAGGCTCTGATGAAGACCACCAAGTCGGCCAAGCCGGCCGAGGTGGAGAAGAAGTGGCACATCGTCGACGCCGAAGGGCTCGTCGTCGGTCGTGCAGCGGTGGTGATCGCGAACGTCCTGCGCGGCAAGCACAAGACCAGCTTCACCCCGCACGTCGACTGCGGTGACAATGTCATCGTGATCAACGCGGACAAGATCCGGTTCACCGGCAAGAAGCTCGGCCAGAAGGTGTACTACAAGCACACCGGCTATGCGGGCGGCATCAAGGGCGTCACCGCCGCCAAGGTTCTCGAAGGCCGCTTCCCGGAGCGCGTTCTGGAGAAGGCCGTGGAGCGCATGATCCCGCGCGGCCCGCTCGGCCGCCAGCAGATGCGCAACCTGCGCATCTTCGCCGGTTCGGAGCATCCGCATGAAGCTCAGAACCCCGAGGTTCTCGACATCGCCGGCATGAGCCGCAAGAACAAGGTGGGTGCATAATGTCTGACAACCGCCAGTCGCTTTCCGACCTGGGTGCAGCGCTGGGCCAGCAGCCCGCCGCGCCGACCGAAGGCCAGGCCGCCGCTCCGGCTGCTGCTTCGGCTGCCGACGCCTATCTCGCCGGCCAGATCGACGAGCCGGCCGCTCCCACCACGCCGCTGCGTGCGCAGGAGCTGGACCAGTATGGCCGCGCCTATGCCACCGGCCGTCGTAAGGACGCCGTGGCCCGCGTGTGGCTGAAGCCGGGCACCGGCAAGATCACGATCAACGGTCGTGACCAGGAAATCTATTTCGCGCGTCCGACGCTGCGTCTCGTCATCAACCAGCCGTTCGGTGTCGCCGAGCGTGAGGGCCAGTATGACGTGATCTGCACCGTCAAGGGCGGCGGTCTCTCGGGCCAGGCCGGTGCCGTGAAGCACGGCATCTCGCAGGCGCTGACCAAGTATGAGCCGGTGCTGCGCGCCCCGGTTAAGAAGGCCGGCTTCCTGACCCGCGACAGCCGCGCCGTCGAGCGTAAGAAGTACGGCAAGGCGAAGGCCCGCCGCAGCTTCCAGTTCTCGAAGCGCTAAGCGTCTCGGCTTCGGCCAAGGAAAAGGGGGCGGTCCGGCAACGGGCCGCCCTTTTTCGTGGCGCTCCGGCGACCTGCACCTCAGGCCGTCGCCAACGTGACCGCGTGCACGGCGGCGATGCCAAGGTTGCTGAGTACCACCGGGTTCCGCAGCGTACCCACCGTGAACGGCGTCATGAGCTTGTACCCGCACTGCAACGCCAGCAGGCAAAGGATTGCGCCGCGCGACGGCATCGCAAGCAGCGCGATCGAGGCGGTAAGGATCGCCAAATAGATGGAGAGGAGGATGCCCCGCGCAGCGCTTGGCGGGCCATAGGCGGCCTCTACCCAGGCCGAGTTCCGCAGCATCGACAGGCAGACCGGTACCAGCACAACGATGTTGAGCAGCAACGAGACGGGAATCATCGGTAGCACACGGATTCTCCTCCTACCCAATTTGGTGCGGCGCAGCTAAATCTGCCAAAACGACGCACCGCGCCAGCCGTCCCTTCGTCCGGTATCTGCCGCTACACGGGTCTTCGAGCGAGGTGGCATACGGGCAGAAGCGGATCGAAATCGCCGCACTTCCGCAACGCCCGACCGCAGGAACTTTCAGATCGGATGCGTATCGATCTAGGAATTGTGCCATTCCTTCAATATTGCTGAGGCATCCCAGTCTGGGACACCACTTCCTTAAATAAGTTTGTGGCCGTACACACAGGTTGCAACGCGGCAAAAACCTGCGGGCGGGGAAATCAAGATGAAAATCAGATGGATGTCTGCTGCGCTCGGCGCGGCAGGCCTGCTTTCGGCGTGCGACGGCGGGACCAGCAACGTGAACCTTGCAGACAGTCGGCTGACCAGCGGTCTCGTCGACCTGTCGGTGGTGAATGCCGGCACATCGCCGGGGCAGTCGCAGATCACCGATGCGATCCGGCTTGCCCGGCAGACCACGTTCGGGCCCACGCCCGCGGTGTTGCAGCGGATCGCCACGGTGGGCACCACGGGCTGGATCGACGAGCAGCTTGCCGCGCGCGGCAGCACCTATGCCGATCTCGCGGTGCCGCAGCGAACGGATTTCTGCAAGGACGGCGCCTGCAGCCGCCGCTATTTCACCCGAACCGTGCCGGCGATGCGCTTCTACGCCAATGCCGTGTCCGGCGCCGACCAGCTCCGCCAGCGCGTCGCCTTCGCCCTGTCGCAGATGATCGTCGCATCCGAGGCGGAGGAGCCCTCCGCCGCCGGCATCGCCGGGTTCAACCAGCTGTTTCTGGACAATGCGTTCGGCAATTACCGCACGCTGCTCAAGGCGGTGACGCTCAACCCCTATATGGGCGCCTATCTCGACATGGCCGGCAGCAGCAAGGCGGCGCCGTCGGAGAACTACGCGCGGGAATTCCTGCAGCTGTTCTCGATGGGCCCCAACCAGCTCAACGCCGACGGCACGCCGCGACGCGACGCCACCGGCGGCACCATTCCCAATTATTCGGCGGACGACATCCGCGGGGTGGCGCGGGCGCTCACCGGCTGGGGCCCGGCGCGGATCGGCAATGCCTCCCCGCTCGACCGCTATGGCGCCGACGATGTCCATCCGATGATCCCCGCCACCGATCGCTATGACGCAGGCGAGAAGGTGTTTCTCGGCACCCGCGTTCCCGCCGGCGCGACGCCCGAGGCGAGCGTGGACGCGGTCGTCGACGCCGCGTTCAATAATCCCTCGACCGGGCCGTTCGTCTCGCGGCACCTGATCGTGCACCTCGTGACCGCCAACCCCAGCCCCGCCTATGTCGGCAGGGTCGCCCGGGTGTTCGCAAACAATGGCAGCGGCGTTCGCGGCGACCTCAAGGCGGTGGTGCGGGCCATCCTGCTCGATCCCGAGGCGCGCGCGGCGCCGCGCCCCGATCGCGGCAAGCTCAAGGAGCCGATCCTCGTCATGGTGGGCCTGGCGCGCGCCATCGGCATGACGACAGACGGCTATGTCTTCGTCCTTCGCGACAAATATCTCAGCCAGTCGGTGATGCGCGCGCCGTCGGTCTTCAACTTCTACCCGATCGACTATCCGCTGCCCGGTAGCAGCACCCTGCGCAGCCCGGTTTCGAAGATGCTGAGCAGCGGCCTGGCACTCGGCATCCACAATTTCGTCGTCGGCTGGACGCTGTTGAGCAACCCGGCCAACGCGGAGTTCGCGCCCGCCACCGGCCTTGGCACCACCTCGGGCACCAAGGTGACATGGACGAGCTGGGAAGCCTTTGGCGACAATCTCGACGCGATGATCGCTGCGGTCGACGTCTTGTTGCTGGGCAACAGCATCACGCCGACCCAGCGGACCGCGCTGCGCAATGCCGCGCTCAGCATCACCGACAAGGATCCCCAGTTGCGCGCCCGCAAGCGTGCGCAGCTGCTCTTCTACATCGCCGCGACCAGCCCCCTGTTCCTCGTTGACCGGTAAGGAACCGATCCGATGACGCTTTCCCGACGCGATTTCGTTCGCCTCACCGCCGGCACCGGCGCGCTCGCCACCCTCGGCCAACTCGGCCGCACCGCAGCGAGCGCCGCGCCGAGCGGCAGCTACCGTGCGATGGTCGGCATCTTCCTGTACGGCGGCAACGACGGCTGGAACATGGTAATCCCCACCGACGCCCGGCACGCGGCCTATCTGGCAGCCCGCGGCAATGTGGCGCTCCCCCGCAACCTGCTGACCCCGCTGACCAACACGGCCTATGCATTGCACCCGTCGATGGCGGCGCTGCGACCGATCTGGGACGAAGGCGCGCTGTCGATCGTGCTCAATACCGGCACGCTGTTCGCTCCGCTGACCAAGGCGACCTACCAGACCCGCCCCGATTTGCGCCCCAGCAACCTGATGAGCCATTCGGACGAGCAGGATCATTGGCAGGGCCTGCGCGCGCGCGAAGGGAGCAGCGACGGCTTCCTCGGCCGCATCGCAGATCGCATGCCGGCCGGGCAATTGCCCCCGCTGATGTCGCTGTCGGGCGGGACGCTGGCCGTCATCGGCAAGCAGACGACGCCGCTGATGATGTCCGCCGGGGGGCTGCCGATGCGCGAGGGCTATCGCGCGAACGAGGTCGCGAAGAACCTTGCGGTGGCGGCGCTGGCGACGAATGATGGCGGCCCGGTGATGGACAGTGTCGCGAAGACGTTTTCGGAGGCCTATGATCGAACAGTGCTGGTCAACCGGCTGCTGACCGGCGAGAGCAGCGTCACCGCCTACTTCGTCGACGGCAACGGCAATGCGCTCACCAGCGACGTCGCGGCGCAGCTCCGCGGCGTGGCGCGGATGATCGAGGCACGTGGGTCCCTTGGCCACAACCGGCAGGCGTTCCTGGTGGGCATGGGCGGATTCGATCATCACGCCAGCCAGGTAGCCGGCGGCATTCCCGCGTCTGGAACCCATGCCGGCCAGCTGGCGGATCTGGCGAACGCGATGGCGGCGTTTCACCGGGCGATGCAGGCGCTGGGGCTGGGCGCCAACGTCACCACCTTCACGATGAGCGATTTCGGCCGCACCTATGCGAGCAATGCGCAGTTCGGCACCGACCACGCCTGGGGGAACAACCATCTGGTGGTGGGCGGCGACGTGGCGAAGGGCGGCATCTTTGGCCGCTACCCCGATCCCGTGCTGGGCGGCGCCGACGACATCACCAGTCAGGGCCGGTTTATCCCGGGCATCGCACAGGAAGAATATCTCGGCGCGATCGCCCGCTGGCACGGCGTGAGCAACGCCGATCTGCCCTATGTATTCCCGAACTGGAGAACCTGGTCGACCGCAGGGCGCGGACCGCTGCGGCTTTTCCGCAGCTAAAGGGGAATACTCGGCTCGCCAAGAAAGCGGGCGCGGGTGGAGAAGCCTGCGCCCTCGACCGTGATCTCGTTGAACGACGGCGGCTTGTCGCGGGTACGTTCCGAAAGCGTGCCCGCGCCGATCAGCCGCACGACACGGTCGTCTATGCGATGCTCGATATCGAACGGATCGTGGACATGGCCGCTCAGGACCGCATGTGCCCCGGCCTGGGCCAGCGCCGCCAGCGCCCGCCGCCCGCCCCGCGTGCGGGAGGTGGCGCGGGTGCCGGCCTCGACCAGCGGGTGATGCGCGGCGACGAACACCAGGTCGCCCGCTGGCACGGCCTCGGCCAGAGCCAGCGACTTTTGCAGGGCGTGCATGCTCACATGCCCCTTCGACCAGTTGGTGCGGAACTGGAAGCGCGCGGTGGTCTTGAGCGGCACAATCGAAACGCCGCGGATATCGAGCGGACGTTCGATCATCCGCTCGAGCGCACGATATCGCCGGTACGGCATCGCCAGTCGCGCGAACGGATTGAAATAGGGAAGGTCGTGGTTGCCGACCTCCACCGTCGCCGGCACGCCGAGACTTTCCAGCCATTCGGCTGCGGCGGCGAACTCCTTGGCCCGCGCACGCATCGTCAGGTCACCGGTCATGATCACCGCGGCGGGCTTCTCGTCGCGAACCTTGGCGTTGAACCAGTCGACAGCCTCGCGGTTCTCGCGGCCGAAATGCACGTCGCTGACATGGAAGAAGCGAGTCATGCGGCCGGCGCCTCCGCGCGCGTGGCAATGAATGTCTCCAGGCTGCGCCCGGCGCGGATGGTGGTGCCAGAGTCGAGCGTCTCGGGCTCGCCGTCGAACAAGGCCAGTACCGGCTTGCGCTCGGCGAGCCGCAAGTGCTCGGCCCGGCTCTCGGTCACCGCGCGCGCCGCGACCCAGTCGCCGGTCACCCATTCCCAGCCGAGCTGCGCGATCGAGCCCCAGTCGCGCGCATCGACGGCCGCGACCTCCAGTCCGTCGAGCGTCGGCGTGACGAACACCGCCTGGTACCGATCGCCGAGCTTGCGGGCCCCCTCGACGCGAATGCCACGGCGGTGGAACGTGTTACGCCACGCGCCGCGCACCGCCGCGAACAAGCGCCCGAACCGGCCCTTGCGCACCACTTCTCGCGCCCGGAACCAGCTCGCCGCCGGGCCGAGGATCAGCCCGACGAACGCGCGGTGCTCGCCCGCGACGATATAGGGCAGCGCCACCCGCCGATCGCAGCCATGCGCGGCATGGATGATCTTGTGCGGATCGGTCTCGTCGTGCAGCGCCTTGGCGAGCAGGTTCATCGTGCCGCCCGGCAGGATCAGGAACGCGCCCTCCCAATCCGCCAGTGCGCGCAACGCGGCGTTGATCGTGCCGTCACCCGCGAACAACACCACCGTATCGACATCCGCCGCGTAGAGCATCGCCACCTCGGGCAGTGCATCCTCGGGGAAGCGCGTACGGCCGGCGAGCCGCAGCCCGCGTTCCTCGAACACCGCCTCCATCGCCTCGCATTTGGCCTGCGAGGTGGTGCCCGAATTCGGATTGGTGATGAACCAGAGCGTCTGCATGGCCCTCGTAACGCCCGAGAACCGATTTCGTGGCGTCGCCTCAGCGTCCGGTGAAATGCGGTTCCCGCTTCGCGAGAAAGGCGGCGATCGCTTCCCTGCAATCCTCGGCCTTGGCGGCGATGCTCTGGTGGTCGGCCTCCATCTCCATCGTCTCGGCCAGCGTGCCGGAAAGCGCCGCGCCCACCTGTTTGCGGATCAGCCCCAGCGCAACTGTAGGCATCGCGGCCAGCTTGGCGGCAAGCCCGTGCGAGACCTGGACCAGCCCGCCATCTTCCACCACCCGCGTCACCAGGCCGGCATCCAACGCCTCCTCGGCAGGCATCCGCTCACCGAGCAGCGCCATTTCGAGCAGCCGCGCGCGCCCCGCGGCCTTGCCGATCAGCCAAGTCGCGCCCGCATCGGGCACCAGCCCGATATTGGCGAAGGCAAGCAACAGATAGGCCGATTGCGCCATCACGACGATGTCGGCCGCAAGCGCGATCGACGCCCCCGCCCCCGCCGCCGCGCCATTGACCGCGGCGACGATCGGGATCGGCAGTTCGGCCATGGTCGCGATCACCGGGTTATAGTGCCGCCGCAGCGCCTCGCCCGAATCGCGCACGTCGACGCTGGCGGTGAGGTCCGCGCCCGCGCAGAACGCACGGCCTTCGCCGGTGAGCAGCACCGCCCGCGCCCCGTCCTCCGCCGCGCGCCGCAGCGTCGCCGCGAGCAGATCGAGCATGTCGGCGGTCAACGCGTTGAGCCGATCGGGGCGGTTCAGGCGCACCACCGCGACATCGCCTTCCATCGCAAGCAGCACGGGCGCGTCGGACATCCTCAGTTCTCCTTCTGGCTGGACGACGGGATGCCCGCGCGCGCGGGCCCGCGCAACTCAAAGCTCCTTCAGCACTACCGCCGGATCCGCGAGCTTCGCCGGATCGACCACCATCCGCTCGGTCACCAGCCGCTTGCCCTGCACATAGTCGCGCATGGCGTTGACACAGTCGAGCGCGATCACCCGGCCCTGCTTGAGGTAGACCACCGAGAAGGCACGCGCCGCGGGATCGCCACGCAGCACCGTCGCGTCATGGCCGATCGACAGGCCGACGGTCTGCAGCTTGAGGTCGTACTGGTTCGACCAGAACCATGGCACCGCGTCGTAATGCGCGTCCTGCCCGGTCAGCAGCTTGGCGACGACGTTCGCCTGGTCATTGGCGTTCTGCACCGATTCCAGCCGGATCTCGGCGCCGTCTGCGTAGGCGTTCACGTGCAGCGCACAGTCGCCGATCGCATAGACGTCCGGCAGGCTGGTGCGGCACTGCGCGTCCACTGCCACGCCATTGCCGCCCGCAGCACCCGCGTCGAGCAGCGGCGCAACCTCGGGCACGATCCCGATGCCGACGATCACCATATCGGCCGGCAGCACCTCGCCATCGGCGAGCCGCACGCCGCAGACGCGCCCGTCCCGCTCCTCGAGGCACTCGACGCGGGCGCCGGTGCGGATCTCGACGCCGTGGGCACGGTGCTCGGCCTCATAGAAGCGCGAAAGCGGTTCGCCGGCGACGCGGGCAAGCACCCGGTCCATCGCCTCCAGCACCACCACCTGCTTGTCCGCCTTGGTCAGCGCCGCGGCCGCCTCGAGCCCGATATAGCCGCCGCCGATCACCACGACGCGGCGGGTTGCGGGAAGCTCGGCGAGCAGTTGGTCGACATCGCGGCGGGTGCGGATCGCGTGAATGCCCGCCAGATCATGTCCGCTGCACGCCAGCCGCCGGGCGCTGCCGCCCGCCGCCCAGACAAGCGCGCCATAGCCGATGTGCACCCCTTCGGCATCGCTGACCGTCTTCGCCTCGGCATCGACCGCGACGACGCGGCGGCCGCGCAGCATCGTCACCTCCCGCTCTTCCCAGAAGCCGGGCGCGCGGATCAGGATGCGATCGAAGCTCTTCTCGCCCTTCAGATAGTCCTTTGAGAGCGGCGGCCGCTCATAGGGCAGCTCGGGGTCCTCGCCGATCACGGCAAGCGTGCCCGCAAAGCCGGCTTGCCGCAGCGCGATCGCGCATTGCGCGCCGCCATGGCCGCTGCCCACGATCAGAATGTCGAACTTTTCCAAAACGCCCTCTCCCCGTGCGCCCGATTTTCACATTGCTATGCTCCAGAGCATAGCGCCCCATGCAAGGGCAGACGGGAGGCTTATCGCGTGAAAGGCGCGCCGCCAACTGGTGGAAATCCTGCTTTCGTCAGCCTGGCGGGGGCGTATAGCCCCGCCGATCCCTGCGCGCCGGCTACAATATGACGCCTTTCGCCGCCAAATCTGCCACGATCAGGCCTGTCGGGATCGCCTGGTTGATCGGCGGATCGCAGCGCGGCCAGTCATAGCCGGCATGGTGCAGCGCTGCGAACACCAAGTCGCCATCGAACACCGGCGCGCCGGACGATCCCCCCAGCGTATCGGCGGTATGCCGGATCCGCGTCGCGAACGCCTCGCTGACCGCGCCGACATCGAGCCGCAGCGGCTGCGCATCGGGATGCTGCAGCACCAGCACCCCCTGCCGCGCCGCCAGCGCGCTCGCCGGTGGCGGGGCAAGCCGGGTATAGCCGCGCGGGTCGCCCCCGCCGATGATCGGTGCGTCGGCCAGGTTCTGCTCGATCCGCAGCAACGCATAGTCGAGGAACGCGGTCGAGGCGTTGACCGGCGTGCTGGCGAGATCCTCCGGCGCGAACATGCTGCTGGCGATCGCGGCGGTGGCCTTCACTCGCGTCGCCGGGGTGGTATAGCCGCTGGCGGCAAGGCGATAGTCGAACTCGCACACGACCGTGCCGCCCAGGCCGCCCTGCTCCTGCAGCACCGTCTTCACGACATGATAGTTGGTCAGCACGAGATCCGGCCCGACCAGCGTGCCGGTGCCGAAGCGCGTGCCGTCCACCACGATGCGGCAGATCGTGTCCTCCCGCGCCGCCAAGTCCTTGCGGAACTGGCGCGGATCATGGCCGATCGTGCCGCCCTTGCCGGGCCGCACCACCACCTGCAGCGCTCCGCTGTCCGGCGGCGGGGTGAACAGGCCGACGGTCTGGGCGAGATCGGCCAGTTCGAGCACCTTGGGCCGGGCGTCGCGCAACAGGGCGATCAGCAACTCGATCTCGTTGCGCGACTGGAACTCCTTCACGATCCGCAACGCCCGCGCCTCGTCGTCGAGATTCCCGCCGGCATAGCGGGTGGTGGTGTGGTTGAATCGCTCCATGAACAACGTGTCGAGCGTGTCCTGATCGAACGATTCAACCACCGCCTTCATCAGCTTGCCGGTATCGGACGGCTGGAGCTTCATTGGCCGGGCGCCCGCGGGTTCACAGCTGGATCTCGCCCGCGTTGACCAGCGCCTTCAGCATCACCGCCGTGCCGCACTGCTTCGAGACGGCGTTGGGATCATACTTGCCGTCTGCGACGAACTTGCCCTTGGTATAGTGGTTCGAGAACGACCACAGATAGGGCGAGTTGATGCCGTGTGTGCGATAGCCCCAGCCATTATAGGCCTCCCACCGGTACAGCACCTGCGCCAGGCTCCAGTCGGTCCGGCCCGCATAGCCCTGGAACTGCAGCGCATCGATCGCGCTCGACAGCCAGTCGCTCGGCGGGTTCCACGCGGGCGGGCGCCCGGCGGGGACATGGACGGTCTTATGCGCCAGCGGATCGCCGTTGTGGAGATGGGCGTTGAAGCTGAAGCTGGCTTCCAGCGCGTGGATCACGCCGATAAACCACCAGGGCACGCCGGTACGCTGCTCAGCTTCCTGGTAGCGCGGCTTGCCCTTTTGCAGCATCTGGCGGTGCCAGGCGACTTCGCCGGCATGGGCGGCCGGGAAGGTGCAGGCCGCGAACATCGCCTCATAAACCGGCTTGGCCGTGGCGAAATCGGGCGCGGGCGCCTCGACAAGCTCGTCCTCGGGGCTGGTCGCGAACGCGCGCTGTGCCTCGGACAGCCGCGACAGCAGCGCGTCCGCCCCCTCGCGCAACGCGGTCAGGCGGGCGATCACGGGTACGCTGGACGAGGCCTTGGCGATGTCGAGCGCCAGCGCTTCGGTCGCGCGGGACACCTCGTCGACGCCCTCGCCCGCGGTCGAGGCCGCATCGCCGGGCGCTTCCTGCGCAGGCATGGTCTGGTTGTCGAGAACGTCATCCTGCATCGCTTGCACTCCTTCGGGATTGCCTGAGGGATGGACGGCCGCCGCTCATCGCGCGGCTGTCGGGGTCGGGTCCGTACCGCTGGGGGTCTCGGTGCAGGACGCGGGCATACTGGTCGATCCGCCGCTGCCGCGCGCGACCGCGGAGAGATCGATCCAGATTTCGAAAATGCTGGACCTGCCGCCGGCGGGGTTCGCCTGGCAGCGCGGTCGGGCGCCGTCGCCGGGCGGCGCGGTCTTCAGCAGCGCCTGCATCACCAGCGCAGCGAGCCGCTGGTCCTTCTGCGTGGCGTAGCGGACCTCATACTGGCCCTGCCCGACCGGCCGTTCCTGCACATCGGGCATGGTGAAACCGGCCTGTGCCAGCTGCACGCGCACCGCCCGCGCCTGATCGACGCTCCCCCGTGCATAGTGGATGAACACCGTGGTGACCGGCCGCACATAGGCCCAGTACTGGATGCCCGACGGCCTGGGATAGGACTTGGCCACCCGCAGCACATAGACATCCGCATTGGCCGGCAGCACGCCGATCGACGGCTGCGACGCATAGTCGCCATCCGGCACCTCGGTGCGCAGCCAGGTGTCGAGCCGGGCGCGATAGATGCCCGGCTTGAGGGTCGCAGGATCGGCCGGGTTGCCGGCCTTGTCGCGGAGCAGCGGCAGCGCGGAACTGCCGATCCACATCGCCGCCCGCGTCGCAGGGCTGGGATCCGCGTCCTGCGCCGGCGCGCTGGCATTCGGCGCCAACTGGTCGACCAGCTGGGCATCCTGCAAGGTATCGATCGCTGCGTTCTGCGCGGCGGCGGCACCGTCCCGCGTGGCATTTGCGATCTCGCTTTGTGCCTGCTGCTTCGCCCACACCACCAGCAACCAGGCTAGCACGGCCAGCAGCACCACCATCAGCACCGAGAGCGCCGCCGACAGGCGGCGACGGCGCAGCGCGCGGCAGCTCGCATCCAGAAAGGCATGGGCATCGTCGCTCAACCCGCGCCCTTCCGGCGCAGCCTCCATCCGGCCCTGGAACTCGACCGCCTCGCGCAGCGCCTTGCCGCGCAGCAGGATCGACGTGCGCTTTCGGTCCTCCGCCCAGTTATGGGCATAGGTCTCCAGCCATTTGCGCCGGTTCGCGTCGAGCTCGGCATCGGCACCCATGGTGACGAAGACGCCCCAGCGATCGAGCAGCGGGCGGTGGTGCAACACCAGCTCCGGCACGGTGCCCGGCCCGCATTCGATCGCGCGGATCAGATGGGCTTTCTGCAATATCTGCCGGAGATTGGCAGCCTCTGGCGATCCCAATGCCGCATTGCGATCGGGCGGCACCAGCTGTGGCACGTCCGCGCCCCATTGCGGATCAAGCGAGAACAGGATGTCGCCCGCCAGTCGCTGCTCCCGTTCGGAGAGCCGCGCCATCACCGCATCGGCATGCGCAACGAATCGCTCCCGACACCCCGGGTCCGGCGGTGCGAGGGTGAGCAGTTCGGGAAAGCTCGCGCCCGGAATCGAGGCGATCCCCGATGCCCAATAGTCGGCGATGCCCTGCGCGGTATCGCGCTCGGCAAGGCCGTAGATCCATTGCCCGGCATCGCAGGCGGCAACCCGCAGCCCGGCGGCGCGGACCAGCAGGTCGGTCGCCTCGTCGGGGAGCATCGCCGAAGATGCGCCGGAGGCCGCGACCTGATGGTCCCGCAACAGCGAGGCCAGGTCCTGCCGCTCGCGCTGCAGGCGGAAATGCCGTTCGCGCAGTTCCGCAAGATCCGGCGATGCAGGCGTGAACGGTGCGGGCACACGCGGCGGCGGGGCCGCCTGTGCTTCCGGATCAGTTGCCATCGCCGTCCTCCACCAGCGCGAGGATCGGCTCGCGCAACGCGCTGATCCGCACGCACTGCCCCTTCAGCGCCTTGTCGACCGCGACGAAGCCGAGCCGGATCTTGCGGATCGCGCCAGACAGCGCCGCCGCCAGCGGCGCGCGATCGGCATCCTTGCCCGCCATCGCCGCATCCACATCCGCGAGCGCGCCGTCGAGCTCGACATTGGCCTGGGCCTGCCCCTGCCGCGCATCGGCGAGCAATTGCTTGATCCACGGCCAGCTCAGGTCGATCTGCTGCCAGTTCTGCGCCGACTCCGACGCAGGCAGCTGCGAACCGGTGGAAAGCAGCAGCCGCTCGAGCTCCCACACCTCGCCGTCCACCGCCTGCCAGGCGCGATGCAGCGCGATGGTCGCCTTGAGTTCGCGGGTCACGTCGTCGAGCTGGGTGGCGGCACCTTCGATGGTGGCGGCGAAGTTTCGCGCCAGCGGCAGCTTCGCGACCTGGCGCAGCAGCTTCACGGCCAGCTCGAACGGCACCTTGTCCGCCGTCTCGACGATCGCGTCGTCGAAGCGCGGCAGCTGCTGGCGGAGCACCGTGCGCAGCCGGAACAGCGCCGCGCGCACGTCGCTGCGCAGCTTGGCGCGGCGGAGCAGATCGAGCACCGACTGCACGTTCGCCAGCCAGGCGGGATTGGCGATCTGCGTTGCACGCCCCAGCGCGAGCAGCAGGTCACTCGCCTCGGCATAGAAATCGGCGATGCGATCGGCCTGGGTCGCGACATTGGCCAGCTCGGCCAGGCTGAGCTCGTCGGCGGCAAGCGCGGCGCGCTGGATCTCCTCATAGGTTTCGGTCTGCACGCTGTGCAGCTTGTCGTGGAGCAGCTTGCAGTTGGTCAGCGTCAGCAGCCGGCCCTCGACCTTCAGCAAGTCCTCATGCGCGCCGGCGATCAGCTTCTGGACCTCGGGATCCTTCGACTGGCTAAGCCGGGTCAGCGCCAGTTCGGGCGCCATGGCGACGTGCTGCGAAACCTTCGCCAGCAGCGCCTTGAGCTGCGGCGCGGCCTCGATCGCCGGCCGATCCTCGCAGAACCTGGCGAGGAAGCACTTCAACTTCTCGGGCTGCTCGCAATAGCGCGGCACCAGATCCAGCGCGATCCGATCGAGCGCATTGCCCGAGGCGGAGACCTGATCGATCGTGTCGCCGTTCGCCGCCAACATGATCGCCAGCGGTACCTGATCGCCCAGTTCCTCGATCGCCTCGATCAGCATCTCGCGGTCTTCCGGAGCGATGTCGAACGGCGCCATCGAGGATCAGCCGCGCGCATCGGCCAGCGCTTCGATCTCGTCGATCGACGGATCGGTTTCGACGATCCTGCGCACATCGGCAGAGGCGGAGGCGGGCTCGAACGGCTTGATCGCTACCGGGGGCTGCGCCTCCGCCACGACCGCTTCCAGCGCGGCGGGCAGTTCCAGCCCCGCCTCGGCAAGGTTCCAGCGCGGCCCGAAGCGGTAGACCGCATAGTACATCACCTTGGCCTTCAGGGGGGCCACGTCCTTGCAGCGCATCGCCTCGTAGAACATGCGGTGGACGTCGCGCCAGGGCCGGTTCTTCCTGTCACAATAATGGTCATGGACCACCGAGGCATCGCGATACTTGCCCTCGAACGGCCCGCCGATGATCGACCAGAAGGGCTGCGGGATCGAGGCACCGTCGACGATCGTGTCGGAAGGCACCGGCCAGTCCACGCCGTTCTCGGCATGATAGGCATAGGGCAGCTTCAGTTGCATGTGTCGCCCGTCTTCCAGCCACTGGGTGAGCAAGGTGCCTTCGAAACTACCGAAACCCGCGACCGCCGCGGCTGCCTCCAGCACCGATTCCTCGACGCCCGGCGTCCATGCCAGCGCGGTCGGGCGCAGGATCGCCACGCGGTCGCGACGGCGGGTGATCGGCGCCACCCGCACCTCGGCATGCTGGCTGCGCGCGATCGCCGCGCTGGTGGTGGTGCGGCCGCCGCCCCCGGCCTCGAACATCTGCTGCTGCCCCCAGGCGAGCGCGATATGGGTGACGGCGGCGGCATTGCCGAAGAACACGATGTCGCCGAGCTGGCTGTCGGCCAGCGTCACCGGCGTGCTGCGGCCCGGCTTGAGGAAATAGCGATACAGCCCCTCGGCGGTCTGGTCGCCCGGCGGATCGAGGTTCAGCCGGGCGAGCATCGCCTGCGCGAGCCCCGAACAGTCATAGGCATCCGGGCCGCTCGCCCCCCAGATATAGGGCTTGCCGAGTTCGGCGGTGCAGGCGGCACGGAAGGCGTCGCGGCTGAGCATCATCCCCTCCGATCAGGCGGGCTTGAACAGATCGTCGGCGATGATGCGGCACATCCCCATGGCAGGTTCCTCTCCTGTATTATGCGGTCGCGGTGGCGGAAAACTGGTCGGCCGCGACCACGTCCGGCGGGAAGTGGATGGCGGGGAGCAGTTCCTGCAGCCGGGCGAAGGGCACATGCTGGTCGGCCCAGCTATCCGGCACGATGAATTCCAGCGGCGTGTTTGCCAGATTCTGCTCGAGCACAAAGGCGAAGGCCTGCAGTCGCCCCTCCTTCACCGCGACCACTACCTTCCAGAACCGCCGCGGGATCTGCACGCGCACCGCGCCGAGATCGTCGACGCCGGCGAACCAGGGATCGTCGCCGGCCAGCACCGGGCCGGAGAACAGGCAGTAGCGCTCCAGCTTGGCCTGGGTGAACACCAGGTCCTCCAGCGCGCCCCAGTTGTTGCGATGGTCCGATCGGTTGAACCCGGCGACCTGCGGCGAGCAATTGGTGACATGGTAGGTATCGCCATTGGCGGCGCGTACCTCGTCGAAGCTGTCGCCCCAGGCGACATCGTCGCGGCGGACCAGATGCCCCTTGTCGAACGCCTTGTTGTCCTTCTCGAAGAAGCGATCGGGCAGTTGCTCGGTGCCGCGCAGGCGGGGATCGTTGAACCAGCGCTCGACATCGCCGGACCCGAGCCCGGTGAGCCCCTTGCGGGTATAGTCATGGCCTGCCTCGGGCCGCTTCTTCGCCGCCGAGGCATCGACATTGGCGGCGGTGAACAGCGCCAGCCGGCGCGCCTTGTCCATCACGATCGAGAAATGGTGATAGGGGATCACATAGCCGCCATCCTCCAGCCGCGCGACCAGCGCCGGATCGGCAGGCTCGGGCAGCGGCACGTCGATGCCCAGGAAATCGGACCGATAGCCGCGCCGCACCACCTCCGGGCCGTCGTGCAGCGGCATGGCGGCGCGTTCCAGCACATCGCCGGCCAGGCTCTCGCTCTCGGCGGCGGCGCGCACGGCGGCGATCTGGCCCGTCGACAGGGTGATGCTGAGATCGAGCGGGATCTGGAGGCGCAGCGTGGCCCTGCTCGAAGGGTCGACCGGCACCGGTGCGGCGTCGACCGTCGGCGCTCCCGTCGGTGCGGGCGCAGGCGCCGCTGCAGGGGCACCGGCCGGCGTCACCTGCTCGCGCGGCGACCACCACTGATCCCACGCGCCCGACTGGCGGCGCGGGGTGCCGCCGAAGTTGACCCCGGCATCGATCACCCGCCCGTCCTTGGCGAGATCGGCCGTCGGCACCGCGTAGTTGCGCGCCAGATAGACGCCGCCGAAATGCAGGGCGACCACCGCCCCGGTCGCCGGGTGGAACACCGCCGCGCCAGAACAGCCTCCCAACGTTGAACTGTCGTGCGTGATCGCCGACACGTCCTTGCCGAAGCTCCCGATCGTCCAGCGCGGGCCGAGCAGGCCAGGCTGCAGCCGCTTGATTCCGTACCGGCCGCCGAACACCTGGTTCTGCACCTCGGCATTGTTGCGCGGATCGAACGCCGGATAGCCGATCACCGCGACCTCGCGCGCCGCCGCATCGATGTCGCCGAGCCCCATGCGCAGCGGGGGCCGCGCCTCGCTGGTGAACTCCACCTTCAGCAGCGCCATATCCCAATAGGGATGGATCATCAGCACGTCGCGCACCACGAAGGGCGCGCTGCCGCCATCGGCCTCCTGGCGGAAATCGACCGCCGCCTGCGCCCCCAGTCGCATCCTCGGCTTCGCCGCCCCTGCCCCCTCGGCGAAAAGCTCGGCGACATGGCGGTTGGTCATCACCAGCCCGTCCCCGACCACGAAGCCGGTGCCGCCATAGGGCAGGCTGGGATGGCTCGGCAGCTCGATCCGTCCGATCGACGGCAGCGCCCCGGTGATCGCCTGGTGCACCGGCGGCTGGTTGAACGCTAGCCAATCGGCATGGGTGACATTGAAGTTGCCCGAGGCGATGTCGATCGCCGGGCGTTTGTCCGGAATGATGATCGCCTCGAGCGCGAGCGCTTCCGAGGCTTCGAGCGGCTGTCCCTGCGCGATCTTCTCCGCCGTCCGCGCAACCAGTTCGTGGTGCGGCGTGTCGACAACAGAAGCCGGGATCAGAGTCCCCGGCTCAAGCGCAACCGCCTCCTCCAGCGGATTGTCCGACCGGCCGAGAATCTGATTCAGATACCCAACGGCACTTTCCTGGCGACTGCCAGACGCGCTTCCCGTCATGGTTTCCCCCCACGCCCCCCGGCGCTCGACAGATAAGACTCGTTTGTCGTACCATAATTTCAATCACGCATGCCACCGGATTCTTCTCCGATTAGATCGACTATCTATCGGATCGCCACGGCGCCGAAATAATACGGGAAATTCCATCAATGCGGATTCTGGAAAAACATCCGCGTTGCTACAAAGACGCCAACCATCGCAGAGCCTTCGCCAGGGACTCTCAACCCGTGCCAGCGTCATGCCGCAGCGTTTCTGGCGGAAATTGCATGCGGTCGACGGCGCCGGGCGTGCCATCTTTTGCCATGCCCGCGGCAGACCGCATGACGGGACACGATGCTTGGCCGTTTCAGCCTGCGTGGAACGAACAACACCGGTGAAGGCTAGAGCGGCAGGTCGCCCACCGAGGCCCGGCCTACTACCCTTGTACCGAGCAACAGCCGCCGTCTGTCTCCGTTGTTGGTGCCGATGCGGGAGACGAGGATCGCCACTGCCTCGCGCGCCATTTCTTCGACCGGCAGCTCGACGGTCGTCAGCGCCGGCTGGGTGAGCGCCGACAGATCGATATCGTCAAAGCCCAGGATCGAGAGATCGCGTGGGACGGCCAGGCCCAGGTCCTGCGCATGGCGCATTGCGCCGATCGCGATCAGATCGGCGCCGGCAAACACCGCGGTTACCTCGCGCTTGGCCAGCGCCGCCTTCACGCTCGGCTCCAGATCCACCGAAAAGGCGTTCTCGAGGTTGAAGACGATCTCGCCGCCCCCGGCAAAGACGCTTTCCACCCCCGCACACCGGTCCCGCATCGCCGCGATGTCAAGCGGCCCGGCGATGATGCCGATCCGGCGATGCCCATGATCCCAAAGATGCTGCCCCGCCAGCCGGCCGGCGGCGAGATAGTCCACGGTCACCATGTCATAGCCGTCGATCGTCCGGTCCAGCACCACCGTCGGCGTGCGCGCCAGAACGCCGGCCGAGGTGTCCTTGTCGCGGATCGAGAACCAGACGACGCCATCGACCCGCAGGCCCGCCGCGGTCGCCAGCGCCTCCGCCTCCAGCGCCTCCGAGCCTTCGGTGTTCATCATGTAGATCTGGTAGCCCGCCGCCCGCGCCTCGCGGAACACCGCCTGGACGAGCGCCGCGAAGAACGGATTGCCGAGATCGGGGACGATCAGCGCCAGCATGCCCGAGCGGCCGGACCGCATCGCCTTGGCGTTGAGGTTGAGCCGGAAGCCAATCCGCTCGGCAACTTCCAGAATGTGCGCGCGGGTCTTGGGGCCGACCGAGCCGGTGCCGTTGATCGCGTAGGAGGCGCTGGTCAGCGATACGCCCGCTTCCCGCGCCAGATCCTTCAACGTCGCTGTCTTAGGTCGGTCCGACTTGCCCACGTATCATCCGTCTCTTCGATCCTTTGTCGGTTAGGTTCGTCGGCCCGGTCTGCCAAGGCGTATCCGTGCAGGGTGGGCGCTTCGAGCGAGCCGCTACGCGGCGGCGAGCGAGAAGCCCGCCGGCGCGCCGATCCACGTCCCAGGCGTCAGAACTTGACCCGGAAGGAGGCGGTGACGCTGCGCGGTGCTCCCAGGAAGTATCTCCCGAGCGATCGGCCCGGCAGCCCCGTCTCGGTGGCCGTTGCCGTCGCGCTGCTCACCGATCCGAGATAGGCCTTGTCGAACAGGTTATCGACGTTGAGCTGGACCATGCTCTCGCGCAGCGCCCCGAGCCGCGGCAGCGTGTAGCGCGCCGACAGGCCGAACAGCGCATAGCCGGGGATCCGCTCGATGCCGATTTCGGCGAAGCTGGTCGGTGCGATGATGTCCCCACCGACGCGGCTGCTGACGTAGCGGACATTGCCCTGCAGGCGAACGCCCGCAAGCGGCTTCACCCCGATCTCGCCATAGACGCTGTGCCGCGGGATATCGCGAACGTCGCTGCCCGCGATGATGCCCACCGATGCCAGGTTCAGCCGATCGCGCGATCCGGCCACGGCGTCGTCGTACCGCGCCCGCTGGTAGGCATAGGTCGCGTACAGGTCGATCCACGGATAGGTGGCGAGCCCGGTCAGTTCCACACCGTCGGTGGTCTGCCCCAGGATCGTCGCCGCGCGCGTGGCGACGTTGCCGCGCTGGATATCGACGGGATCGGTCACGGTCGGATCGTTGGGCACGATGCCGACGCCGTTCTTGAGATGCACATGGAAGCCCTGCAACGAGAACGCATAGTGCGTCGTCGTGTAGCGCATGCCGCCATCGAGGTTGATCGACTGGAGCGGCTTCAGCTCGCCGGGCTGGATGACCGCGGTCGATCCGAGAAAGGCGTCCTCCGGAATGCCGGAGAAATTGCGCGCATAGCCGCCGAAGATTTCGAGGTGCGCAGCGGGCTTGAGGCTGAGCGCCAGCTTGGGTTGCACCGGCGCGTTCTGCCGGAAGTTCAGGCGTGCGGCATATTCGAGCGGCGAGCGCGCCTTGTAGCGGATCGTGTACCAGGTCAGCCCCGCGTCGAGCCGCAGCACGTCGGGGATGATGTCGATCGAATCCTGCCCGTAGAGTTCCACGGTCGAGATCGACGTCCAGCGATCATACAGCACGTAGGACGGACGCCCCGCCTTCCATGCCAGCTGCGTGGTCGACGGAACAATCGGGTAGAAGTTGCGCGTCTCGGTCGAGGTGCCGCCGTCATACCACATGCCGAGACGGAAGCTGTTGCGCGGGAGCACGTCGCGCACCGCGAGTTCCGCCGTCGTGCCATAGCGTTCGCGCGTGCGCGGGGTGACGCGCATGTCGGCGGGGCCGCCAAAGACGTTAGGGTTCGACGTGGTGGCAAGCGACGGCCGGATCGCGCCCCCGGTGGCGGTATAGCCCAGCACCGCGGCCGGGTCCCCGCCCGCGAGCTGGCGATGCCGGTTCTGGTAGCTGGTCGAAAAGCCGTCGAGCGTCTGGTAATAGGGATTGACGCTGATCGTCACCTGCTCGCCCGCCACCAGCCTGCCGTTGAGGTAGCCGAGGAAATCGCGGCGGGCGCCCCCGAAGGTGCCGCCATAGTTGAGATCCTGGTTGGGGATGCCGGTCAGCGCATCGTTGAGGTTGTCGCTGCGCGGATTGGCGCGGAATTGCGGCAGCGTGACGAGGTTGAAGTCGTTGTCGAACTGGCTGTTGTACGACGCGCGCGCCTTGAGGAACGAGCCGTCGGCAAAGGTCTTCACCGCCTTGAACTCGCCGTGATCGCGGTAGGCGCGCCGCGCCTTCGGCCCTGCCCAGATGTCGTTATACTGGTGCGAATAGCTGCCGTACATCGCGAAGCCGCCGGGCAAAGCACCGGTGTCGACCCGCACATACTCGCGGGTGAAATTGTCGGTGCCGACGCCGGCTTCCGCGGTGATCGCGGCTTGCTTTGCCGGATCGTCGGTGCGGAAGTCGATGAACCCGCCGAGCGCGAAGCGGGACGGCGCGCCGATATCGCCGGCGCTCTGCGACACGATGATGCCGCCGATGTTGCTGGAATCGATGAAGCGCTGCGGCGGCGAGCCGCCGTTGAATCGGGCATCGCCGGTGGGAATGCCGTCCAGCGTCAGCCCCACCTGCTCCTTGTTGAGCCCGCGCAGGAAGAGCTCGAACGAGAAGGAGCCACCGCGCGCATCGCCGGTGGAGACCTTGACGCCGGGCACCTTGGCGAGGCTCTGCGTCACGTCGGCGCCCAGCGGACGATCCTCGATGTCCGCCCGCTCCAGCTCGAAGGTCGCGCGGGCCTTGCCGGCGCCGAGGCGGCGCGCGGTGACGGTGATGTCGGCATCGTCGGACGGCGACGCCGTCTCCGCTGCCGCTTGTCCGGCCCCCGACTGCTGCGCCAGCGCGGGCATTGCCGTGCCGGCGAGAAGCACCCCTGCCCCGAAACGCGAAACCACCCAGCGCGACCGTTTTCCGATGTTCATGTCCCTGCCCCTTTTGAGTCGAGGCGCACATCGCAGGCTGGTGTTACGGCTTAGTGAAACGTTTCACTTTTCATGACATAGCGCACGCATGCTCCGTGCGGCATCATCATCCGCCCCAGTCTGCCACCATGCGCGGTGCAGGGTTGCACAAATCCGGCGGGTTTGTGTTGACCGCAGCGGTGTGGTCGTGGCAATCGGCGAGCGCATCGTACGGAGCCGTGCAAATCGCACTGCAATCCAGGCCGATGCCGGAACCTAGAACCTATGGTTTTCTGGGCTTTCGCGGGTGTAGCTCAATGGTAGAGCAGAAGCTTCCCAAGCTTACGACGAGGGTTCGATTCCCTTCACCCGCTCCATTTTCCGATCCCAAGAAATCCCATACCGCTTTGTAAATCGCAGAAATCTGCGGCATTTTTCAGGGCATCCGGTTCGTGACCGCTCGTCCCAGCGGCGATGCGTCGATACCTGCTTATGCTGGAGGGTAGCGAACCCAGGCTCCAGCCGCTCCCGCGCAAAACGACGCGAACCTCCCCGTTCACCACGCCCATCGATCGCCGCAATCCTCGCATGCGCACTCCCCGGGCCCGAGGGGCGTGATGTTGCACGAGGGGCAGATGCCCGGTCGATGCCCATGGCGGTGCCACCGATGCGCGAGCGCCCCCAGGCCGCAGATGCAGGCAAGGACGATCGCCAGCGGGATCATGGCCAACGGGTTATGCATGACGGGGGGCTCCGGTGCCGCGGGAAGCGCGGCCGACCTGCGACAGCCGTGCTCGCGCCGCGGCCAACGCGCTGCCGATGGCCGTGCCAGGATCCGCACTAAACCACCGATCGGGCATGATTTTCCTGGCGGCCGAAACGCTCTCCCGGATTGCAATCACGGGAGGATGTCGGCGTCCGCTCCCCCTACCGCTTCCGCGGCAGGACGCCCCGATCGCAGGCCCATGCCCCGCCGGTCGGCCCGCCGAGTGCGAACCCGCCGGTATGTAGCAATATGACAACGTTGTCATTTTTACAGCCAACCAAGCGCCAGAAAACTGACGGCGCGGTCTTCCGCGAGAACGAGATGGTCCACCAGCCGGATGTTCACCGCATCGAGCGCGGCGAGCAGGCGTCGCGTGATCGTCCGGTCTGCCGCGCTGGGACTCGGATCGCCGCTCGGATGGTTGTGCGCCATCACCACCCCGGCCGCGTCGAACGCCAGCGCGTCCGCGACGATCTGCCGCACCGGCACGTCAACCGCGCTGATGCAGTTCCCGCGCAGGTGCCGCATGCCGAGCAGCCGACCATCCCCTGCCAGAAAGGCAAACGCCGCAACTTCCGTCTCCGCCCGCGCTAAAGGACCGAACAGCGCATGCGCGGCATCGAAACTCAATATATACGACGCATGTATGCATATATTCATAACTATATAGGTAACACGATGCGAAGGCGCTGGGAAGATGATTCGTTTCGGAATCGTTTCAGACGAAGGTAGATGACTCCGCCACCCAGCCTCGCTAGGTTGTTGGCATGCGTCAATATCTTGATCTGATGGCCCGCGCGCTCAACGACGGCGTGGAGGTGATGGACCGCACCGGCACCGGTACCCGCAGCGTCTTCGGCGCGCAGATGCGCTTCGATCTTCGGGCGGGGTTTCCTCTGCTCACCACCAAGAAGCTGCACCTCCGGTCGATCCTGATCGAGCTGCTGTGGTTCCTGCGCGGCGACACCAACATTCGCTGGCTGCAGGAGCGCAAGGTCAGCATCTGGGATGAGTGGGCCGACGAGGCCGGCGATCTCGGGCCCGTCTATGGCAAGCAGTGGCGCAACTGGGAAACAGCGGACGGCCGCCATGTCGATCAGATCGCCGAACTGATCGAGACGCTGAAGACCAACCCGGCCTCGCGCCGCATGATCGTCTCCGCCTGGAACCCGGGCGAGCTCGGCGCGATGGCGCTGGCGCCCTGCCACTGCCTGTTCCAGTGCCATGTCGCGAACGGCCGGCTGAGCCTGCAGCTCTATCAGCGCTCGGCCGACATCTTCCTGGGGGTGCCGTTCAACATCGCCAGCTATGCCCTGCTCACGCATCTGCTCGCGCAGCAGGCCGGGCTTGAGGTCGGCGACTTCATCTGGACGGGCGGCGACTGCCACCTTTACCTCAACCATCTCGACCAGGCGCGGGAGCAACTGTCCCGCACCCCCGGTCCGCTGCCGCGGCTGGAAATCCTGCGCAAGGCGCCGTCGATCGACGGCTACGAATTCGAGGATTTCGCGATCCACGACTATGTCGCGCAGCCCCATATCAAGGCGCCGGTCGCGGTATGATCAGCTTCCACCTGGCCCGCGCCGACAACGGCGTGATCGGCCGCGACGGGCAATTGCCGTGGCGGCTGCCGGCTGACCTCAAGCGCTTCAAGGCGCAGACGATGGGCCGGCCGATGATCATGGGCCGCAAGACCTTCGAATCCTTCCCCGCCCCCCTGCCCGGCCGTCGCCACATCGTGCTGACCCGGGATCCACACTGGCAGGCCGACGGCGCCGAGGTGGCGGATGGTCCCGATGCCGCGCTGGCGCTGGCGGGCGACGACGCCGCGGTGATTGGGGGCGCCGAGATCTTCGCGCTGTTCCTCGACCGCGCCGATCGGATCGAGCTTACCGAAGTCCATGTCGATGCCGAGGGCGACGCGCATGTTCCTTCCTTCGACCCGGACCAGTGGCGCGAAACGGCGCGCGAGGGGCACCCTGCGGAGGCCGATCGCCCCGCCTACGCCTTTGTGACGCTGGAACGTCGCCGGTGAAGCGCGCGATCCTGATCGGCCTGGCGGCCCTGCTTCTCATCGGCGCCATCGGCTTTTTCGGGATCGCACCGGCCTTCGTGGAAGGCAGCATGAACGGTGTCGTCCCGACACCCCTGCCCAAGGTCACGGCGCAGACCCGCGCGCTCCACGCCAGCCTGCAGATCGCCGACATGCACGCGGACACGCTGCTGTGGCGCCGCAGCCTGCTCGATCGCGCCCAGCGCGGCCAGGTCGATCTGCCGCGGCTGCAGGCGGGCAATGTCGCGCTGCAAGTGTTCTCGTCGGTCACCAAGACGCCGCGCCACCAGAATTACGACGCCAATGGCGCGGACAGCGACAACATCACCCCGCTCGTGATCGCCCAGCTCCAGCCGCCGCGCACCTGGACGTCGCTGCTCGAACGCTCGCTGTGGCATGCGGAGAAACTGACGCGCGCCGCCGCTGCCTCGAACGGCCAGCTGCGCGTGATCCGCACCCCTGCCGATCTCGACCGGCTGCTCGCCGACCGCCAACACGGAGAGAAGGTGACCGGCGGACTGCTCTCGATCGAGGGCCTTCAGGTGCTCGACGGCAAGCTCGCCAATGTCGATCGGCTTTACGCCGCGGGATTCCGGATGGCAGGCTTCGCGCATTTCTTCGACACCAGCGTTGCCGGATCGATGCACGGCGAGGCGAAAGGCGGACTGACGCCGTTCGGCCTGCAGGTGCTGCGGCGGATGGAGGCGCTGGGGATGATCGTCGACGTGGCGCATGCCAGCCACCATGCGGTGGCGGACATTCTCGCCGCGGCGCGACGCCCCGTCGTCTCCAGCCATGGCGGCGTGCAGGAGACCTGCAAGGTCAACCGCAACCTTAGCGACGAGGAGATTCGCGGCATCGCGCGGACCGGCGGCGTGGTGGGGATCGGCTATTGGGAGGCAGCGGTCTGCTCGACCAGCCCGGCGGCGGTGGCGGCGGCGATCGCCCATGTCCGCGACCTGGTCGGGATCGACCATGTCGGGCTCGGCTCGGACTTCGATGGCGCGGTGACGACCGGATTCGACGCGTCGCAGCTGGCGGTGGTCACCCAGGCGCTGGTCGATCGCGGCTTTTCCGAGCAGGAGATCGCCAAGGTGATGGGGGGTAATGTGCTACGGGTGCTGCGGGCGGGAATGACGGCGCGGTCCTAAGCGCATGTAGCCCCTCCTCCTTGGAGAAGGGGTTGGGGGTGGAGGGATTCCAGAACCTCCGTTGGTCCGGTGAGACACGACCTCACCCCATTGGCATCGCGCCGGCCAATCCCTATAGCCACCCCATGCAGCGGCTGGACGGCGGCTCGGCGGTTCCGCTTCCTCTCCGGGGCGCGATCGTTGCGCTCGGGAATTTCGATGGCTTCCATCTCGGGCACCAGGCGGTGGTCGGCCGCGCGGTCGAACGCGCCCGCGCCGAGGGCCGCCCGGCGATCGTTGCGACCTTCGATCCGCATCCGCGCCGCTTCTTCCAGCCCGACGCCCCGCCCTTCCGCCTTACCACGCTCGACCAGCGCGAGCGGCTGTTCGGTGCGGCGGGCGCGGCGGGCATGCTGGTCTTCCATTTCGACGCCACCCTCGCCCGCCTCACCGCCCGGCAATTCGCCGAGCAGCTGGTCGAGACGGTGGGCGCGGCGGGCGTGGTGACCGGCGAGGACTTCACCTTCGGCAAGGGCCGCGAGGGCAATGTCGAGATGCTTGCCGCGCTGGGTGCAGAGCTCGGCTTCACGGCGGAGACGGTGCCGGCGGTCGATCTCGACGGTGCCGTGGTGTCTTCCAGCCGCATACGGGAATTCCTCGCAGCGGGCGACCCGCGCGCCGCCGCCGCCCTGCTCACCCGCCCCTTCGCGATCGCCGCGATTGTCGAAGGCGGTGCGAAGCTCGGCCGCCAGCTCGGCTATCCGACCGCGAACATGCGACTCGGCAAGTATCTGCGTCCGAAATACGGCATTTACGCCGTGCGCGGGCGCCTGCCGGACGGCCGCGTGCTCGACGGCGTCGCCAATCTCGGCATCCGTCCGAGCTTCGATCCGCCCATCGAACTGCTCGAAAGCTTCTTCTTCGATTTCAGCGGCGACCTCTACGACCAGATGCTGGAGGTGGACCTGATCGCGTATCTGCGCCCCGAGGCGAAGTTCGACAGCCTGGACGCGCTGACCGTGCAGATGGACAAGGATGCTGCGCGGGCGCGGGAGATTCTGGCGCAGGGGTGACGTTGCGACCGGGTCGTGGTGCGGATCGGTCAGGCCCCACCCCAACCCCTCCCCTGAAGGGCAGGGCAATCGCATTTGGAACCTCGCGACGACGGCACGTCCAAAACAATCGTCATCCCGGCGGAAGCCGGGATCCATTCGCGCTGAAATGGCGGTTCTTTCCCCCCGCGTCGAGGGCAATGGATCCCGGCTTTCGCCGGGATGACGGAGCAAATTTGCCAAATGCGATAGCCCTGCCCTGAAGGGGAGGGGCTTGCGTTGGCTCCGATCTTAGCCCCTCCTCCTTAGGAGGGGTTGGGGTGGAGGGATTCCAGAACGTTCGTGAGGTGCCCCCTCAAATCCCCCCGTCCACCGCCTCCAGCCCGCGCGCCTCCAGCCCTTCGGCGAGCACCGCGACACACCGATCGACCACTGCCGCGTCGGTCGCGCGGACGACGAAGTTGGCGCCTACCCGCCCCTCGCGGAAGAACGGGTAGCTGCCGATCGCGACACCCTCGTACGCCTGCTCGGTCTCCGCCAGCAGGTCGGCGATTTCGCTTTCCGCGACCCAGCAGCCGATCGTGCGGGAAACGACCGGGCGGCCGCCCTCCAGCGTGCCGGTCAGGGCATCCAGCATGCCCGCGGCGATGTGTGGCACGCCGGCCAGGATGAAGATATTGCCCCAGCGGATGCCCGGCGCGCCGGACATGCGGTTGACGATCAGTTCGGCACCTTCCGGCACCCGCGCCATCCGCAGCCGCGTCTCGGTAAGGCCGCCCTTGCTGGCATAATAGGCGTCGAGCGCCGCCCGCGCTTCCGCATGGACGATCACGGGAACGTCCAGCGCCGCCGCGATCGCGTCGACGGTGATGTCGTCATGCGTCGGCCCGATCCCGCCGGTGGTGAACAGATAGTCGTTGCGGACACGCAGCGCGTTGACCGCCTCGACGATCGCCGCCTGCTTGTCGGGCACCACCCGCACCTCGGCGAGCCGGATCCCCTGCGCATTCAGCCAGGTGGCGCATTGCGCGATGTTCTTGTCCTGGGTGCGGCCCGACAGGATTTCGTCGCCGATCACCACCAGGGCCGCTGTCCAGATCCGCTCGTGCATGGCGCTAGCGCTACGCTCTCGCAAAGCCGGGTGCAAACGCCTATATGGGCAGCATGACCGAATATGTGACCGTCACCGCGGATATGCCGCAGGCGCGCAGCCATGCGATCAAGCTCCATGGCCCCGAAGGCTTCGAAGGGATGCGCAAGGCCGGCCGGCTCGCCGCCGAGATCCTCGACGCGCTGGTGCCGCACGTCGTCCCCGGCGTGACGACGCAGGAGCTGGACGACATCGTCCGGCAGCTGACGATCGCGGCGGGCGCCGTGCCTGCGACGCTCGGCTATCGCGGCTATACCCATAGCTGCTGCATCTCGATCAACCATGTCGTCTGTCACGGCATCCCGGGCGACCGCCCGCTGAAGGACGGCGACATCGTCAATATCGACGTGACCCCGCTGCTCGGCGGCTGGCACGGCGATACCAGCCGCATGTATCTGGTCGGCGACGTGCCGATCAAGGCGCGCCGGCTGGTCGACGTAACCTATGAGTGCCTGATGCTCGGCATCGAGCAGGCCAAGCCGGGCAACCATCTCGGCGACATCAGCCATGCGATCCAGCGCCACGCCGAGAAGCATCGCTACGGCGTCGTGCGCGACTTCTGCGGCCACGGGCTCGGCCAGGTGTTCCACGACGCGCCCGAGGTGGTGCATGTCGGCCGCCCCGGCACCGGGCCGGAGCTCAAGCCCGGCATGTTCTTCACGATCGAGCCGATGATCAACATCGGCCGCCCCGACGTGAAGCTGCTCGACGACGGCTGGACGGCGGTGACGCGCGACCGCTCGCTCTCGGCGCAGTTCGAGCATTCGATCGGGATCACCGAAACCGGCTGCGAGATCTTCACGCTCAGCCCCAAGGGCCTGCATCAGCCGCCGTACTAAGCGAAGGTCGTCGCCATCCTTCTGCGCTCCCCTCCCGCTTGCGGGAGGGGTCGGGGGAGGGGATCAGCGGGTCGCTTGAGGCGCCGTCTGGCTGGAACCTCCACGTCAGCCCCTCCCCTAGCCCCTCCCGCAAGCGGGAGGGGAACGCCGCAACAATCTTGCGCCGCCCCGCAACTTCCGCTATCCGCCGCGCCAGCATCAAGAGTCGGGCCGACGCCCGGCACCAACCTGCCCCGTGCAAGGTGGTGCCTCCATGCGAATGGAGGGATGTGGCCGAACCCGGCAACACGGTGTCCACGCCACATCTCCGATCGTCGCCCGCCTCCTGGAACAGGAAGAAGGCAGTAGAGCGTGACGACCGAAGCCCAGCAATTCGCCAGCGACAATTATGCCGGAATCTGCCCCGAGGCATGGGCAGCGATGGAAGCCGCCAATCGCGGCCACGCGCCGGCCTATGGCGACGACCATTGGACCCACACCGCGGCGGACGCCTTCCGCACGCTGTTCGAAACCGATTGCGAAGTGTTCTTCGCGTTCAACGGCACCGCGGCGAATTCGCTGGCGCTGGCGGCGCTGTGCCAATCCTATCACAGCGTGATCTGCTCGGCCGCCGCGCATGTCGAGACCGACGAATGCGGCGCGCCGGAGTTCTTCTCGAACGGCTCGAAGCTGCTCGTCGCGCAGAGCGAGGACGGCAAGCTGACGCCGGCCGCGGTGCGCGCGGTGGCGACCAGCCGCTCGGACATCCACTTCCCCAAGCCGCGCGTGGTGACGATCACCCAGCCGACCGAGACCGGGCAGGTCTACACCGTCGACGAAGTGAAGGCGCTGTCCGCCGTCTGCCGCGAACTCGGCCTCAAGCTGCACATGGACGGCGCGCGCTTCGCCCATGCCTGCGCGACGCTCGGCTGCGATCCGGCCGAGATCACCTGGCGCGCGGGGGTGGACGTGCTCTGCTTCGGCGGCACCAAGAACGGCATGGCGGTGGGCGAAGCCGTCCTCTTCTTCGATCGCGCTTTGGCGCAGGACTTCGACTATCGCTGCAAGCAGGCCGGGCAGCTGGCGTCCAAGATGCGGTTTCTGGCCGCGCCCTGGGTCGGCATGCTGGAGGACGGCGCCTGGCTGCGCAACGCACGCCACGCCAATGGCTGCGCGCAGCAGCTGGCTGGGCAGATTCAGGGATTGCCGGGCGTCGAACTGATGTTCCCGGTGGAAGCGAACGGCGTGTTCGTCCGGGCTCCGGAGGCGGTGCTGGAGGGACTGCGGTCGCGCGGCTGGCGCTTCTACACCTTCATCGGCGGCGGCGCCCGCTTCATGTTCGCCTGGGATGCCGATCCGGCGCGAGTGGACCAACTGGCCGCGGACATTCGCGCGGTCAGCAGCGGGACGGCGCTCGCCGCCTGAGCGTATCCTCCCTCGGAGCGCAGCTCCGGGGGAGGGGGACCATTTGCGCAGCAAATGGTGGAGGGGGCATTCGGTGGCGGAGGGAAGTTCCCCCTCCACCACCGCCTTCGGCGGCGGTCCCCCTCCCCCGATTCGCGGGAGAGGAAACGCCGGCCGAGGCGGAAGCGCTACATCTCAACCGACGAAGGCGCGCTCGATCACGAAGTCGCCGGGCGCGTTGTTTGAGCCTTCCTTGAAGCCCTTGCCCTCGAGCAGTGCCGCGAACTCGCGGATCATGTCCATCGATCCGCACAGCATCACGCGGTCGGTCTCCGGATGCAGCACCGGGTCGCCCGGCACGCCCTCGAACAGCTTGCCGTTCTCGATCAGCGCACCGATCCGCTCGCTGGTGTGGAACGGCTCGCGGGTCACCGTCGGCACATAGTGGAACTGCTGCGCGGCCTGCTCGCCGATCAGCGGATCGTCGGCCAGCTTGCCGGCAAGCTCGTCATGATAGGCGAGGTCGCTCACCCGGCGCACGCTGTGCACCGCGATCACCTGCTCGAACCGCTCATAGATCTCGGGATCGCGCGCGACGCTGAGGAACGGCGCGAGGCCGGTGCCGGTCGAGAGCAGGAACAGGCGGCGGCCCGGCAGCAGCGCATCGGCGACCAGCGTGCCGGTCGATTTCTTGCCGAGATAGATGTCGTCGCCCGGCACGATCTTCTGCAGCTTCGAGGTCAGCGGACCGTCCTGCACCTTGATCGACAGGAATTCGAGCTCCTCGGCCCAGGACGGGCTGGCGACCGAATAGGCACGCATCAGCGGCTTGCCGCCCTCGCCTTCCAGACCGATCATCACGAACTCGCCCGAGCGGAAGCGGAAGCTGGCCGGCCGCTCGATCGCGAAGCTGAACAGATGCTCGTTCCAGTGGCGCACCCATAGCACCTTGGCCGTGGCGAAGGCGGGATGCTCGGGAAGCAGCGCGGGCGCGCGCGTGTCGACGGTCATGAAAGCGGGTCCTCGTTACGCTCTGGTCGCCCCGGTCCGCCACGGGCGGGGCCAGGGGTAAAAACAGGAAAGGCGGCCCTCTGCCATCAGAAGGCGCCCGCGTCCAGAAAGTAGCACTAGGGCGGGGTAAACCGCGGTGTCCCATAACAGGGGATCTGGGCGCCGGCGTTCGCCGAGCGTAACAAAGCTGTCACCAAATCCTAAGCGCTCGTTTACCGCGCTGTCGTACCGGGGCCGGCGATGCGCGACACGTCTCCCCATCTTCGCTTCCTCCTCGATTGGTTGACCGCCGCCGAGCGGAACCCGCCATGGCTCACGCTCGACACGCCGCTGGGCGAGGCCGTGCGCTGCTTCCAGGACGATGCGTCGCTGCGGCTGCTGCCGGTGCTGGATGCCGCGCAGCGACCGCTGGGGGCGGTATTCGAGAAAGACGTGCGGCGCCTGCTGCTCAATCCCTATGGCCATGCGCTGCTGCGCAACCCCGCCTATGGCCGGCGGCTGGAATCGATGGTCCGCGCCTGCCCCACCGCCGATTATGCGCAGCCGCCGCGCGCGCTGGTGGACGCCTATGCGGCGGCCGATGGCCAGGAGGGCATGATTCTCACCCGCGGCGGCCAGCTGTTCGCGGCCATCAGCAACCGAAGGCTCATCCAGCTGGCCGCCGAGGAGCATATCCGCGAAGCGCAGCGCCAGACGGCGCGGGCCCGGCGCATCGAAGCCGCGAGCGACCGGATCGAGGCCGAAGTCGGCGCGCTCGCCGGACAGTTGCGCGGGCTCGCCAGCACCTTGCGGTCCAGCGCCGCCGCCACGGCCGAACGCGCCACCGCCAACAGCGCGTCGGCCACGGCACTGGCCGCCGCGGTGGCGCAGACCCATGACAATCTTGCCGTCATCGCCCGCGAATCCGATGCGCTCGCCACCACGCTCGATGCGATCGGCCGCGATACGGTCACCGCGCGCGCCTCGGCCGCCGAAGCGGTCGCGCTGGTCGGCGACAGCCGCTTGGGAACGGCCGAGCTCGATGCCTTTGCCCAGACCGTCGGCAGCGTGACCTCGGTCATCGGCGAGATCGCAGGCCAGGTGAACCTGCTGGCGCTCAACGCCTCGATCGAGGCAGCGCGCGCCGGCGAGGCGGGGCGTGGCTTCACCGTCGTCGCCAGCGAGATCAAGACGCTGGCCGATCAGGTCCGCCGCGCCGCGCAGAGCATCGGCATCGAGGTCACCGACATTCGCAGCGTGGTGGATCGCGTGACCGTCAACCATGCGCGGGTAGAGCAGGCGATCACCGGCATCGCCGACGTGTCCGCCAGCGTCGAAGACGCGGTGCGCGCGCAGAACGGCGCAACCCATGCGATCGCCCGCAACGTCAATGAAAGCGCCTCCGGCACTCGGGGAGTGCAGCATGACATCGAGCAGGTTCGTCTCTCGGCGCATGCGGCATCCGAGAATGCCGGCGCGATCGCTGATCTCTCCGCTGAGCTGCTTTCGGGCGCCGAGGCCCTGTCGGACGGGATCGACCGCTTTCTAACCGAAATTCGCGCCGCCTGATCTGCCGCGCGATTGGGCAGCGGCTGCCCGATAATCAGGCAATTTTCCGCGCCGGAATCCGTTCGGCGCGTGTGGCCACGCTCGCTATTCCCGTTCTGGCATGCAGGTTGCTAAACACCAGTGAATCAGACCTGACGCGGGCGTTTCCGCTGCCTGGGGGAAAACGTGAAAAAGATCGAAGCCATCATCAAGCCGTTCAAGCTGGATGAAGTGAAGGAGGCGCTGCACGAGGTGGGCGTCTCGGGGATCACCGTCACCGAAGCCAAGGGCTTCGGCCGCCAGAAGGGCCATACCGAGCTCTATCGCGGCGCCGAATATGTCGTCGACTTCCTGCCCAAGGTGAAGCTGGAAGTGGTGGTGGAAGACACGCTGGCCGAGCGCGTGGTCGAGGCGATCGCCGCCGCCGCGCAGACCGGCCGCATCGGCGACGGAAAGATCTTCGTGATCCCGGTCGAGACGGCGCTGCGCATCCGCACCGGCGAGCGGAACGAAAACGCCGTTTGACGCAGCGTAAAGCGGGCGCGATGACGCACCTGCGAAAGAAATTTTATTACCCGATTCGTCGGGCAGACGAAAGAGAGCGAAAGGGCACCTACAATGGCGAATTCGGCCAGTGACATCCTGAAGATGGTGAAGGATCAGGAGATCGAGTGGATCGACCTGCGCTTCACCGACCCCAAGGGCAAGTGGCAGCACCTGACCATGGTCGCGTCGGTCCTCGGCGAGGACGAGCTGACCGACGGCCTGATGTTCGACGGTTCGTCGATCGAAGGCTGGAAGGCGATCAACGAGTCCGACATGATCCTGAAGCCGGATCTGGACGCGGTGTGGGTCGATCCGTTCTCGGCCACCCCGATGCTGATCCTGGTGTGCGACATCGTCGAGCCCTCGACCGGCGAACTCTATGCCCGCGATCCGCGCTCGACCGCGAAGCGCGCCGAGGCGTATCTGAAGACCACCGGCATTGGCGATACCATCTATGTCGGCCCCGAAGCCGAGTTCTTCATGTTCGACGACGTGCGGTTCGAGAACAGCTACTCGACCAGCTACTACAAGATCGACGACATCGAGCTGCCGGGCAATTCGGGCCGCGAATATGAAGCCGGCAACCTCGGCCACCGTCCGCGCGCCAAGGGCGGCTATTTCCCCGTCGCGCCGGTTGACTCGGCCGTCGACATCCGCGGCGAGATGGTTTCGACCATGCTCGAAATGGGCCTGCCCTGCGACAAGCACCACCACGAAGTCGCCGCCGCGCAGCACGAACTGGGCCTGACCTTCGGCACGCTGGTGACCACCGCCGATCGCATGCAGATCTACAAGTATGTCGTGCACCAGGTCGCCCAGGCCTATGGCAAGACCGCGACCTTCATGCCGAAGCCGATCAAGGAAGATAACGGCTCGGGCATGCACACCCACATGTCGATCTGGGAAAAGGGCCAGCCCCTCTTCGCCGGCAACGGCTATGCGGGCCTGAGCGACACCTGCCTCTACTTCATCGGCGGCGTGATCAAGCACGCCAAGGCGCTCAACGCCTTCACCAACCCCTCGACCAACAGCTACAAGCGTCTGGTCCCGGGCTATGAAGCGCCGGTGCTGCTCGCCTATTCGAGCCGCAACCGCTCGGCCTCGTGCCGCATCCCGTACGGCGCGGGCAGCAAGGCGAAGCGCGTCGAGTTCCGCTTCCCGGACGCGCTGGCCAACCCGTACCTCGCCTATGCGGCGCTGCTGATGGCCGGCCTGGACGGCATCCAGAACAAGATCCACCCGGGCGACCCGATGGACAAGAACCTGTACGATCTGCCCCCGGCCGAGCTGGCCGAAGTGCCGACCGTGTGCGGTTCGCTCCGCGAGGCGCTGGACAGCCTGGAAGCCGATTTCGACTTCCTGCTGAAGGGCGACGTGTTCTCGAAGGACCAGATCGAGGCCTATATCGAGATCAAGCGCGCCGACGTGGCCCGTTGGGAAATGACCCCGAGCCCGGTCGAATACGACATGTACTATTCGAGCTGATCCCATAGGGATCGGCTGAAGAAGGGGCGTCCGGAGCGATCCGGGCGCCCTTTTCCGTTGCGCGTGCGGCAGCGCCGCTGCGAGAACATTGCCATCATGCCGTCATCCCCGCCTCCGCGGGGATGACGATGGTGTTTGAAGGCTCTCGTTTCTCGATAGTCGCAACGTCGCGAGAGGCGATTGAGCGCGCCCGATCACCGTGCTAGCCAGCTACATCACCCAGTAAGGACCCCGCCCTCCATGCGTATCGCGCGTCTCGCAGCCCTGCTGCTCGGCACTTCCCTGCTCGCCTCCCCTGCCCTCGCCCAGACTACTGCCCAAGCGAAGTACGGCCCTTGGGGCGTCGATCTCACGACCATGGATCGCAGCGTGAAGCCGGGCGACGACTTTTACGGCTATGCGCTGGGCAGCTGGCTCCGCGACGCGCCGATCCCGGCCGACAAGGCACGCATCGGCTATAATTACGACCTGCCCGACGAGACCGAAGTCGAGATCCGCAAGCTGATCGAGGATGCGGGCCCGGCGCCCAGCGATCCGGTGCTGCGCCAGGTCGCGACCTTCTACCACGCGTTCATGGACCAGGCCGGCATCGAGGCGCGCGGCACGGCGCCGCTGAAGCCCTATCTCGCCCGCATCGACGCGGTGCAGGACCGCCGCGGGCTTGAACTGCTGATGGCCGACCATGGCTATGCCAGCCCGATCGGCATCGGCATTTCGGCCGACGAGAAGGATCCGACCCGCTACACCGTGATGGCGGGCCAAGCGGGCCTGGGCCTGCCGACCCGCGATTATTATCTGCTGCCCGGCGAGAAGTACGAGACGATCCGCAAGGCCTATCGCGCCTATATCGTGAAGATCCAGCAGCTTGCCGGCATCCCCGATGCCGAGGCCAAGGCCGATGCGATCCTCACGCTCGAGACCAGCCTCGCCAAGGACCAGTGGACGCCCGAGGCGCGGCGCGACCCGCAAAAGACCTACAATCCGATGAACCGGGCCCAGCTCGCCAAGCTGGCCCCCGAGTTCGACTGGGATGCGGTGCTCGCCCATCAGGGCCTCGCCAAGATGCCGATCGTCGTCGTGCGCGAGACCACCGCCGTCACTGCCGCCGCCAAGCGGCTTGGCGACGTGCCGCTCGCAACCTGGAAGGACTGGCTGCGCTTCCGCTTCGTCAGCGACCATGCCGCCTTCCTGCCCAAGGCGTTCGACGCCGCACAGTTCGATTTCTACAGCCACACCCTGCGCGACGTGCAGGCGCAGTCGGAGCGCTGGAAGCGCGGCGTTCGCGTCGTGAACGGCGCGCTGGGCGAAGCGATCGGCAAGATCTACGCCGAGCGCCACTGGGGCCCGGCGGCCGAGGCGCTGTCCAAGGAACTGGTCGAGGATCTCCGCGCCGCCTATGCCGACAAGATCAAGGGCGCGACCTGGATGGACGAACCCACCCGCAAGGAAGCCCTCGCCAAGCTCGCCGCCTTCGATCCGCGCATCGGCCATCCGGACAAGTATATCGACTATGCCTCGATGCCGGTCAGCGCCACCGATCCGCTCGCCAACGATCTCGCCTCGGACGACTTCGAGTGGAAGCTGCAGCTGTCGCGGCTCGGCAAGCCGGTCGATCGCACGCTGTGGGAAATGACCCCGCAGACCGTGAACGCCTATTACGATCCGGTGATGAACCAGGTGACCTTCCCGGCCGCCCAGCTCCAGCCGCCCTTCTTCGATCCCGCCGCCGATCCGGCGGTGAACTATGGCGAGACCGGTGCGACGATCGGCCACGAAATGGGCCATGGCTTCGACGACGAGGGGCGCCAGTTCGACGCCAGCGGCAAGCTGCGCGACTGGTGGACCCCACAGGCCGCCGAACGCTACACCGCCCATGCCCAGGCACTGGTCAAGCAGTTCGACGCGTATGAGCCGATCCCCGGCGTCCACATCAAGGGCCAGCTGACCCTCGGCGAGAACCTTGCCGATCTGGGCGGCCTGGAAGTCGCCTATGCCGCCTATCGCCGCTATGTCGCCCGGCACGGCGAGCCCAAGGTGCTCGATGGCCTCACCGGGGACCAGCGCTTCTTCCTCGCTTACGCCGCGAGCTGGCAGGGCAAGGGCCGCGAGGGCGCGGTGCGGGCGCAGCTGCTCTCCGATCCGCACAGCCCGGACAAGTATCGCGTCAACGGCATCGTCCGGAACATGGATGCCTGGTATGCCGCGTTCGGGGTAAAGCCGGGCGACGCGCTGTATCTCGCGCCCGAAGCGCGGGTGCACGTCTGGTAAGCACAGGCAGGGGGCCGCGCGCCCCCTGCAGCCACCTCACGGCGCATGATAGGCGTAGACCGCGGCGGGTCTGGCCGTCCCGGTTTCCGCCACCGCGTCCTGCGCAAGCAGGGTTAGCCGCGCGACCGGCAGCGGCGCCCGCCCTGGGTCCCCGACGAGCACCGTCACCCCGGCCGCCACGCAGCGATCGAGAAAGGCCGTCACGCGGGCGGCCACGTCCGGCGCATAGAAGACGTCGCCGACCAGCACCAGATCGACCGGCGGCACGTCCCCGCCGGTACAGTCACCCTCGATCGCGGCGACGTGCACGTCGTTCAGCGCCGCATTGAGTGCGATCGCCACCTGCGCATGCGGGTCGATCTCCGAGGCAACCACGCGTGTCGCCCCGGCGCGCGCGGCGGCGATCCCAACCAGGCCGGAGCCGGCCCCGAGATCGAAGACTCGGCGTCCGGCCACCTGCTCCGGATGCGCCAGCAGATAGCGCGCGAGCACCAGCCCGCCTGCCCACCAATAAGCCCAATAGGGCGCCGCGTCGCCAAGCCGCCCCACCCCGCTCGCCGGCCCCGCCTTGTGCAGCCGAAGCGACGGGATGCCGGGAACCGGCGTCACCGGCAGGTGCGCGCGGATGAAGTCGGCGCGCGCGGCCGGATCGGTCACAGCGCACGGCCCAGCCACGCCACCCGCCCGATCAGCTGGAAGCTGCCCGACCGCACGTGCCGCACCGGATGCTGGGGATTGTCGCTCACCATCTCGACGCCGCCGATCGCTGCTCGCAGCCGCTTTACCAGCAGTTCGCCCTCCACGCGCACGACAAAAATGCCGCGCGGATCGATTCGGCAGCGATCGCGGTCCACCAGGATCTCGTCGCCGTCATTGAGGGTCGGTGCCATCGAATCGCCTGCCACGCGCACCATCGACGCCGCTTCGGGCCGGACACCCAGCTGCCGCAGCAGCGCAGGCGGAAAGGCGAAGGGCAGCTGCAGCGTCTCCTCCTCGGCCCAGCCGCCCGGCCCCGCCGATGCCGCCAGATCGATTCGCGGCACGGGCACGAGGTCGCCCCGCGCCCGCCCGCCCAGCACCGTCTCGTCTACGCCCAGATATTCGGCCAGCCGCGCGCGATCGCGCTCGGGCAATTCACGCGGCGACCCGCGCATCAGATATTGCTGGAGATAGGCAGGGTTGCGCCCGAGCACGCGCGATAGCGTCGCCAGCCGCAGCCCGCGCTGCGCCACAAGCTTGGCGAAATTCGCCCTGTGCACATCGGCTTCCATACCCTCTTTCCTACACTTAGGATTTTTCCTACGCAAGACCAAGATGAGAACATATCGTGATCATCCGAGTCGGAAGGAGGAGGACATGGATGTCCTTGCAGGTGGAAATCGAGGCGTTCCTGGTGCGGACGCGGATGCCGGCGACGCGGTTCGGTCGCCTGGCGGCGGGGGATCCGCGACTGGTCAGCGATCTGCGGCAGGGGCGCGTGCCGGGGCCGGTACTGGCAGCCCGGCTGCGCGCCTTCCTCGCCGCCCCGCCGGCCTGGAAGCCCGGGCGGCGCGGCGGCGCGATGTCGGGACGAAGCTCGAAAATGCGCTGATGGCGTCGGCGGCTGCACAGGGGTGCACATTGGCGGTGTCGGAGGGAGCTTGGGAACCCTGGGCCAGCGTCAGCTTCACCGGCGCACGGCACCGCATCGCGCTGGAGATGGCGGCGACCGATGCAGCCTATGCTTGGCTCGCCGCGCTGCCGGAACTGGACCTGCCGCTGCGAGGGCATCTGGTCGCCGATCTGCACGTCGCGAGCCGGGACGTGGAACGCGGGCGGTTACACGTCTTGCTGGAGGCGCTCACCGTCGAGGAATGCTGATCCCGCCCGGCCTTCAGCCTTGGCGCGCCAGGTTCCGCAGCGTCGCGAGCGCGTCGTCCAAGTCGCGCTCGGGCCGCGCCCGCCCTCGCGCCTGCGCAACCTGGTTGCGGCGGACCACCCCGCGTTCGAGGCGTTCGAGCAGCGCGTGCACGGTGGCGTCAGTCTCGGGCCGGACCAGGCGGTCGGCGGCGTCGCGGCCCACTGATCCACGCGAGCCCGCATTGGCCGCCTGGCCGCGGCGCGGCGGCACGGGCGGCGGGAGCGGCACCGCCGGGATGGCCTGCGGATCGAAGGCGGCGAGCGGCTGGTCGAGATCCGCCGGCAGCGCGCGTTCGGCCGTCGGTACGTCCTCCGGCGCCGCCCGCATCGCGGGCGCGTCCCGGGGCGGCAGATCCGGCGCCGGGGCCGCGCGCAGCGGCGGGCACGGGCCCAGATCGGGATGCGCATCGGCCCGACGGATGATCGGCATCGGCAAGGGCTCGAGGCTCGCGGGGATCGGCAATGGCGCGCGCGGCCGCGTCACCCGCACCAGCATCGCCCCGGCGAGCGCGCCGATGGCACCGGTCGCCATCACCAGCAGCGGCCGGGACATCCAGCCGGCATCCGGGGCGGCGGGCAACAGCGCGCTCACACCGCCGTCCAGAAGAAGGTGACCAAAGGCGACCGCCGGGAAGGCAGCGGCAACAAAAGCCGAGGCGCCACCGAAGGTTACGGCGGCAAGGGGTACGAGCGGCAGCTTCATGCGTTCACCCGATACGTGTGCGACCACGTGGTTCTCATGCCATCTTTATGGCAAGGTTTTCATACAAACCGTCATACACTGCAATGTTTACAGACCAGTTGCGCTCGGCCTCGATATACGCGCGGGCCCTGTTTCGGCGCACATCCCATTGATCGCGTACATGAAAAATATTTTCAAGTGCGTTAGCGAGCGCAAGCGGGTCATCTGCTGGAAACAAAGTGCCGGTGATGCCGTCCGAAATCAGCTCGCGATGGCCGCCGACATCCGATGCGGCAACCAGTCGCCGCTGCGCCATCGCCTCGAGCGGCTTCAGCGGCGTCACCAGTTCGGTCAGCCGCATCCGCTTGCGCGGATAGACCAGCACGTCGATCAGGCTGTAATAGCGCTCGACCACGTCGTGCGGCACCCGGCCCAGAAAGTGGATGCGCTCGGCCGCGGGCGAGGCCGCCGCCTGCGCCCGGAGCGCCGCCTCGGCAGGCCCGCCGCCGACGAGCAGCAGGTGCATCGCCGGCCGCGCCGCGACCAGCGCGGGCATGGCGGCGATCAGCACGTCCAGCCCCTCATAGTCGTAGAAGCTGCCGATGAAGCCGATGATCTCGGCGCCCTGCAGCCCATGCTCGGCCGCCAGCGCGGTGTCGTAGGGCAAAGGCTCGCCGAACAGCGTCATGTCGACGCCGTTGGGCGAGATCGCGATCTTCGCAGGATCGATGCCGCGCGCGAGCAGATCGTCGCGCAGGCCTTGGCAGATCACCGCCACGGCATCGGCGCGACGCACAGCATGCGTCTCCAGCGCCTTGGTCACCCGGTAGCGCAGGCTGTTCTCGCGCCCCGTGCCGTTGCCGACCGCGGCATCTTCCCAGAAGGCGCGGATCTCGTACAGTAGCGGCACGCCGGTCCAGCGCCGCACCCGCAGCCCGGCCAGCGCGCAGAGCACCGGCGAATGGGCATGAAGCACGTCCGGCTGGAAGTGCTTCACCACCTGGTGAATACGCCGGGCGAACGCATCGATCTCGCGCCACTCGCTGATCCCCGGCAGCGCAGGCTTTGTCGGTCGCGTGCGGAAGAAGCGGAGGCCGTCGATCTCCTCCTCTGCGGCCGGTGCCGGGCCGTGGCGCGGGCCGGTGACCGCCGCCACCTCCCAGCCGCGCGCCCGCTCGGCCTTGAGGATCGCGCGGGTGCGGAATGCATAGCCGCTGTGGAGCGGCAGGCCGTGATCCAGGAGGTGCAGGACTCGCATGCCCGCCTGCATGCCACGGCGCGCTTAACGGCACGTCAACTGCACCTGGGCTAGAGCGATGGCGGAAGGAAAAGCCCGCCCGATGATCGACAATCTTTCGCTCGCGCTCACCCATGGGCTGATGCTGCTGGCGGCTTTCCTGCTGGTCCGCCGACCGGATCTCGATCGCGAGGATGGCGCCCCCGGCGAGGCAAAGAAAAAGCCGCGCGGCCGCTGGGGCAAGCGCGGTGCGTGACTATGTCTTCGTCCTGTTTCTCGCGGCGTTCTTCGGCACCGGCTTTCGCAAGCCGTTCCTGTTCGTGCTGGTCTATGCCTATATCGACATCGTCGCTCCCCAGCGGCTGACCTATCTGCTGCTCAATGCGCTGCCGATCTCGGCGATGGCGGCGGCGCTGGCGCTGGGCGGATTCCTGCTGTTCGACGACAAGCGCGATGTGCGGGTGGCGCCGCGCCAGCTCATGATCGTGACGCTGATCGGCTATTGCTGGTTCACGACGCTGCACGCCGACTTTCCGGTGGAAGCCAAGGACAAATGGGACTGGGTGTGGAAGGCGCTGGCCTTCGCCGCCTTCCTGCCGCTTACCCTGCGCACCCGGCTGCGGATCGAGGCGCTGCTGCTGTTCATGATCCTCTCAGCCAGCTCGATCATCATCGTCGGCGCGATCAAGACCATCCTTTCGGGCGGCGGCTATGGCGAGCTCAACCTGATGGTCTCGAACAATTCGGGGCTGTACGAGGGCAGCACCATCTCCACCGTCGCGATCGCGATCCTGCCGCTGATCCTGTGGTTCACCCGCCACGGCACGATCTTCGCGCCCGACTGGCGGATGAAGGCCTTTGCCTATGCGCTGTGCTTCGCCTGCCTGCTGATCCCGATCGGCACCTCGACGCGCACCGGGCTGCTCTGCATCGGCCTGGTGGCGGTGCTGATGCTGCGCGATTCGCAGAAGAAGCTGCATTATCTCGGCGTCGTCGCGGCGATGGCGCTGGTCGCCCTGCCCTTCCTGCCCGCCGCCTTCACCGAGCGGATGGGGACGATCAAGACCTACAAGGGCGATGCCTCCGCCTCGACCCGCCTCGCCGTATGGCAATGGACGATGGACTATGCGCGCGAGCATCCGCTGGGCGGCGGCTTCGAGGCCTATCGCCAGAACCAGATCCGCTACGAGAAGGTGGCGGTGGAGGACCAGGGCGGCGTCGCGGTGGTCGACCGCTCGCTGGAGGTGGACAAGGCACGCGCCTATCACAGCGCTTATTTCGAGATGTTCGGCGAACAGGGCTATCCCGGCCTCGCGCTGTGGCTGGCGATCAACCTCGCCGGCCTGTTCCGGATGGAGGTGCTGCGCCGCCGCTATGCCCGCGCCGAGGGCGACCAGGCCTGGATCGCCCCGCTCGCCGCCGCGCTGCAGAACGGCCATATCGTCTATCTGCTCGGCGCAGCGTTCGTGGCGATCGCCTTCCAGCCGTTCGTCTACATGCTGATCGGCGCGCAGATCGGGCTGGACACCTATTGCGCCCGCAAACGCGCCGCGGCGGACTGGCGGCCGCTGCGCAAGGCGCGCGCCGCCACCGCATGAGCGACCGGACCGAACTGCGCGCGCTCACCTCGGCGCGCGGGATCGCCGCATGGTGGGTGGTGCTCTTCCATCTGCGCGGTGCGCTCGCGGCGCTCCCCGCTATGGCCGAGACAGTCCTCGCAAAGGGCTATCTCGCGGTCGACTTCTTCTTCCTGCTGTCCGGCTTCGTGCTGGCGCTCAGCCATGGCGAGCGATTGCGTGCCGGTGGACCGGCGGCGGTGCCCGATTTCCTGCGCAGGCGGGTGGCACGGATCTGGCCGCTGCACGCGACGATGCTCGGCTTCGCGGTGCTGCTGCTGCTGATCCTAACCGCCAGCGGGCGTCCGGCGCCCGAATTCCCCCTGCCCGAGCTGCCGGCGCATCTGTTGCTCGTCCAGGCCTGGGGCTTCGCCGATCCGCTGCGGTGGAACGATCCCGCCTGGTCGATCTCGTGCGAGCTGGCGGCATACCTCCTGTTCCCACTCTGGGTGATGGCCATCGACTGGCGCCGCATGACGACACCCGTCCTTATCGGCGCGATCGCGCTGCTGCTGCTGGGGTTGGGCGCGGCCTTCGCGCTACGCGGTGCCGACACGCTGGGGCGGGACATTCCGCATCTCGGCGTCGTCCGCTGCCTGTTGGAGTTCGCGACCGGCACGCTGCTCCACGCCCTTTGGCAGCGCTGGCGCGAAGGCCGCGCCGTCCTCGCCAGCTTCGGCACCGCGGCGCTGTTTGGAATGGCCTGGCGTCTGGGCGTACCGGAAACGCTGACTGTTCCCGCAGCCCTCGCCGCGCTGCTGTTGGCACTGGCGCTAACGGCAGGGCGTCCGGGCAATCCGCTCGAAGGCGCGCTGCTCCACCGCCTCGGCGAGATCAGCTACGCCACCTATCTCAGCCACTTCCTGCTGTGGTTCGTCTTCAAGCTCGCCTTCGTCCGCACCGCGACCATCGGCTGGCCGCTCGCAGCGTGTTACCTGCTGCTGGTACTAGCCGCATCGGTGGCGCTCCGCCGCTGGGTGGAGCGCCCCGCGCAGCGCTGGATCAACCGCCTTGGGCTCAGGCGGGCGCCGTCACCTCTTCCAGCGCCGCGATTACCGCGCGGTTGAACGCGGGGATGTCGTCCGGCTTGCGGCTGGTAATCAGGTTGCCGTCGGTCACCACTTCCTCGTCGACCACATCGGCACCGGCATTGGCGAGATCGGTGCGGATCGAGGGCCAGCTGGTCAGCCGTCGGCCGGCGACCACATCCGCCTCGGCGAGCAGCCACGGCGCATGGCAGATCGCGGCGACCAGCCGCTGCGAATCGATGAAGCTGCGGGCGATCTCGACCGCCTTGGGCTCCATCCGCAGCTTGTCCGGATTGCCGACGCCGCCCGGCAGCACCAGCGCATCGAACTGATCGAGCTCGACCTGGTCGAGCGTCGTGTCCGGCGTGATGCTCTTGCCCTTCTCGCCGCCGCTTTCGCCGGTGATCGGATCGGTCTTGATCGAGGCGAGCGTCACCTGCGCGCCGGCGTCGAGCAGCGCCTGGCGCGGTTCGAACAGCTCCGATTCCTCGAAGCCGTCGGTCGCGAGCATCAGCACGCGCGCATTCTGCAGATTGGCCATGGGGCATCCTTTCCCGTGTTCGGATTATGCCGGGCCAACCCGGAGCCCCTGCCCCTTGTTCCGGAACGAATTGTTGCTGCGGCGCATTTGCCTAGGCTCTGCCCCAAGGAACCGCGATGGACAGCGCCGACATCGTCTATGTCGAAGACCAGGCCCCCGGCATCACCCGGCGCAAGATGCGCCACGGCTGGGGCTATTTCGACGCGGACGGCACCCGCATCACCGACCGCGACGAAATCGACCGGCTGAACGCGATCGGCCTGCCGCCGGCCTATGAGAATGCCTGGTTCTGCCCCGATCCCAACGGCCATATCCAGGCGACCGGCTATGACGCGCGCGGCCGCAAGCAATATCGCTACCACACCGGCTTCCGCGAGGCGCAGGAGGCGGCGAAATATGATCGCTGCGGCATGTTCGGCGAGCGCCTCCCGCGGCTGCGCCGCAAGGTGGAGGCCGATCTGCGGCTGCGCGGGCTGTGCAAGGACAAGGCCGTGGCGGCCGTCGTCCGCCTGCTCGACCTCGGCTCGATCCGCGTCGGCAACGAGACCTATGCGCAGGAGAACAAGAGCTTCGGCGCCACCACGCTGCGCAAGCGCCATGTGAAGGTGGCGGGCGGCACGCTCAAGCTCCAGTTCCGCGCCAAATCGGGCAAGCTGCGGGTGATGACCGTTTCGGACAAATCGCTCAGCCGCTTCGTCAAGCGCTGCCAGGATCTGCCCGGCCAGCACCTGTTCCGCTGGATAGATGATGCCGGCGAGGCGCACCCGGTCACCTCCAGCGACGTCAACGCCTATATTCGCGAGGCGATGGACGCGCCGTTCAGCGCCAAGCATTTCCGAACCTGGGGCGCGAGCGTCATCGCCTATCGCACGCTGGCGCAGGCGCCCGAGCCGATCGGGCTCAAGACCCTGCTCGAACCCGTCACCGAGGCGCTGGGCAATACCCCCGCCATCGCGCGCAAATCCTATGTCCACCCGCGACTGATCGAACTCGCGCGCGACAAGCCTGCGCAAGCACTGTTCCGCGCCGGGTTGCGCCTGCCCCGCACGACGCAGTACCTCGACCGCTACGAACGCGGCCTGATCGTCTTCCTGGAGACCGATCCGGCCGAACAGCCCGCCAAGGCAGCCTGACGAGACCCGATGCTGATTACCGCAAGCGCAAAGCCCACCCATTTTCAACGCCAGCTCGCGACTTTCGTCGGCGATACGCCCGACTGGATCGCCGACCACTGGCTGAGCATTCTGGTCGCCACCGGGATCGCGATCGGCATCGCGCTGGTCCTCCACACGCTGCGGCGCTGGGGCATGCGGCTGTGCCGCAACAGCGAGGGCGGCGGCACCAACTGGTACACGATCTTCGGCCGCACCATCGCGCGGACCAACAACTTCTTCATCGTGACGCTGGCGATCCGGCTCGTCGTGAATGTGGCGGAGACCCCGCCGCTGCTCGACAAGACGATCACCTTCCTGTTCACCATCGCGGTGACCTTCCAGGTCGCAATCTGGATCCGCGAAATCGTCTTCGGGCTGATCGAGCATCGCACCCGGGGCGATAATCCGAGCGACAGTCTGGCGAGCGCCATCGGCATCATCCGGCTGCTGATCTCGATCGCACTGTTCGCGATCGCGCTGGTGATGGTGCTCGGCAATCTCGGAGTGAACGTCACCGGCCTGATCGCCGGTCTCGGCGTCGGCGGTATCGCCATCGGTCTGGCGGCGCAGGGCATTTTCGGGGACCTGATCGCGGCGCTGTCGATCCTCTTCACCCGCCCCTTTCGCGTTGGCGACAATATCAAGTTCGACCAGACCAGCGGCACGGTTGCCGAAATCGGCCTGAAGTCCACCCGGGTGCGCTCGTTCGACGGCGAGATGCACATCATCTCGAACCGCCAGCTGCTCGACAAGGAGCTGCAGAACCTCACCGACCGGACGCGCATCCGGCTGCCCTTCAAGATCGGCGTGGCCTATGAGACACCGCCGGAGAAGCTCGAGCGGCTGCCGGAGATGTTCAAGGAGATTGTGGAGGCCAACGGCGCGACCGCGGTGCGCAACGGCTTTTCGGGCTTCGGTGCGAGCTCGATCGATTACGAGCTGATCGCCGAGGTCGCGACGGGCAGCTGGGATGTCGGCCATCCGACGCGCGATCGCATCCTGATCGCGATCGTCCGCAAGCTGGCGGAAGAAGGCATCAGCATCCCCTACCCGACCCAGACCACCTTCACCGCCGCGCCCGACGGGCGGTTGATCATGCCCTATCCGGAGGTGACGCCGGTGATGCGGGCGGACAAGGAAGAGGGCGAGCGCTGACTTCCAACACCCCCAGCCGTCATTCCCGCGAAGGCGGGAATCCATTTGCCAGGACGCTGGGGGCTGGAATCGAGGATTCAGCGCCAATGGATCCCCGCCTTCGCGGGGATGACGACTGCTGAGGGTCAGGCCATCTGCCCCTCAATCGTACTTCGTCACCAGCCAGCTCCACACGGCCCAGGCCAACAGCGCCCACAGACCCAGCACGATCGCGATGCCGCCCCAGCTCACCGGCCGCGCGCTCGCCGCCTCCGCCGCGACGCGGTGCTCGGCGAACTGCTCCGCCGGGATCAGCCGCTCGAACAGCCACACGCCGAGCGGGATCAGGATGGCGTCGTCCACCAGCCCGAGCACGGGGATGAAATCGGGAATGAGGTCGATCGGCGACAGCGCATAGGCTGCGACCAGAACGCCGACGATTCGCGCCGCCAGCGGCGTGCGCGGATCGCGGATGGCGAGCCATACGGCATGCGCCTCGGTGCGGACGCGGTGAGCGAGCGAAGGACCCATTGCCCTTGGATCGCCCAGCCGCGTGCGCTGGTCAATCGCGCTTGCGCGCGGGGGTGGTCAATGCGCGTTCAACGTTCCGCGGTCGTCTCGACCTTGGCGTGGCTGCCGGTCTCGTCCGACTTGATCTTGCCGCCGAACAGCATCTTCACCTTGCCGGTGAGCGACATGTCGGTCTCCCACAGCTCGGCATCGTCGATGTCGACGCGGAGCAGCGCGAGGTTCGGGTCCTGCTTGCCGCCCGGAAACCAGGCTTCGACCTGGCTGTTCCACAGCTTGTCGATCATCGCGAAGTCGTTGTCTACGCGCGCGGTGCCCGAGAGGCAGGCGAAGAAGTCATGCCCCTTGGACACGAACTGGAGCATCGCGGGGCCGCCCTTGGCCATGCGATTGTCCTTGCCGATGAAGAAGAAGATCGTGTCGACCTGGTCCTCGTCGAGCTGCGCGGTCAGCGGCTCGCTGTGCTGGCCGTCCTGCAGGCCCGCCATCATGAAGGGGCTGTCCGCCAGCTTCGACCAGAAATGCTGCTTCAGTTCGACCGTGTCGGCCATGATCGTCTCCCGGAGTTTGGCTACGATCGGGTAACGTGCAGGTCCGCTCAGGCGTTCCGGATCGCGGCAGCAGCGCCGATCAGTTCGAGATCGCTGCGGTTGACCAGCGCCACCGGCGTCTCGGCGAGCTGGCGGCGAAAGGCGATCCGCGCCTCCATCCGCCGGCGGAAGCCCGGTTCCTTCAGCTGCGGCTCCAGCGCCCGCGCGATCGCGCCGGTCAGGTACACGCCGTCCCAGGCGTCGAAGGTGAGCGCCAGGTCGCCGACGAACGCGCCGAGATGCTCGACGAACATTCGCACCACAGCGGCGGCAATGGGATCGCGGGCGATGTTGCGCGTCACGTCCTCGGGCGCCGGCAGCCGCTTGCCGCCAGACAGCGCTTCATAGGCGAGCATCAGTCCGTTTGCGCTCAACAGCGTCTCCACCTCGACCAGCATGCCCCGTGCCTTGCAGAAGGCGACGAAGCGCTCCTCCTCGCCGGTCTGCGGGGCAAAGCCGATATGCCCCGCCTCGCTCTGCACCGGCACGTGATGGCCATCGGCACTGATCAGCGCAGCCACGCCCAAGCCAGTGCCGACGCCGATCACGGCATAGTTGCCGCTGGTCGCGATCGGGCGCGGGGCTGGACCGGACAGCGCGGTAAACGCTGTCGGCGGCAGACGCGTGAGTGCCAGCGCGTTGGCCGCGCATTCGTTCAGCGCCAGCGGCTTTTCGCGCAGCACCGCCTCGACACCGCTCAGCGAAATGTACCAGCGGCTGCCGGTCAGGTTGATCAGGTCGCCCCGCACCGCGCCGGCCACCGCGAGCACGCTCGGCAGCCGTGCGTCGCGGAGACCCACGCCGGCAAGATAGGTTACCAGCGCACTTGTGAAGGTCTGATGGTCATTGTTGGAAAAACGTTTGATCTCGCGAGGCTCGGGCCCGTCCGCACCGCCGGCGAGACCGAAGCGGACCGATTGTCGGCCAATATCGGCGATCAGTGCAACGCCCTCTTCCATTGCCTTCACTCTCCCTGCCGGCCCGCTTTTCGGAGCTCGTTGCAGCGATATCGCTAACAATGGTGAACGGAGCAATAATTAAACCGGATCCCCGTGTATTTCATCATGCCCGTCGGGGGTCACCGCCGAAACGATTGATGCCGAGCGCGGGCGACCAGTACAGCGCCACCGCCAGCACGAGCAGCGCCACCTGCCCCGCTGCGGGCAGCATCGGCACGCCGGGATGGAGGCCGATAGCGACCTGGGTCCGGTCCAGCTCGCCGGCCACGCCGATCGCCGCGAGCAGCAGCCCGGGGATCGCGGGCAGGCCGACATCGTGCAGCCGCCGCACGATCAGCCCGATCAGCGGCACGAACAGCAGCAATGCCAGCCCCTCTTCGACCGCGACACGGCGCCAGAAGACCGTGACGTTGAGCGGCGTCGGCGGGTGGAAGAAGTGGAAGGCGAGGAACAGCACCAGCTCACCGATCGCGATCAGGATCAGCGCACTGGTCAGTTCGCTGCGCGTCGAGCGGCCGTGGAACACGAAGCTCTGGCCGATGGCGCGGAGGCCGGTCTGCAGCGACACCCCGTCGCGATAGCTGGCTGCTGTCATGGGAGGGAGGGTGCAGCGCGCCGCACCCTCCGGTCAACCCCTTACAGAGTCTCGAAAAGACCCGCCGCGCCCATGCCGCCGCCGATGCACATCGTGACCACGACATATTTCGCGCCGCGGCGCTTGCCCTCGATCAGCGCATGGCCGGTCATGCGTGCACCCGACATGCCATAGGGGTGGCCGATCGAGATCGCGCCGCCGTTGACGTTCAGCAGCTCGTTGGGGATGCCCAGCTTGTCGCGGCAGTAGAGCACCTGCACGGCGAATGCCTCGTTGAGCTCCCACAGGCCGATATCCTCCATCTTCAGGTTGAAGCGCTCGAGCAGCTTGGGGATCGCATAGACCGGGCCGATACCCATCTCGTCGGGCTTGGTGCCCGCCACCGCCATGCCGACATAGCGGCCGAGCGGGGTGAGGCCGCGCTGCTCGGCGATCTTCTCCTCCATCAGCACCGCGGCCGAGGAACCGTCGGACAGCTGGCTGGCATTGCCCGCGGTGACGGTGCCGTTGGGCAGGACGGTCTGCAGCGCCTGCAGGCCCTCCAGTGTGGTTTCGGGGCGATTGCCCTCGTCCTTGGCGAGGGTGATCTCCTTTTGCGAGACCTCCTTGGTCTCCTTGTTGACGACGTTCATCGTCGCAGTGACGGGCACGATCTCGTCGTCGAACTTGCCCGCGGCCTGGGCGGCGGCGGTGCGCTGCTGCGACTGGAAGGCATATTCGTCGCAGCGATCCCGACCGATGCCGTAGCGCGCGGCGACCACTTCGGCGGTCTGGAGCATCGGCATATAGGTATCGTTGTGCAGCGCGATCAGCTCGCGATCGGGTTCGACGCGCATCTGCGGAGTCTGGACGAGGCTGATCGATTCGACGCCGCCGCCGAGCGTGATGTCCATATTGTCGACGACGATCTGCTTGGCCGCCGTCGCGATCGCCATCAGGCCCGAGGCGCACTGGCGGTCGATCGACATGCCTGGCACGTCGACCGGCAGGCCCGCGCGGAGCAGCGCGAGGCGGGCGATGTTGGGCGCCTGGCTGCCCTGCTGAAGCGCGGCGCCGAACACGACATCGTCGACCTGGCCCGGCTCGATGCCGGCCCGCTCGACCGCGGCGCGGATCGCGTGCGCGCCCAGCGTCGGCGCCGGGGTGGCGTTGAACGCCCCGCGATAGGCCCGGCCGATGCCCGTGCGGGCGGTGGAAACGATGACTGCGGAGCGCATAGGGTTCCTCTCTTGCTAATTCTTAAGCCCCTCCCCTTCAGGGGAGGGGTTGGGGTGGGGACTATTCTGTAAGTTGCGGGCTGGCGGATCCATCATCCCCCACCCCCAACCCCTCCCCTGAAGGGGAGGGGCTTTTTGAACTTCAAACATAGAACAACGCGATCCACTCGGCGATCAGCGCCGGCTTCTCCTCGCCTTCGATCTCCAGCACATAGTCCTGCACCTGTTCCCACACGCCGGGCTGGCGCTCGACGAACTTCCTGAGCGTGAACCGCCCGCGCACCCGCTTGCCGGAGCGCACCGGGGTGAGGAACCGGACCTTGTTCCCCCCATAGTTCACGCCCATCCGCATGCCCTCGATCGCCGGGATGGCGGCGCGTTCGGCGAGCATCGGCATGAGCGACAGCGACAGAAAGCCATGCGCGATCGTGCCGCCGAACACCGTCTTCGCCGCGCGCACCGGATCGACATGGATGAACTGATGGTCGCCGGTCGCTGCCGCGAACTGGTCGATCATCGCCTGGGTGACCTCCACCCAGTCCGAGACATGCTCGGCGCCGATCCGTTCGGCCAATTCCTGCGGGGCGACGGTCGCAGCCAACACTATCCTCTCGCGTAATTATCTTTCATAGCTCGCCATATCTAAGGGGGCCACCCGCCCCGCTGCAAGCTTTAGCCGACCGGAAACTGGAAAATGCCGACTGCCGTACCGTCACACCACCGCGAATCGATGGCCAAACTGCACCGTGCGGCCGAACCCGATGTTCTAAAACCGCTGCTGGAGCGGGCGCGACTCACCGCTGATTCGCGCGAGCGAGTGATGGATCATGCCCTCGCGCTGCTCGCCGACCTGCGCGCTGCGCAGAACCGCGGCTGGGTGAACCAGTTCCTCCAGGAATATCGGCTGAACTCGTCCGAGGGCGTTGCGCTGCTCAGCCTCGCCGAGGCGTTCCTGCGCGTGCCCGATCCCGAAACCGCCGACCTGCTGATCGCCGACAAGATCGGCGATGCCGACTGGAAGGCACATTCGGGTAAGTCCAACTCGGTGCTGGTGAATTCGGCGACCTGGGGCCTGATGTTGGGCCGCGCGCTGGTCGGCGACGAGAAGACGGGGGCGCTGCGCCGTCTGATCTCGCGCGCCGGCGAGCCCTTCGTCCGCCAGGCGGTGGGCGCCGCGATGAAGCGGATGGGCGAGGTCTTCGTGATGGGCCGCACCATCGACGAGGCGATGAAGCGGATGAAGAAGCCCGAGAACAAGGGGTTCACCGCCAGCTTCGACATGCTGGGCGAGGCCGCGCGCACCAAGGCCGATGCCGAGCGCTATTTCGAGGCCTATTTCCAGGCGATCCGCGCGGTCGGGCGTGATCCCAAGGCAGGGCATTCGATCTCGGTGAAGCTCTCCGCGCTCCACCCGCGCTACGAAGTCGCGCAATATGATCGCTGCGTGCCGGAACTCACCGACATGCTGGCGCAGCTCGCCTCGGAATCGGCGGCGCAGGGCATCCCGCTCACCGTCGACGCCGAGGAGAGCGAGCGGCTGGAGATGAGCCTCGACATCATCGGCTCGGTTGCCCGCCGGCCGGAGCTCAAGGGCTGGAACGGCTTCGGCATGGCGGTGCAGGCCTATGGCAAGCGCGCCCGCGCGGTGATCGGCTGGGCCGATGATCTCGGCCGGCCGATGCATGTCCGGCTGGTCAAGGGCGCCTATTGGGACAGCGAGATCAAGCGCACCCAGGTGGAAGGCCTGTCCGATTACCCGCTGTTCACCCGCAAGGCGGCGACCGACGTCTCCTACCTCGCCTGCGCGCGCGACATGCTCGCGGCCCGGAACATCGTACCCGCCTTCGCCAGCCACAATGCGCTGACCGTCGCCACCATCCTCGACTGGGCGGGCGATGCCCGTGACTTCGAGTTCCAGCGCCTCCACGGCATGGGCGAAGGGCTGTACGAGCGGCTGGTCAACGAGCAGGGCTATCACTGCCGGATCTACGCGCCGGTGGGTGGACACCGCGACCTGCTGGCGTACCTGGTCCGCCGCCTGCTGGAGAACGGCGCGAACTCCAGCTTCGTCCACCAGCTTGCCGACGAGCAGCTGAGCGAGGCCGAGCTGCTCGCCGATCCGGTGGAGAAGATCGCAGCGGTGGGCGGTACGCGGCACCCGAGCATTCCGCTACCGGTGGAGCTGTTCGGCGCGTGGAAGAATTCGGGCGGGATTGATCTCGCCGAGCGGACGATTTTGGCGGATACCGCGGCGGCGATTGCTTCTAAGCCCCTCCCCTTCAGGGGAGGGGTTGGGGTGGGGCACTCCGCCTCAAGCGCCGGATTCGCTCCCAGTTCAT